>NZ_JBFODH010000016.1:0-24305 GCF_040908225.1 Aeromonas sp. R5-3 | reverse complement strand
CTGACCCCATGCCGAACTCAGAAGTGAAACGCTGTAGCGCCGATGGTAGTGTGGCATTCGCCATGCGAGAGTAGGACACTGCCAGGCACCCAATTTTAGATTACGCGGTGAGCGTGGTCTTTACCGGTTAGTGTGCTGATATGGCTCAGTCGGTAGAGCGCATCCTTGGTAAGGATGAGGTCCCCAGTTCGATTCTGGGTATCAGCACCATTAAATATTAAAGCCTCCCAATCGGGAGGCTTTTTTGTTTCTGCTTTTTCAATTCATCGATATCTGTCTGGCATCGAGATAGAAACGGGGCTGTCCCGACGCTTCTATCTCGATGGCAGCCACCAGTCGTTCATCGCGTTTGTATTCCCACTGCTTCTCTATCGAGGTCAATGGTGGCTTGCTGATGCCCAGCGTCTGCAGATACTCGTGAAACAAGCCTGCGCTGCCGATCTCGGTCAATCCTGCTTTCATCCCAATCAACTCCCTTTTATTGTTGCTGTCTATCAATAGTAACAGTCTCATATGTATTCAATATGAACGCTTTTCTATCAAATTGATCCAAGCTAAGTTGTGGCTTGAAAAAGCAATTGGCGGCTGAAAAAAGGAAGAAAAACATGCTGATAAAGAACCTGCGCCTGGCCGGCAGGGAGGGGACCTGGCAGATCCTCTGCCAGGATGGCCTGATCCGTGCCATCGAGCCCATGAGCACTCATCTGCTCTCCACCCATGAGCTGGATGGGGAGGAGGGGCTCGCCATTGCCCCCTTTATCGAACCGCACATCCATCTCGATACCACCCAGACGGCGGGCGAGCCGAGCTGGAACCTCTCCGGCACCCTGTTCGAGGGGATCGAACGCTGGGCCGAGCGCAAGGCAATGCTGACCCACGAGGATGTGAAACGGCGCGCCATCCAGACGCTGAAGTGGCAGATCGCCAACGGTATCCAGTTTGTCCGTACCCACGTCGATGTCTCCGATCCCAATCTGGTCGCTCTCAAGGCGATGCTGGAGGTGAGGGAAGAGATGCAGGAGTGGGTGGAGCTGCAGATCGTCGCCTTCCCGCAGGAGGGGATCCTCTCCTACCCGAACGGCAAGGCGTTGCTGGAAGAGGCCCTCAAGCTGGGTGCCGACGTGATCGGCGCCATCCCCCATTTCGAGTTCACTCGGGAATATGGGGTCGAAAGCTTGCACTATGTGTTCGATCTTGCCGAGAAGTATCAAGTTCTGGTCGATGTGCACTGTGACGAGATCGATGATGAGCAGTCCCGCTTTATCGAGACGCTGGCGACCCTGGCCTACGAGCGCGGCATGGGCCAGCGGGTGACCGCCAGCCACACCACCGCCATGCACTCCTACAACGGGGCCTATGCGTCGCGCCTGTTCCGGCTGTTGAAGCTGGCCGACCTCAACTTCGTCGCCAACCCGCTGGTGAATATCCACCTGCAGGGGCGGTTCGACAGCTATCCCAAGCGCCGCGGCATCACCCGGGTGAAGGAGATGCTGGCGGCGAACATCAACGTCTGCTTCGGTCACGACGACGTGTTCGACCCCTGGTATCCCATGGGGACGGCCAACATGCTGCAGGTGCTGCACATGGGGCTGCATGTCTGTCAGGTCATGGGGTACGAAGAGATCAACGACAGCCTCAAGCTGATCGGCAGTCACAGCGCCCGCACCCTGAACGTGCAGGATCGCTACGGCATCGAGCTGGGCAAGCCGGCCAATCTGCTGATCCTGCCTGCCGAAAACGGCTTCGATGCGGTGCGCCGGCAAGTGCCGGTGCGCTACTCCATTCGCCATGGCAAACTGATTGCCGACACCAGGCCGGCCCGCACCACGCTGCACCTGGCACAGAGCGAGCCGGTCGATTTTCGCCGTTGAGCCGAGGGCGTCGATTAATTGCCCTGCTGTCCCCCCAGGTCGACATTTTGCATAATGTCGACCTGATACTGTGGAGTCTGCTTCCATGCAAACCTGGTTATTTGTTGCTGCCGGCGGAGCCATCGGTGCCTGCCTGCGTTTTGGCATCGCCGAGCTGATGGCGCTGCTGCTGGGGCGCCACTTCCCCTACGGCACCCTGATGGTCAATCTGATCGGCTCCTTCATCATGGGAGTAGCCTACGCCCTCATCCTGAACGGCCACATAGCCGAACACCCGATGAAGCCGCTGTTGATGGTGGGGATCCTCGGTGCACTCACCACCTTCTCCTCTTTCGCGCTGGACACGGTAGCGCTGGCCCAGCATGGCGCTTATCTCAAGGCGCTGCTCAACATCGGCCTCAACCTGTTTCTCTGTCTGGCCATGGTGGTGCTGGGGATGCAGTTGGTCACCAGCCGGGTTTAAGGTGTCCGCACGCCATTGGCTCTGGTAAACTGGCGGCCATTCTTTGCTCTATGGGTGTTTAAGGGATGTCAGAACAGACTACGACAACGCATTTTGGCTTTAAAACCGTGGCCGCGACCGAGAAGGAAACCCTGGTCGCCGGCGTCTTCCATTCGGTGGCAGCCAAGTATGATCTGATGAACGATCTGATGTCGTTCGGCATCCACCGCCTGTGGAAGCGCTTCACCATCGACTGCTCCGGTGTGCGCAAGGGCCAGAAGGTGCTGGATCTGGCCGGTGGTACCGGCGATCTGACCGCCAAGTTCTCCCGCATCGTCGGTGAAACCGGTCAGGTGGTGCTGGCCGACATCAACGACTCCATGCTCAAGGTGGGTCGCGACAAGCTGCGCAACCTGGGGGTGGCCAACAACGTCTCCTACGTTCAGGCCAACGCCGAGGCGCTCCCCTTCCCGGACAACCATTTCGACGTCATCACCATCGGCTTCGGCCTGCGCAACGTTACCGACAAGGACAAGGCGCTCGCCTCCATGTTCCGGGTACTGAAGCCGGGCGGCCGTCTGCTGGTGCTGGAGTTCTCCAAGCCGGTGAGCGAAGTGATCGCCAAGCTCTATGACCTCTACTCCTTCAAACTGCTGCCGAAAATGGGCGAAATAGTCGCGAACGACAGCGAAAGCTACAAATACCTGGCGGAATCCATCCGCATGCACCCGGATCAGCAGACCCTGGCCGGCATGATGGAAAATGTCGGTTTCGAGCAGGTGGAGTTCTACAACCTGACTCAGGGCGTGGTCGCCCTGCACCGCGGTTACAAGTTTTAAGGTCGCCTATGCCGATGGATGCCATGGTCACCGCGGTGATCGAAACCAGCCTCAACAGACTGCTGGAACTGGACAAGCAGAGCCCCGAGCGGCTGCGCAAGCTGGCGGGCAAGGTACTCAAGCTGGAGCTGCGCGAGCTCAAGCCGCTCTGGTTTGTCTTCTCCGGGCGCCGGCTGGATGTGCTGGCCAAGTTTGAAGGGGAGGCCGATGCGGTGCTGAGCCTCTCCCTGACCGCCCTTGGCCTGCTCAAGGATCCCTCCTCTCTGACGCGTTACATCCGCGAGGAGAAGCTGGATCTGAGCGGCGACCCCCAGCTGGTGCAGGCGTTCAGCGTACTGCTGGGTGAGCTCGACATCGACTGGGAAGAGGAGCTGTCCCGCTATACCGGCGACGTGCTGGCCCACACCCTGCTGCGTGGTGCTCGTCAGGCACGTCGCTTGCTGGGGCGTGAACTGTGCCGCAGCCAGCGTCAGCTGGCCGAGTATCTGACCGAAGAGATCCGGCTTGCGCCGGGTCCGCTGGAAGTGGCCAGCTTCAACGACGATGTCGAGCTGCTGGCGCAACAGATGAAAGCGGTCGAGCTGCGGCTGGCCCGCTTCGAACAGCGGGTAGCCTGATGACACCGAAGGAGTTCAAGCGCCTCTATCGCATCATCAGCATCCTGCTGGAGCAGGGCATCGACGAGCTGGTGCCCGCCCGTTATCAGCCCTGGCCCGGCCGGTTGGCCCGTCGCAGCCTGTTCTGGCTCAAGAACAAGCGCCAGGAGCTGAGCCGTGGTGCCCGTATCCGGCTCGCCTTCGAGGCGCTCGGCCCCATCTTTATCAAGTTCGGTCAGATGCTCTCGACCCGGCGCGATCTGCTGCCGCCGGATATCGCCGAAGAGCTGGCCTTGCTGCAGGACAGGGTGCCCCCCTTCTGCGGTCAGGCTGCCCGTCGCCAGATCGAGGCGAGCCTGGGCTGCACCATCGAGACCCTGTTCGACGACTTCGACGAGACGCCGCTGGCGTCCGCCTCCATCGCCCAGGTGCATACCGCCAGGCTGAAGGAGAACGGCCGCGAGATCGTCATCAAGGTGATCCGCCCCGATATCGAACCGGTCATCGAGGCCGACCTGCGGCTGATGCAGGCGCTGGCCCGTCTGTTGGCCCGTTTCGTGCCCCAGAGCGGACGACTGCGCCCCATCGAGGTGGTGGAGGAGTATCGCAAGACCATCCTCGACGAGCTCAACCTGATGCGGGAGGCGGCCAACGCCATCCAGCTGCGTCGCAACTTCACCGGCTCAGATGCGCTCTACGTGCCCGAGGTGTTCACCGAGCACTGCCGCGAGCAGGTGCTGGTGATGGAGCGGATCTACGGCATTCCGGTCTCCGACATCGCGGCGCTGGAAGCCAACGGCACCAACATGAAGCTGCTGGCCGAGCGCGGGGTGGAGGTGTTCTTCACCCAGGTGTTCCGCGACAGCTTCTTCCACGCCGACATGCACCCGGGCAACATCTTCGTCTCCTATGAGCACCCCGAGAATCCGCTCTGGATCGGCATCGACTGCGGCATCGTCGGCACCCTCAATCGGGAAGACAAGCGCTACCTGGCGGAGAACTTCCTCGCCTTCTTCAACCGCGACTACCGCCGGGTGGCCGAGCTGCACGTGGAGTCCGGCTGGGTGCCGCCCGATACCAAGGTGGACGAGTTCGAGTTCGCCATCCGCACCGTGCTCGAGCCCATCTTCGAGAAACCGCTGTCCGAGATCTCGTTCGGCCACGTGCTGCTCAACCTGTTCAACACCGCCCGTCGCTTCAACATGCAGGTGCAGCCGCAGCTGGTGCTGCTGCAGAAAACCCTGCTCTATGTGGAAGGGCTGGGTCGTCAGCTCTATCCCCAGCTGGATCTGTGGCAGACCGCCAAACCCTATCTGGAAAACTGGATGTACCAGCAGGTGGGGCCCAAGGCGGTGTGGACTGCCATCAAGGAGAAGGCGCCATTCTGGGCGGAGAAGCTGCCGGAACTGCCGGAGCTGGTCTACGAGACCCTGCGCCAGACTCGCCATCAACAGCACCATTTCGACCAGATGTTCGCCGAGTTCCGCCGTCACAGCCGTCGGCAGGGACAGGCTCGCTACCTCTTAGGGGTTGGAGCCAGCCTGCTATTGGCCGGTGTATTCTTGCTGACCCAAAAACAACACATTGAGTGGGGACAAATCAGCCTCGCCGGCGCCGGGTTATGCTGGTTGCTGGGTTGGTTGCGGACCCGTTCCCATTAAATAAACCGCGCCAGCGGGCGCCTGTCCTGGAGATAAAAATCATGGGTGGTATCAGTATTTGGCAATTGTTGATCATCGCAGTCATCGTCGTGCTGCTGTTTGGTACCAAGAAGCTGCGTGGCATCGGCGGTGATCTGGGCGCCGCGGTCAAGGGTTTCAAGAAGGCACTCTCTGACGAGCCGAGCGATGCCAAGTCCGAGCAGAAGGATGCCGAGTTTCCGCCGAAGCAGCTGAACGAAGCGGCTGGCCAGCCTAGCGATGCCGCCAAGCAGAAAGATAAAGATCAGGCCTAAGCCATGTTCGATATCGGTTTCTGGGAGCTGGTTGTCATTGGTGTCGTCGCCCTGGTGGTGCTCGGCCCCGAGCGGCTGCCCGTGGCGATCCGTACCGCCAGCCACTGGATCAGACTGATCCGCAGCACCGCCAACTCGGTCAAGGCCGAGCTGGAGCAGGAGCTCAAGTTGCAGGATCTGCACAACGACCTGAAGAAGGCCGAACAGCTGCAGATGAACAACCTGAGCCCCGAGCTGCAGGAGTCTATCGAGCAGCTGAAAGCGGCCGCACAATCGGTGACCCGTCCATACGAACAGCAAAACACCATCCATCCCGCACCGGCATCGGCCGAGGTGAAGGAGGAATCTGTGCCGCCAGCCGCCACGGTGGCCGTGCCGGAACAGACAGCGATCGTGGATGAGCGCCCCGGTGCCCAGCCACGTACCGAACAAGGGGAGGTGAAGCCATGAGTCAGGCCGAACAACCCCTGATCAGCCACCTGGTGGAGCTGAGAACGCGCCTGCTGCGTTCCATCACCGCCATCCTGCTGGTGTTCATCGCGCTGATCTACTTCTCCAACAACATCTACGACTTCGTGGCCCAGCCGCTGCTCAGCCAGCTGCCGGAAGGGACCAGCATGATAGCGACGGACGTGGCGACGCCCTTCCTGACGCCGATCAAGCTGACCCTGGTGGTCTCCTTCTTCGTGGCGATCCCCTATCTGCTCTACCAGGCCTGGGCCTTCATAGCCCCCGGTCTGTACCAACATGAACGGCGTCTCATCATGCCGCTGGTCGCCTCCAGTGCCGTGTTGTTCTACGCCGGCATGGCGTTCGCCTACTACGTGGTGTTCCCGCTGGTGTTCGGTTTCTTCACCAGCACCGCGCCCGCCGGGGTAACGGTGGCGACCGACATCGCCAGCTATCTGGACTTCGTGCTGACCCTGTTCTTCGCGTTCGGGGTGGCGTTCGAAATTCCGGTAGCCACCATACTGCTGTGCTGGACCGGGGTGACCACCCCCAAGAGCCTGAAGGAGAAACGTCCCTACGTCGTCGTCGGGGTGTTCGTGGTCGGCATGCTGTTGACGCCGCCCGATGTCTTTTCCCAGACCCTGCTCGCGATCCCCATGTGGGCTTTGTGGGAGATAGGTCTGTTCTTCGCCCGCTTCTACGTGAAGAAAGAGGACGAGGAGCAACAGGAATCAACGGAAGAGGGGAGCTGAGGCTCCCTTCCTCTTTTCATGCTCCCGTTCGAGGCGTATGGTAAGGCCCCATCGAGTAGATGGTTTTCAAATACCAGATATGTCTTCCTTTTGTTCGGACTCGCTGACCCCATGATCGACATAGGTGTAAACCTGACCAGCAGCCAGTTCGCCGATGAACAGGCCGATCTGGTGGCCCGCGCCCGCGCCGCCGGGGTGGAGGCGCTGATCCTGACCGGCACAGATCTGATCGGCAGCTGCGAGAGCGCCGCCCTGGCCGCCCGCTGGCCTGGCTACTGCTTTTCCACCGCCGGGGTCCACCCCCACGATGCCAAAAGCGTCGATGAGGCGACCCTGCCCGCCCTGCGCGAGCTGGCGGCGCTGCCACAGGTGGTGGCCATCGGCGAATGCGGTCTCGACTACAACCGTGACTTCTCGCCCCGTCCGGTGCAGGACGCGGTATTCGATTCCCAGCTGGCGCTGGCCGCCGAGCTCGGGATGCCGGTGTTTCTCCATTGCCGCGATGCCCACACCCGTTTCATAGAGATCCTGCGCCCCTGGCTGCCCAAACTGTCGGGGGCCGTGCTGCACTGCTTCACCGGCTCCGATGAGGAGCTGGACGAGTGTCTGGCGTTGGGGCTGCATATCGGGGTGACCGGCTGGCTCTGCGACGAGCGTCGCGGTCAGTTGCTGCGCGAGCAGGTGGCCCGCATTCCGGCCGGCCGGCTGATGATAGAGACGGACGCCCCCTACCTGGTGCCGCGGGATCTGAAACCCAGACCCAAACGCAACGAACCCGCTTTTTTGCCGCACATCGCCCAGGTGGTGGCGGCCTGCCGTGGTGAAGCGCCCGAGGCCTTGCTGGCCCATACCCGGGCCACCTCCGCCGCGTTTTTCCAACTTCCTCTTTTGGAGTGACTCATGGCTACAACTCTTCCAGGCGCCTTTCCGGGCCGCCGCCTGCGCCGGGTGCGCAAACATGATTTCAGCCGTCGTCTGGTGCGCGAGAACGTACTGACCGCCAATGATCTCATCTACCCCGTGTTCGTGCTGGAGGGGGAGAACCGCCGTGAAGCCGTTCCCTCCATGCCGGGGGTGGAGCGTCTCTCCATCGATCTGTTGCTGGAGGAGGCCGCCGAACTGGTGGCACTCGGCGTGCCGGCCATCGCCCTGTTCCCGGTCACCCCGCTGGAGCAGAAGAGCCTGCTGGCGGAAGAGGCCTACAACCCGGACGGGCTGGCCCAGCGTACCGTACGTGCCTTGAAGGCCCGCTTCCCGGAGCTGGGGGTCATCACCGACGTGGCGCTCGACCCGTTTACCACCCACGGTCAGGACGGCATCATCGATGATGAAGGCTATGTGCTGAACGACATCACCACCGAAATCCTGGTGAAACAGGCGCTCTCCCACGCTGCCGCCGGGGTCGATATCGTCGCGCCGTCGGACATGATGGACGGCCGCATCGGCGCCATCCGCGCGGCGCTGGAAGAGAACGGCTTCATCAACACCCAGATCATGGCCTACTCCGCCAAGTACGCCTCCTGCTACTACGGCCCGTTCCGCGACGCGGTCGGCTCGGCCGGCAACCTCGGCAAGAGCAACAAGGCCACCTACCAGATGGATCCGGCCAACAGCAATGAAGCCCTGCACGAGGTGGCGCTGGATATCCAGGAAGGGGCCGACAGCGTGATGGTCAAGCCGGGCATGCCCTATCTGGACGTGATCCGCCAGGTGAAGGATCAGTTCGGCGTGCCGACCTTCGCCTATCAGGTGAGCGGCGAGTACGCCATGCACATGGCGGCGATCCAGAACGGCTGGTTGAAGGAGAAGGAGAGCATCATGGAGTCCCTGCTCTGCTTCAAGCGAGCCGGGGCCGACGGCATCCTCACCTACTTCGCCAAGCGCGTGGCGCAGTGGCTGAAGGAAGATGCCCGGGCCTGATGGCAGGACGCTTTCTATGCAATGCAGACAATGCCGGCCCCGGGGCCGGCATTGTCGTTTCTGGGGGACTATCTGGTCGTTTTGTGCGCAGCTTTTGACCAAATGTGGGCAGCGGCCCTCGCTCTCGATGGCAAAGGCTTGATTAATGGGGTTTCTGCCTACATCTTAGGTAGTCCAAGCAAGCTTCTGGACGGCAGGGGCTGTAGAGAATTTAGAGGTATTGCCGGATGACTAACCCTTTGCTGACAATGGACTCGCTGCCCCCGTTCAGCCAGATCCAGCCCGACCAGGTACAGCCTGCCGTGACGCAGGCCATTGCCGATTGCAAACAGAAGATCAGCGATGTGCTGGCCCAGCGCGAGCCCCATACCTGGGACAGCCTGATCGCCCCGCTGGAAGAGGTAAATGACCGTCTGTCCCGGATCTGGTCGCCGGTCAGCCACCTCAACTCCGTGCTCAACAGCGAGGCGCTGCGCGAGGCCCACGACGCCTGCCTGCCGCTGCTGTCCGAATTCCAGACCTATGTCGGTCAGCACGAAGGGCTCTATCAAGCCTACCTGGCCCTCTCCGAGAGCGACGATTTCCCCCTGCTGAGCGCCGCCCAGCGCAAGGAGATCCAGAATACCCTGCGCGATTTTCGCCTGTCCGGTATCGGCCTGCCCGCCGAGGCGCAGCAGCGCTACGGCGAGATCCAGGCCCGCCTCTCCGAGCTGGCCTCCCGTTTCAGCAACAACGTGCTGGACGCGACCCAGGGTTGGAGCAAGCTGGTGATCGACGAGGCCGAGCTGGCCGGGCTGCCTGCGAGTGCACAGGCCGCCGCTCGCCAGCTGGCCGAGCTGAAGGGCAAGGAAGGCTGGCTGTTCACTCTGGACATCCCCTCCTACCTGCCGGTGATGATGTATGCCGACAACCGCGCCCTGCGCGCCGAGCTGTACGAGGCCTTCACCACCCGCGCCTCCGACCAGGGCCCCAATGCCGGCAAGTGGGACAACTCCGCCATCATGACCGAGCTGCTCACCCTGCGCCGCGAGCTGGCCCAGCTGCTGGGCTTTGCCAACTACGCCGAGCTCTCCCTTGCCACCAAGATGGCGGACAAGCCGGAGCAGGTGGTGAACTTCCTCACCGATCTGGCGCGCCGCTCCCTGTCGCAGGGCAAGGCCGAGCTCGAAGAGATCCGCGCCTTCGCCAGCGAACAACACGGCCAGAGCGAGCTGGCGGCCTGGGATATCCCCTATTACGCCGAGAAGCTCAAGCAGCACAAGTTCTCCATCTCCGACGAGCAGCTGCGCCCCTACTTCCCCGCCAGCAAGGTGGTGAAAGGGCTGTTCGAGGTGGTCAAGCGGGTGTTCGGCATGAAGGTGCGCGAGCGCCTCGGCATCGACACCTGGCACCCGGACGTGCGCTTCTACGACATCTTCGATGCCGAGGATGAGCTGCGCGGCAGCTTCTACCTCGACCTCTATGCCCGCGAGCACAAGCAGGGCGGCGCCTGGATGGACGTCTGCCTAGGCCGTCGCTACCGTCAGGACGGTTCGCTGCAAAAGCCGGTGGCCTACCTGACCTGCAACTTCAACGGCCCGGTGGACGGCAAACCCGCCCTGTTTACCCACAACGAAGTGGTCACCCTGTTCCACGAGTTCGGTCACGGCATTCACCACATGCTGACCCGGATCGACGTGGCCGGTGTGGCCGGCATCAACGGCGTGGCCTGGGACGCGGTGGAGCTGCCGAGCCAGTTCCTCGAGAACTGGTGCTGGGAGTCCGAGGCACTGGCCTTCATCTCCGGCCATCACGAGACCGGCGAGCCGCTGCCAGCCGATCTGCTGGAGAAGATGCTGACCGCCCGCAACTTCCAGGCGGCCATGCAGATGCTGCGCCAGCTGGAGTTCGCCCTGTTCGACTTCCGTCTGCACCAGGAGTTTGACCCGACCAATGCGGATCAGATCCCGGCGCTGCTGGACGAGGTGCGTCGCGAGGTGGCGGTGATGACGCCGCCGGCCTTCAACCGCTTCCAGCACAGCTTCTCCCACATCTTCGCCGGCGGTTATGCGGCGGGCTACTACAGCTACAAGTGGGCGGAAGTGCTCTCCGCCGACGCCTTCTCCCGCTTCGAGGAGGAGGGGATCTTCAACCCGGTGACCGGCCACTCCTTCCTGAAGAACATCCTGGAGAAGGGTGGTTCCAAGGAGCCGATGGAGCTGTTCCGTGCCTTCCGTGGTCGTGAGCCTCAGGTGGATGCCTTGCTGCGCCACAGCGGGATTGCCGCATGAGGCTGCAGGCCCCGCCAGGCGTGAGCTTCAAGCAGGTACACCTCTGCTACAGAGTGCGATCACCGCGTGATTTTTGAGATAAAAAGGGACCTTTTGGTCCCTTTTCTCAAGGCATTTTAATATCTTGCGGATAGCATGTTTGCACTGTTCCCGCCTCTTCAGTAGAGTCGGGGTCTACCTTCCAAGGAGAGAAAGAACCTTGCCATGAGGCGAGCACTCGAGTCTGTCTATCAAATCATCTCAAGTCTGTCTCATTCGAGTGGTCAGGGATATTTCGATACCTTTGTGAGTGAAATCGCAGCAGCGGTCGGGGCCGACTTCGTCCTGATTTCGGGTAGGGATCAAGCGGGGCTCTCCTGCAAGGTGCATGCAACCTATCCTGCCTCTCTCGATACGACCCGCTTCAGTTTTCCGGTCAGCGCCACCCTGGGGGAGATCACCCTGCAGGAGGGCGAGGCCTGGTTCAGCGATCGGGTACAGCAGCTGTTCCCCCACGCCGCCGTGTTGCAGGCCTGGCAGATCCAGGCCTATGCCGGCATCGCCCTCAGGAGTGCGCAGGGGGAGACGGTGGGCATCTGCAGCCTGCTGTTCAAGCGGCCGCTCACCAACATGGACAAGGTGATGGGCCTGCTGCGCCTGCTGGCTCCGCTGGCCGGGCGCGAACTGGCGCTGATGCTGCAGCAGCCGGCGCCGCCCCAGCCCGAGTACCACGATTTTCTGCACACCATGATGTCCCACGCCCCGGTGGGGATCGGCAAGCTCGATCTGGACGGCAAGATCCTCTGGACCAATCCGGCCATCGAAAAGATGCTGGGCTACAGCCAGGAGGAGCTGGTTCATCGCAACGCCGCCGAGCTCAATCATCCGGAAGACTGGCTGCGCAGCGTCGCCTGCTATGAAGAGCTCAGGCGTGGCGAGCGTACCGCCTTCACCCAGGAGAAGCGTTACCTGCACCGTGACGGCCAGCTACTGTGGGGGCGGGTCACCGTCACCCTGGTGCGGGACGATCAATTGCAGCCTGACTACCTGATGGTGGTGCTGGAGAACATAGACCCCCTCAAGCGTCACGCCGAGCAGCTCAAGCTCTCCCACCGGGTCTATGACAACCTGTCAGAGGCGATCCTGGTGTGCGACGCCGACAGTCGCATCATCTCGGTCAACCCGGCGTTCGAACAGATCACCGGCTACAGCGAGGAGGAGGTGTGCGGCCAGCGCCCCAGCCTGCTCAAGTCCGGCCTGCACGATCAGGCCTTCTACGCCGACATGTACCACGCGCTGGAGCGGGTGGGGGTGTGGCGCGGCGAGGTGTGGAACAAGCGCAAGAACGGCAAGCTCTACCCCCAGCAGCTGATGATCAGCACCCTGCGGGAAGGGGGGCGCATCAGCCAGTACATCGCCATCTTTAGCGACCTCTCCCAGACCAAGCTGGCGGAGCAGAAGATCGCCGCCCAGGCCAACTACGACAACCTTACCGGGCTGCCCAACCGCTGGCTGTTCGGCCGCTGCCTCAGCCGCTTCTGCGAGCGGGGCGAGCGCTTCGCGCTGATGGTGCTCGACCTCAACAACTTCAAGGCGGTCAACAACAGCATGGATCACCACGCCGGTGACGCCCTGCTGCGGGAGGTGTCGGATCGGCTGGTGAGCCGGGTGCGCACCGAAGATCTGGTGGCCCGCATCGGCGGCGACGAGTTCGCCTTCCTGGTGCCCGGCATCGTCAACCGCCGCCAGGCCGAGGTGTTTGCCAAGCAGGTGGTCGGCGGCTTCGCCCGCCCCTTCATGCTGGCCAACCAGCACCTCTACGTGACGGCCACCATCGGCATCACCCTCTGCCCGGGCGACGGGCTGGAGAGCGACGAGCTGCTGCGCAACGCCGAGCAGGCGCTGTTTGCCGCCAAGCGGCAGGGGCGGCTGCTCGGCAGCTACTGCGCCTCCATGCGCGAAGAGGTGCGCCAGCGTCACCAGATGCAGCAGGATCTGGCGGAGGCGATCAAGCTCGAGCAGCTGACCATGGCCTACCAGCCGATCTGGGACAACCGCAGCGGCCGGGTCGCCAAGCTGGAGGCGCTGGTGCGCTGGTATCACCCGCACTGGGGTCAGGTGTCGCCGGCGGACTTCATTCCGCTGGCGGAGGAGGCCGGGCTCATCCAGGGGCTGGGGGCGCTGGTGCTGTGGCAGTCGTGCCGGGATCTGGCGCGGCTGCAGCAATCCGGCTTCCCGGATCTGCAGATGTCGATCAACCGCTCCACCCTGGAGTTCCAGACCATAGATCCGGAGGCGAGCGAGTGGCTCAAGGTGATCCACCACTTCGGGCTGGATCCGGCGGACATCGTCATCGAGATCACCGAATCCCTGCTGATGGAGACCAGCGATCAGCACAGGGTGCGGATCGATGCCCTGCGCGAGGCAGGCTGCAAGCTGGCCATCGACGACTTCGGTACCGGCTACTCGGCGCTCAATTATCTGCGCAACTTCCCGGTGGACCTGGTGAAGATCGACCGGGCCTTCGTGCGCCACATCCCGTTCAACGAGCAGGACCGGCTGCTGCTGGACGGCATCATCAACATAGTGCACAACCTCGGCATGCAGGTGGTGATCGAGGGGGTGGAGACCCGCGAGCAGCTCAACTTCCTCTGCCAGAAGGGGTGTGCCTTCACCCAGGGTTATCTGCTGAGCCGGCCGCTCGCCTACGACGACCTCACCGAGTATTTGCAGCTCAACGACAAGAGCATGTTCCTGCAGACCAGCTAGCCCTTACTGCGCCGCTTTCATCCTCTCCTGTTTCTCCTTCAGTGTCCGGTAATCCTCCCCGAGATAGCGCAGATAGATGCGATCCAGCACCCCTTCGTCCAGCATCTGTTGCAGCGCCTCGTTGTAGGCGGGCAGCAGGTCAGCCTTCTGCTTGCCGAAGCAGAGGTAGAGCGGGGTCGAGTCGAGAAAGGGGGTGAGCGCGCGGATCTTGACGTCCTGCTCTCTGGAGAGAATGGGGGCTGAGAAGTAATCCAGCACTATCAGGTCGACCCGGCTCTTCTCCAGCATCAGCAGCAGCTGCTTGTCGGAGTGGGCCTTGATGGGCACCCAGCCGGTGAAGTGCTTGATCCTGTCGGTGTAGTCATAGCCCCTGACCATCCCCACTTTCAGCCCCTTGGCCATCTCCCACGAGAAGGTTTGCAGCGGGCTGTCGCTGCGCACATAGGCGGCCAGCGGGTAGAAGGCGGTGGCAAGATCGGAGTGGTAGCAGCCGGGGAGGGGCGCGTTGTCGAGAATGCCGTCCGCCAGCTCGGTGTTGACGTACTGTTCACAGCGTCCCCACGGCAGTTCGAGCAGGGTGAGCTGCATGCCGAGGCGGTGTGCCACCTCCTGATGGATCTCGACCGATATGCCCTCCATCAGCTTGCCCTGTTCGGCGTAGGAGAAGGGGGGCCAGTCAACGCCGCAGACTTTGAGCTGGCCACCGCTCTGGGCGGCAAGCAGCAGGGCGATAAGCAGGTGCATGGGGTTTCCTCCCTACAGCCACGCAAAGGGGCTGTGATACACTCGGTTCACTGAACTTAGAATGCATCCAGAGCCCATGCAAATCCTCCTCGAAGACCCCGCCAAGGCGGCCCAGGCAGAAGCCCTGAGCAGCCAGCTTGACCAGATCGACCTGCCCCAGTTTGCCCTGGTGTTCACCCCGCAACGGCTGGAGCTGCGCAAGCTGGACGAACCCAAGCTGGGCGCCGTCTACGTGGATTTCGTCGAAGGGGCGGTTGCTCATCGTCGCAAGTTCGGCGGTGGCCGTGGCCAGTCCATCGCCAAGGCGGTGGGGCTCAAGGCGGGCGCCATGCCGACCGTGGTGGATGCCACCGCCGGGCTGGGACGCGATGCCTTCGTGCTCGCCTCCCTCGGCTGCAAGGTGACCATGATTGAGCGCAGCCCCGTGGTGGCCGCTCTGCTGCAGGACGGGTTGGCACGCGCCGCGCAGGATCCCGAGATCGGCCCCTGGGTGCGCGAGCGGATGCAACTGCTGCACGGCCCTGCGGTGGAGACCCTGCTGGGATTGGCCGAGCGGCCGGATGTCATCTACCTCGACCCCATGTTCCCCCACAAGCAGAAGTCGGCGCTGGTGAAAAAAGAGATGCGGGTGTTCCAGTCGCTGGTGGGGGCGGATCTCGACGCCGATGCCCTGCTGCCTGCGGCGCTCACCATGGCGGACCGGCGGGTAGTGGTGAAGCGGCCGGACTACGCCGGCTGGCTCAACGAGCAGAAGCCGAGCATGGCCATCGAGACCAAGAGCAACCGCTTCGATGTCTACGTGATGGCGGCGCTGGCGGGGTAACGCCGCATGCGAGGGATGTAAAGAAGAGGGCCAACCTGATGGGGTTGGCCCTCTTGCCATCTATTGGCTGTCGGCTGGGGCTGGTGGGGCGAAGCGGATCAGCTTCTCCTCCCCCTGCCAGTTGAGCGCCATGGTCGCCAGTTCCGCCAGGCTGAGCCGTTCGCCGCCGTGCAGCAGCAAGTACTCGACCCCTTCTCTGGCCTCTATGGTGCGGATCTTGTCCGCCCACTGGCGGCCATCCTTACAGGTGAGGGTGACCGGCAGCTGCCAGCTGGCGGCGATCTCCAGCCAGTCGTAGAGATCGCAACTGATGGGTTGGTATCTGCTCATGCGGTCGTCGTCCCCCTTGTCGCCCGTTACTGGAAGTTGATGCTGGTGGTGGGCGCCACCACCGTCTGGGCTTTCTGTATCTGCACCTGCTGCAGCGGATCGTCGGCCACTGCCGGATCATCCTCGTCGCCGTTGCAGACCAGCACCAGATCGTAGCTGCCGAGATTGACAAATCCCAGCTCGTAGCCAAAGCCGCCTCCGGTCTGCGGCAGCACGGGGGCGCTGGCGTAGAAGCCGTTGTCGCTGTCGGCCATGTCGGGATAGGCGTCGTCACCCACCGGGCGCAGCTCGTCATAGAAGTAGACGAATGCCTTGTCGGTCAGCTGGCCACCGCACAGCCCGGCTGCCACCGTGCCCTTGACGGTGGTAACCTGAGTGTTGTTCACCAGCCGTACGCCTCTCGGTTTGAGCTTGTAGTACTGCTCGTGGCCTGGCAGCACCATGGACTGGCGCAGATCGAATTCGGTGGTAAAGGCACTGAGGCCGTTGGCGGCGATGGTGAAGGCGTCCAGCTTGAGCTCGCTGCTGGGCACCTCCAGCGGCTTGATCACCCCATCATCCTGCTTGACGTAGGAGTAGGGGGTGCCGTCCAGAAACTGGTTGGCGACCTCCCGCCCGTCCAGCACCCGCAGCCGCATCTGGCTGTAGTTGCCGGGCACCACGCTCTGGCTGGCCAGCAGGGGGCGACTGGCGGACCCCTGATAACTCAGCAGATCGATGTAGGTAAACAGCGGCCTCCCTGCGCTGTCGAGCGGAATGGTCTCGCCGCTCGGGGTGCAACCATCGTCCTGGGCCGAGGTGAGGAAACTGGCGGTGGTCCAGCTCTGCTCGGTGCCGGCGACGGGGTGGATGCTGATGTTGGAGACGGCGATGCAGACCTTGCTGACGCCATCTACCGGGGCGTCGGAGAAGGCCAGCGAGAGCTGGGCCTGTGGTGGCTGGCTGCTGTTGTCGCCGCCCCCGCCGCCGCAGGCGGTGAGCAGGGCGGTCAGTCCGATCAGGGTCAAGGGTTTCATGGCGTCCATTCCGGTTGGTTGTGAAGACAACCCTACTCTAGTCGAACGTAGGCCATGAGGGGGGAGGCAGAGCCCAGACGCAAGGGCGGGATCTGCCCGTCAACCCAATAAAATCAAGGGGCAGGCCTGAGTGGCGCCAGTGCTGGCTGCGAAAGAGATTGTCGGAACCTTGGGGCACTAATTGGGCTGGGCCCAATCAGGCTTCCAGCAGCCGGGTGGGCCAGCCCATCTTCTGCTGGCGCTCCACTTCGAGGCGCAGCTCGCTGGCGCGCAGGTAGTGCTCGTCCAGCCACCCCTTGGGCAGGGTCAGCGTCAGAGCTTCGTCATCCGCCTGCAGGGTAAAGATCGGCACAGTGCCCTGGGTGCGGCGCATGCAGAGGATCAGCGCGATGCGCAGGATGCGGGCCAGCCGGATCGCCTGGCGAGCCGTGACGGCACCCTGCTTCTCCAGCGGTTCCAGCTTGAATTCGTCCCGCTGGTTGAACAGCAGGGCCGACAGCAGCTTCTTCTGCGCGGGGGTGAAACCCGGCATGTCGATGTTGTCGATGATGTAGGCGGCGTGTTGCGGCGCCTTCTTGTACTCGATGCACAGACCGATCTCGTGCAACAGGGCCGCGTAACGCAGGATCGGGCGACCGTAGCGCTTGGAGAGACGCCAGGCCGGTTGCAGCTGGGTGAATGTCTCGATGGCGGTATCGCGCACCCGCTCGGCGTGCTCCTTGTCCAGCTGGTAGCGGCTGATCAGGCTGTCGGCGGTACGATCGCGGGCATCACAGTCGTGATTGTTGCCGAGCAGGCCGTAGATTAAGCCTTCGCGCAGGGCGCCGCCGGCCAGCGTCATGCTCTCGATGCCGAGGGTTTCAAAGATGGCGATCAGGATGGCGAGGCCGGAGGGGAACACGGTCAGCCGCTCGGCGGCCAGCCCTTCCAGTTGCAGCTGGTCGAGCTTGCCGCAGGCGATGGCCTGACCCATTAGCTCCTGCAGCTTGGGCAGGGTGACCCGCTCGCTCTTCCCCTGCGCCAGCATGATCTCCTGCAGCGCCTGCACAGTGCCGGAGGCGCCGACGCAGGTGCGCCAGCCGAGCACGCGGTAATCGTCCGCCACCTTCTCCAGCACCGCCTTGGCGGCGGCGATGGCCTGGTTGAAGCGCGCTTCGCTCAGCTCGCCGTCACCGAAGTGGTTGTTGAGCCAGGTGACGCAGCCCATGTGCAGGCTGTTGAGCAGCTTGGCCTCGCTCTGTTCGCCGATCACCAGTTCTGTGCTGGCGCCGCCGATGTCGATCACCAGCCGGTTGCCTTCCCCCGCCGAGGTCCAGGAGACCCCTTCATAGATGGTCTTGGCCTCTTCCTCACCCGAGATGATCTCGATGTTGTGGTTGAGCACCCGTTCCGCTTCACGCAGAAACTCGTCGACGTTGGTGGCCAGGCGCAGGGTCGCGGTGCCGACTACCCGGATGTTGTCGGCCGGAATGTCCTGCAGCTGCTCGGAGAAGAGGCGCAGACAGTCCCAGCCCCGCTCCATGGCTGCACGGCTGAGACGAAAATCGGCATCCAGACCGGCGGCGAGGCGCACCTTGCGCTTGACCTTGGTGACGGTGCGCAGGGCACCGGCGACCTCGCGCACCACCAGCATGTGAAAGCTGTTGGAGCCGAGGTCGATGGCGGCATAGAGAGGCGAGTTGTGCAACTGGGCCTATCCTTCAGCTCTTGCGGGGAGGACGACGGCGGTTGTTGCTGTTGCCACCGCCCTGGCGATCGCGCATGTTGCGGTTCACCGGCTGACGGTTGCGGAACACCCGTTTCGGCGCGGTCACGTCATCCAGCAGCGCCTCGCGGTCATATTTGCTGACCGGGATCGGGTGGTGGATGTACTCCTCGATGGCCGGCAGGTTGAAGGCATAGTCTTCACAGGCCAGGCTGATGGAGTGACCGCTCTTGCCGGCACGACCGGTACGACCGATGCGGTGTACGTAGTCCTCGGCGTCGTCGGGCAGGTCGTAGTTGAAGACGTGGGTCACGTCAGGGATGTGCAGACCACGGGCGGCCACGTCGGTGGCAACCAGGATGTCTACCGCACCCTTGGTGAAGTCCTCCAGGATCTTCATCCGCTTCTTCTGTGGCACGTCGCCGGTCAGCAGACCGACCCGGTGGCCGTCATTCTCCAGCCAGGCGTGAACGTCTTCACAGACGTGCTTGGTGTTGGCGAAGACGATGGCTTTCTCCGGCCACTCCTCTTCCATCAGGGAGAGCAGCAGCAACATCTTGTCTTCGTTGGAAGGGTAGAAGAGCTCTTCTTTGATTCGTACGCCAGTCATCTGCTCCGGCTCGACCTGCACATGTTCCGGGTGGTTCATGTGTTCGTAGGCCAGCTCCTGCACTCGCAGGGAGAGGGTGGCGGAGAACAGCATGCTCAGGCGCTCGGTGGCGGGCGGCATGCGGCGGAACAGGAAACGGATGTCCTTGATGAAGCCGAGATCGAACATGCGATCCGCCTCATCCAGCACCACGACCTGGATGTTGCTCAGATCGATGACCTTGGACTTGAAGTAGTCGATGATGCGGCCTGTGGTGCCGATCAGGATGTCGACACCCTGCTCCAGCACGGCCAGCTGCTTGTCGTACCCTTCACCGCCGTAGGCGAGGCCGAGCTTGAGGCCGGTCGAGGCGGCCATGCTGTCGGCATCGTTGTAAATCTGTACTGCCAGTTCCCGGGTCGGGGCCATGATGATGGCGCGCGGCTGATTGATGAGGCGCGGCTTGGTCAGCGGGTGGGTCAGCAGATAGTTGAAGGTGGCAGCCAGGAAGGCGATGGTTTTTCCGGTACCCGTCTGGGCCTGGCCGGCGAGGTCATGGCCTTCTACCAGCAGCGGCAGAGAGAGTGCCTGGATGGGGGTGCAATAGTGAAATCCCTTTGATTCCAGACCAGCCAGAACTTCGGGTTCGAGGCCCATTTGGGCGAATTTGTCGGTCGTTAAGTGTGTTTTGCTCATGGCGGTAGGTTATCAGGTTAGGCTTGCAATAATAAACAGGATCATTTCAAATAGGGCAACTATTGCCTTTGTTGATACGTCAATAAAGCCTTAATTACTGACTGGAGTTGGAGATGAGTGACAAGATTGTTCAGCTGAGCGATGCCAGCTTCGAGGCAGATGTAATCAAAGCCGATGGCGCCGTTCTGGTCGACTTCTGGGCCGAATGGTGTGGTCCGTGCAAGATGATTGCCCCGATCCTGAACGAAGTCGCCCAAGAGTATGCCGGTCGCGTGACCGTGGCGAAATTGAACATCGACCATAACGCCGACACTCCGCCCAAATATGGCATTCGTGGTATTCCGACCCTCTTGCTGTTCAAGAATGGCGAAGTGGCAGCGACCAAGGTCGGTGCCCTGTCCAAGACTCAGCTGAAAGAGTTCCTGGACGGCAACCTGTAATAATCATCGAGGAGCGCATTGCAATAATGCGCTCCTTCTGTTTTATCACCTAGACGCTCACCCCGATTGGTGCTAATTTATCGCTCGTTTGCTAACCTTTTTGCCTGACTCTTTGCTCACACATCAGCCCGGCAAATCAAATCCGATCAGCATCAATCCAGCAGACTGTCTCCTCATTTCAATCCTTGCTTACAGACTTTCACCACTATGAATCTGACTGAATTAAAGAACACTCCTGTGTCCGAGCTGGTACAGCTTGGCGAATCCATGGGGTTGGAAAATCTGGCTCGGGCGCACAAGAAAGACATTATTTTCGCGATCCTCAAGGCGCACGCCAAGGGTGGCGAGGATATCTTCGGCGACGGTGTGCTGGAAATCCTGACCGATGGTTTCGGCTTCCTGCGTAGTGCAGACGGCTCCTACCTGGCCGGCCCGGACGACATCTACGTCTCCCCGAGCCAGATCCGCCGTTTCAACCTGCGCACCGGCGATACCATCTCCGGCAAGATCCGGCCGCCGAAAGAGGGCGAACGCTACTTCGCGCTGCTCAAGGTCAACGAGGTCAACTACGACCGTCCGGAAAACTCCCGCAACAAGATCCTGTTTGAAAACCTCACTCCGCTGCACGCCAACGAGCGTCTGCGCATGGAGCGTGGCAACGGTTCCACCGAAGACATCACCGCCCGCGTACTGGATCTGGCATCCCCGATCGGTAAAGGCCAGCGCGGCCTCATCGTCGCACCGCCCAAGGCCGGTAAGACCATGCTGCTGCAGAACATTGCCCAGAGCATCGCCTACAACCACCCCGACTGCGAACTGATCGTCCTGCTGATCGACGAGCGTCCGGAAGAGGTGACCGAGATGCAGCGGATGGTGAAGGGCGAAGTGATCGCCTCCACCTTCGACGAGCCGGCTTCCCGTCACGTCCAGGTCGCCGAAATGGTGATCGAGAAGGCCAAGCGTCTGGTCGAGCACAAGAAGGACGTGGTGATCCTGCTGGACTCCATCACCCGTCTGGCCCGTGCCTACAACACCGTCATCCCGTCATCCGGCAAGGTACTGACCGGTGGTGTGGACGCCAACGCCCTGCACCGTCCGAAGCGCTTCTTCGGTGCCGCGCGCAATGTAGAAGAGGGCGGCAGCCTGACCATCATCGCCACCGCGCTGATCGATACCGGCTCCAAGATGGATGAAGTCATCTACGAAGAGTTCAAGGGCACCGGCAACATGGAACTGCACCTCTCGCGCAAGATCGCCGAGAAGCGCGTCTACCCGGCCATCGACATCACCCGCTCCGGTACCCGCAAGGAAGAGCTGCTGACCACCGGCGACGAGCTGCAGAAGATGTGGATCCTGCGCAAGATTGTCCACCCGATGGGCGAGATCGACGGCATCGAGTTCCTCATCGACAAGTTGGCGATGACCAAGACCAACGACGAGTTCTTCGACGCCATGCGGCGCCAGCAGAAGTAACCGACTCGAAAAATGATGAAACCGCGGCCCAGGTCGCGGTTTTTGTTTATCTATTTTGCGGTCGCCTGAGTAGTATGAAACCTCGATGTCACAAGGATAGGGACGTCATGAAGCATGTACTCCTGATAATGCTGAGCTGGCTGCTGGTGCCGCCGGCTTTGGCGGGCCAGACCCCGCCCCGCGTCGCGCTGGTGGCCGACGAGGGACTGCAGGGCCACCTCGACTACCTGACCGGCCGCTTGCAGCAGGGACAGTTTGCCGCCATCGATTCCCTGCTGGACTCCCTGGCCGTGGGGCAGCGGGAGTATCTGCTGTGCCAGCTGCTTGCCACCCTCGATGACCAGCCCAGGGCTGCCAGTCCGCAACTGCTGGCCTGGGTGCGCGCCCAGTCGTTCAAGGCCCCCAGCTGGCTGGTGGAAAAAGAGGTGGACGGCTTTCTGGTGCAGCAACCCGCCTACGACTTTGCCGCTGCGGCGCGGCAGGTGCTGAGCCGCTGGCAGCAGCAGGCCTGGCAGGACAACTACCGCCAGCTGCTGGAGGCGAACCGCTTCGAGTTCAAGCAGATTTACAACAGCCGCAACCCGGATCTGGCCCAGCAACAGCAGGCGCTGCTGAACGTACTCGCCGGGCAGCCTGTCACTGTGCTGCAGCGCGAGGCACACAAGCTGGCCGGCCTGAACATCTTCCTGCCCGACAACCGCTTGCTGCGGCTGCTGGCCGAGCGTACCGGCGACAGCGCCCTCTATCAGAAGCTGTGGCGTCAACCGGCGGATCACGACAGCGTGGCGGCCCTGGCCAGCGTGGGGCGCTTTCATCAGGGTCAGACGGCGAGCGATCTGCTGATCGCCGCCAGCCGCAACGCCTCCCTCAAACAGACCGCCCTGCACCAGCTCAGTCAGCTTTCGCCGCTGCCCGACACGGCCCAGCAGTTCCTGCTGGCTGAGCTGGGCAACCGCCAGTACAGCGGTCAGGTGGCCAGCCTGCTGTTGCAGGTGGACGAGCCAAGGCTGCTGGCCCAGCTTGCCGATCGGCTGACCAGGCAGGAAAAGCGTCATGCAAGTCCGATGGTGCAACCCGAACCGGGTACACCCGCCGGCTCCCCGGAGTTATAATGCGGCATCGCCTGCACACAGGGTACCTGCATGAAATACAAGGATTTGCGTGATTTCATCGCGCAGCTGGAACAAAGCGGACAGCTCAAGCGCATCACGCGCGAGATAGACCCCTATCTGGAGATGACCGAGATCAGCGACCGCACCCTGCGTGCGGGTGGGCCGGCCCTGCTGTTCGAAAATCCCAAGGGTTACACCATGCCGGTGCTGACCAACCTGTTCGGCACCCCGGACCGGGTCGCCATGGGCATGGGCCAGCCCAACGTGGCCGCCTTGCGCCAGGTGGGGACCTGGCTCTCCTACCTGAAGGAGCCTGAGCCGCCCCGTGGCTTCAAGGAGCTGATGGAGAAGCTGCCGATCTTCAAGCAGGTACTCAACATGCCGACCAAGCGTCTCTCGTCTGCCCCCTGCCAGCAGCGGGTGCTGGAGGGAGAGGCGGTCGATCTGGACCAGATCCCCATTCAGCACTGCTGGCCGGGCGACGTGGCGCCGCTGGTCACCTGGGGTCTCACCATCACCCGCGGCCCCTACAAGAAGCGGCAGAACCTCGGCATCTATCGCCAGCAGAAGATCGGCAAGAACAAGCTGATCATGCGCTGGCTGGATCACCGCGGCGGTGCCATCGATTTTCGCGAGTGGCAGGAGGCCCACCCGGGTGAGCGTTTCCCGGTGGCGGTGGCGCTGGGCGCCGATCCGGCGACCATCCTCGGCGCGGTGACGCCGGTGCCGGATACCCTCTCCGAATACGCCTTCGCCGGTTTGCTGCGGGGCAGCCGCACCGAGGTGGTGAAGGCCATCAGCTGCGATCTGGAGGTGCCCGCCAGCGCCGAGATCGTGCTGGAAGGCTATCTGGAGCCGGGCGAGCTGGCCCCCGAGGGGCCCTATGGCGATCATACCGGCTACTACAACGAGGTGGACGAGTTCCCGGTCTTCACCATCACCCATATGACGATGCGCAAGGATGCCATCTACCACAGCACCTACACCGGCCGTCCGCCCGATGAGCCGGCGGTGCTGGGGGTGGCGCTCAACGAGGTATTCGTGCCGCTGTTGCAGAAGCAGTTCCCCGAGATCGTGGACTTCTACCTGCCGCCGGAGGGGTGTTCCTACCGGATGGCGGTGGTGACCATCAAGAAGCGCTATCCGGGCCACGCCAAGCGGGTGATGCTGGGGGTCTGGTCCTTCCTGCGCCAGTTCATGTACACCAAGTTCGTGATCGTCTGCGACGACGACATCAACGCCCGCGACTGGAAGGACGTGATCTGGGCCATCACAACCCGGATGGACCCGGCTCGCGACACCACCCTGATCGAGCACACCCCGATCGACTACCTGGACTTCGCCTCGCCGGTCTCCGGCCTCGGCTCCAAGATGGGGCTGGACGCCACCAACAAGTGGCCGGGAGAGACCAACCGCGAGTGGGGCCAGCCCATCGTCCAGGACGAGGCGGTGAAGCAGAAGATCGATGCCCTCTGGGACGAGCTGAACATTCTCGGTTGATGAGCGGCGGCCGGCCAGACGGGCCGTGCCGCCTG
>NZ_JBFODH010000015.1:0-168474 GCF_040908225.1 Aeromonas sp. R5-3 | reverse complement strand
CTTGTAGCAGATACCGAGAACGAATAACTAAATCAGCTTTTTCAGATTGAAGATTTTGCCTGGCGGCAATAGCGCAGTGGAACCACCTGACCCCATGCCGAACTCAGAAGTGAAACGCTGTAGCGCCGATGGTAGTGTGGCATTCGCCATGCGAGAGTAGGACACTGCCAGGCACCCAATTGAAGAAGCCCGCTCATCTGAGCGGGCTTTTTTTATTGCCTGAAATTCAGCTTGATTCATATTTGACCGCGGTTCTTCGATGCATGCTCAGTGCCTGCCTCACGGATTATTCTCCACTCGGATCTCCTCTGCCGAAACCCGGCGCCAGAGCTGCGATTAGGGTTGTATCTGCTTCATAACCCGGTAGAGTAAAGGGCATCTTGGGTTGGCCCGTACTCTCTCATGCTCGTTTCCCTGGTACGGATGCAACTTGGCCTGCTTTTATCAACCTTACGTCAGTGGTATCGATATGGAACAAGTAAACAAGTCCACCTTCAGCGATGTACTGGAATATGTGCGTATGTCCCGTCGTCAGAACAAGCTCAAGCGTGAAATCGCAGACAATGAGAAGAAGATCCGTGACAACCAGAAGCGGGTGCTGCTGCTCGACAACCTGAGCGATTACATCAAGCCTGGCATGAGCATCGATGAGGTTCAGGCCATCATCGCCAACATGCGCGCCGACTATGAGGAGCGGGTGGATGATCACATCATCAAAAACGCCGAGCTCTCCAAGGAGCGTAAAGACCTGAGCACCAAGCTCAAGGCGATGAGCTCCAGCAAGTAAGCTCGCTCATTATTTACTCAAAACACCGGCCTATGGCCGGTGTTTTGCTTTCTGTCATCAGCTCGGATCTCTCGCCGCTCTGCAACAATCGGCTCCCCTTTTCATGATCGCCCTGTTACCATCACTACAAAGCGGTCAATAGATTTCAAGCCATTGACTTGAAAAGACTAAGCTTGAGTGAAACACAATAAATTGCGCAACCATGGTGGGGCTGATATGGGCGCATCAGAACAGACGGATTTGAACAAAGTGGCATATCAGGATTCATCTGTCCCAAGCGCGGACGGGAAGTACAAGCGCAAGCGTCGTCCCTGGTGGCGCTGGCTGTTCTGCTTTCTCTTTTTGCTGTGCCTGGCCGCCGTGATTGCTCTGGTGGGCTATGAGATGCAGACATCGCGCCTGCAGTCGCAGGAGATCTCCCGCTATGCCGCCAAGCTGACCTATCAGGTCGAGCCCGGTCTCAGCAAGCAGATTGCCTTCCCCGAGGATGGCCCTTTCGACAAGCGGCTGGGTTATGTGCTGCTGCCCATGATGCAGGAGCGTCTGCTGCAGCGCGGCTATCAGGTCAGCGAGCAGGTGCATTTCTCCGATGCCTTGTATGACTACGCCAGCCGCGGCTTCTTCGTCCCCTATACCGAGAAGGTCCAGGCCGGCCTGACCCTGCATGATTGCCGGGCGGAACCCTTCTATCAGTTCAAGTATCCGACCCACTATTATCCGGACTTTGCCTCCATCCCGCCGCTGGTAATCCAGTCGCTGCTGTTCATCGAGAACCGCGATCTGCTCAGCAATGAACATCCGCTGGCCAACCCGGCCGTGGACTGGCCCCGTTTTGCCAAGGCGGCCATGTCCCAGGTGGGCAAGGCGCTCGATATGCAGGATCAGTCGGCTGGCGGCAGTACCCTGGCGACCCAGGTCGAGAAGTATCGCCACTCGCCGGATGGCCTGACGCTCTCCCCCACCGAGAAGATCCGCCAGATGGCGTCCGCCAGCGTACGGGCTTACCGGCTTGGGCCGGAGACCCTGGAGGCGCGCAAGCTGGTTGCCTGGGCCTATCTCAACTCGGTGCCACTCTCGGCGGCCCCCGGTTATGGCGAGGTGCACGGTCTGGGTGATGGCCTCTGGGTCTGGTTCGGTGCCAATGTTGACGAGGTGAACCGGCTGCTGGATCCCGCTCGCAACCAGGATGCCTCGCTGGCGGAGCAGGGGCTGGCACTGCGTCAGGTAGTCTCGTTGATGATTGCCCATCGCCGCCCCTCCTATTACCTGGCTCAGGGACGAGAGGCTCTGGCCACTCTGACCGACAGCTATCTGCGTTTGTTCGTGCAGGAAGGGATGATCACGCCGCCGCTGATGGAGGCTGCGCTGAAGGCCAAGATCACCTTCCGTGATTTCCTGCAGTCCCCCGCGGTGACCAAGGTCAACAACAACAAGGGGTTGCAGGTTGCCCGTACCCGTCTCAGCCGTCAGCTCGGGGTGCAGCTCTACGATCTGGACCGGCTCGATCTGACGGCCGACACCAGCCTCAACATGCCGCTGCAAAACGAGGTTTCCCATTACCTGCAACAGTTGGCTGATCCGACGTTTGCCGCTCAGGTCGGCCTGTTTGGTGAGCGCCTGCTCTCGCCGGAGAAGACAGGGGATGTGAAGTACAGCTTCACCCTGTTCGAGAAATCGCCGCAGGGCTTCAAGGTGCGGGTGCAGACCGACAACACGGATCAGCCGTTCGACATCAACGAGGGCAGCAAGCTGGAGTTGGGCTCTACCGCCAAGCTGCGGGTGCTGACCACCTATCTGGAGATCGTCTCCGAGCTGCACGACAGTTATGCCGGCATGTCGGCCGAGAGCCTGCGCAAGATTGAGGTGTCGGATCAGGACAACATCAGCCGCTGGGCCGTCTCTTACCTGATGACTGCCAAGGACAAGAGCCTGCCCCTGATGCTGGAGGCTGCGCTGGATCGCAAGTATTCCGCCAGCCCGAACGAAGGGTTCTTCACCGGTGGCGGCATGCACACCTTCAACAACTTCCGGCGCGAAGACAACGGCCGCATTCTGGCCATTCGCGATGCCCTGCGTGAGTCCATCAACCTGCCGTTCGTACGCTTGATGCGCGATATCGTTCGCTACAGCCTCTATCGGGAGGGCAACCGCGCCCAGTTGCTCAAGGATGACAAGGATCCGCGCCGCACCGAATATCTGGCCAAGTTTGCAGACAAGGAGGGACAGACCTATCTGCTGCGCTTCTGGCGCAAATACCGTGGCAAGACTCCAGAGGAGCAGCTCGACACCTTCCTGGATGGTCTCAAGCCCAGCGCGGTGCGCCTTGCCGCCGTACACCGCTACCTGATGCCGGATGCCTCGCAGGAGACCTTCGCGGCCTTCCTGGCCAAGCGCCTGCCGCGGGAGAAACTGAGCGAGCGGCGCATCGAACAGCTCTACACCAGCTATGGTCCTGGCAAGTATTCGCTGCCGGATCAGGGCTATATCGCCCGGGTACACCCGCTGGAGCTGTGGCTGCTCTCCTATCTCAAGGAGTTTGACAAGGCGACCTTCGCCGATGCCGTCGAGGCGAGCCGGGACGAGCGGCAGGAGGTCTACAGCTGGCTATTCAAGACCCGGCACCGCAGCGCCCGCGACAGCCGGATCCGCACCATGCTGGAGGTCGAGGCCTTCCTCGATATCCATCAGCGCTGGGCCAGACTGGGCTATCCGTTCGATCACCTGGTGCCGTCGCTGGCGACCGCGCTGGGCAGCTCGGGCGACCGTCCTGCCGCGTTGGCCGAGCTGATGGGGATCATCCAGAATGGCGGCATCCGCGCGCCGACCCTGCGTATCGAGCACCTCTCGTTTGCCAAGGGCACGCCGTTCGAGACAGAGTTCACGCCGGCGCAGACCGAGGGGACCCGGGTATTGCCGGTCGAAGTGGCCACCGCCCTGCGCAACGCGTTGTCGAAGGTGGTGGAAGGGGGCACCGCCAGGCGCATCGCCGGTGCCTTCGCCCTGCCGGACGGCACAGTGCTGCAGATGGGAGGCAAGACGGGGACCGGTGACAACCGGATCGAGACGGTGGGCCGCTACGGCAACGTGACCAGCTCGCTGGCCCGCAACCGGACCGCCACCTTCGTCTTCTACATCGGGGATGATCACTTCGGCACCCTGACGGCCTATGTGCCCGGCAGCCAGTCCGACAAGTTCCGCTTCACCTCGGCCCTGCCGGTACAGGTGCTCAAGGGGATGGCTCCGCTGCTGATGCCCTATCTGCAACCGGAAACCCACACCCAGTGCGTAGCAGGTAACTGACGCATCACGCCATGAAAAACGGGGCCGTATAGGCCCCGTTTCATTTTATGCTGACCGCCACCTGGCGGCGAAGGTGAGTCATCACTTACAGCAAATCTTCTATCTCGCCGCGCAGATACTGGTACATCTCGCGATAGGCCACCGGCGGCTTGTTCAGCTCCCGCTCCTTGTTTGCGGTGCGGATCAGCTGGCGCAGCTTCTGGCGGTCCAGCTCGTGGAACTGGGACATCAGCTCGTTGAGGGCGCTGTCGCCTTCGTTGATCAGCCGCTCGCGCCACTGTTCCAGCCGGTGCAGGCGGGCGTTGACGGTGGAGTGGCGATTCTTGATGATGGAGAGCGCCTCGACGATGGGCTCCACATCGCGGCTGCGCATCAACCGGCCGATGAACTGCAGGTGGCGGCGGAAAGACTCGTCCTTCTTCGGCTTGAGCTTGCGGCCCAGTTCGACCGCTTCGGCCAGCTCTTCATCCAGCGGGATCTTCTCCAGTTCGCTGTGGCTGAGGGAGACGATCTCTTCCCCCATCTTCTGCAGCGCCTCGGCATCACGCTTGAGCTGGCTCTTGCTGGGGCCCCAGTCTTCCCACTCGTTGTCGTCTTGATATTGACTCATCGGTCTCTTGATTCCTGTCATTCACGTTTGGCGGATATGTTACCAGCTTCTCCCGCTGGGCGCAGGGGTCTGATATGCTTAGCCCCTTTCCTTCCTTCATACAGATGTGAGTTATGGATCAGCAAGACCAAATCCGCCAGGATCAAGCCCATCTCGAGGCCGTGGTTGCCGAGGCCCTGGATATCGCCAAGGGGCTGGGCGCCTCGCTGGCCGAAGTCTCCATCAGCAAACAGACCGGGCTGTCGGTCAACACCCGCGGTTGTGAACTGGAAAGCATCGAATTCAACAAGGATGGCGCGCTCGGCATCGCCGTCTATCGCGATGGCTGCAAGGGCTCCTCGTCCACCACGGATCTGAGCCCGTCGGCCATTCGCGCCGCCGTGGAAGCGGCCATGGAGATTGCCCGCCATACCTCCCCTGACGAGTGCGCCGGTCTGGCAGATGCAGATCTGCTGGCCTGGAACGCCCCGGATCTGCAGCTGTGCCACCCGGTCGCGCTGGATCCCCAATATGGCATCGAGCTGGCCACCGAGTGCGAACGGTTGGCGTTGGGGCGCGATGCCCGCATCAAGCACTCCGACGGTGCCGGTTTCTCCAGCCACCTCGGCATCAAGGTCTATGGCAACAGTCACGGCTTCGTCAAAGGCTATGCCGCCTCGCGCAACTCCCTGAGCTGCGTGCTGATCGGCGAGCAGGATGGCGACATGCAGCGCGATTACGGCTACTCCTCCAGCCGTACCCTGGAGGGGCTCTGGAGCCCGCAGCGCATTGCCGATGAGGCGGTGGAGCGCACCGTCTCCCGCCTCGGTGCCCGCAAGATCGCCACCCGCCATGCACCCGTCCTGTTCCATCCCGATACCGCGGCCGGGCTCTGGGGCCATCTGGTGATGGCCATCAGCGGCGGCAACCTCTACCGCAAGTCGAGCTTCCTGCTGGAGAAGCTGGGCAAGCAGATCCTGCCCGAATGGCTCACCATCCAGGAGTTCCCCCACCTGCTGGGGGGGCTCGCCAGTACCCCGTTCGATGGGGAAGGGGTGCTTACCCGCGACATGGACATAGTGCGCAATGGCGAGCTGATGAGCTGGCTGCTTACCTCCTACTCCGCCCGCAAGCTGGGGCTGACCAGCACAGGCCACGCCGGCGGCATCCACAACTGGCAGGTCTCCAGCACAGGTCAGGATTTCAATGGCATGCTCAAGGAGATGGGCACCGGCCTGCTGGTGACCGAGCTGATGGGGCAGGGGGTCAACATCGTCAATGGCGACTACTCCCGCGGCGCCGCCGGTTTCTGGGTGGAGAACGGCGAGATAGCCTATCCGGTCGAGGAGATCACCATCGCCGGCAATCTGGCCGAGATGTTCAGCCATATCGTGGCGGTGGGCAGCGACGAAGATGAGCGCTCCAGCCTCAAGACAGGCTCTGTGCTGGTCGAGAACATGAAGCTGGCCGGCCACTGATCCCGGCATCAGCGGATTGCAGCCATGAAAAAGGCCCCTCGCTGTGCGAGGGGCCTTTTTGTATCGGCTTTGCTCAGGGGCAGCAATCAGCCCTTGATGCGCTCGATGCGGCCGCCGAGGCCTTGCAGCTTCTGCTCGATGTCTTCGTAGCCACGGTCGATGTGGTAGATGCGATCGACTATGGTGGAGCCTTCGGCCACGAAGCCGGCCAGCACCAGACTGGCGGAGGCGCGCAGGTCGGTTGCCATCACCTGGGCACCCTTGAGCTGCTCGGTGTCGCGGCAGATGGCCACGTTGCCCTGCAGTTCGATGTCGGCGCCCATCCGTACCAGCTCGGGCACGTGCATGAAGCGGTTCTCGAAGATGGTCTCGGTGACCATGCCGGTGCCCTTGGCCACCGCGTTCAGCACGGTGAACTGGGCCTGCATGTCGGTCGGGAAGGCCGGGTAGGGAGCGGTCTTGATGGTGACCGGTTTGAGGGTGCGACCGGTCATGTCGAGGGTGATCCAGTCTTCACCCTTCTCAATCAGGGCGCCAGCTTCTTCCAGCTTGACCAGAACCGCTTCCAGCAGGGTCGGGTCGGTCTTGCGGCAGGTGATCTTGCCGCCGGTGACCGCGGCGCCCACCAGGAAGGTACCGGTTTCGATACGGTCAGGCTGGACGCTGTAACTGCCACCGTGCAGACGCTCGACACCGTCGATGATCAGGGTGTCGGTGCCAGCGCCCTGGATCTTGGCGCCCAGCGCGTTGAGGAAGTTGGCCAGATCGACCACTTCCGGCTCGCGCGCAGCGTTTTCGATCACGGTACGGCCGTCAGCCAGGGTGGCGGCCATCATCAGGTTTTCGGTGCCGGTGACGGAGACCATGTCCATCAGGATGTGGGCACCCTTCAGGCGACCGTCGACGCGGGCCTTGATGTAACCCTCTTCGATGACGATCTTGGCGCCCATCAGCTCCAGACCGTGCACGTGCAGGTTGACCGGACGGGCTCCGATGGCGCAGCCGCCGGGCAGGGAGACGTCAGCCGCGCCAAAACGGGCGGCCAGCGGGCCCAGCGCCAGGATGGAGGCGCGCATGGTCTTCACCAGCTCGTAGGGGGCGACGTGGTTGTTCACGGCCCCGGTCAGTACGGTCACGTTGCCGTTCACCTTGGTGGTGGCGCCCAGCATCTCCAGCAGCTTGATGGTGGTCCCCACGTCTTTCAGACGCGGTACGTTGGAGAGGTGGATCTCCTCGTCACACAGCAGGGTGGCGAACAGGATCGGCAGAGCGGCGTTCTTGGCGCCAGAGATGGTCACTTCGCCGTTGAGAGTACAACGACCATCGATCTTGAATTTGTCCATTTACGTTTGATACCAAATCAGGAGGGCAGTAGAAATTTACGTTCGCGTTTCCACTCGGCATCGGTAAAGGCCTTGATGGAGAGTGCGTGAATGGCGTTGCTGGCGATCTTGTCCATCAGCGGGGCATAGATGGCCTGCTGCTTCTTGACCCGGCTCATGCCGTCAAACATGTCACCGACGGCGATCACTTGGTAGTGACTGCCATCCCCTTTGACATGGACTTCGGACAATGGCAGAGCCTCGAGGAGTATCGCTTCAATTTCAGAGACTTGCATTATGCGTCCTCAGTTGTGAGCGGGGTTGATTGAAACAATCCGGCCACCCCGTAGAGGTTGGCCAGGGTATAGAAATCAGCGGAGGCGCCCACCAGTTGCGGTGTGGCGCCTCGTGCCAGAGCGGCTTTGGCCCATTTGACCAGCAGGGCCAGCCCGGCGGAATCCAGCGTGGTCACGTCGCCGAGCTCGAGCAGGTCCTCCTGCCACCAGTCAGCCCGCCGTTGCCACAGCTCAATCACCTGAGCCGCCTGCAGCTCGCCGCTCAGTCTCATGACTTGAGCACCAGCGGCTTGGCATTGTGGGCGCGCAGCTGGGCGATCACCGCATCGATGCCGTTCTGGCGAATGAGGCCACCCAGCTCGTTCTGTTTGGCAGAGAGCAGGCTGATCCCCTCGGCGACCATGTCGAAGGCTTTCCATTCGCCGGTCTTGTTGTTCTTGCGCAGCTTGAACTCGAGGAAGATGTCCGGCTTGCCGGCCTCTTTCACGCTGACGTTGACGGCGGTGATGTTGCTGTCACCAGCGGCCTTGCCCGGCTCGACCTTGACGGTCTGCTTGTCGAAATGAGCCAGGGCGTCGGCGTAGGAGCTCACCATGTACTCGGTGAACACCTCGACGAAGGCGTCACGCTGGGCCGGGGTGGTCTGCTTGATCTGGTTGCCGAGCACCTTGTAGGCGGCGAAGCGGTTGTCCACGTAGGGCAGCAGCTCTTCGCGGATGATCACCCGCAGGTGATCCGGATTGCTCTTCACCTGGGCCTGATCTGCCTTCAGGCGGGCGAAGGTCTGCTTGGCCGCCTGATCCACCAGAGCATAGGGGTCGGTGGCATCGGTGGCTTGTGCGGTCAGGGAAAACAGCATGCTGGTCATCAGGCCCAGCAACAGGGCGATCTTCTTGAACATGGTTACTCCTTACTTGCTGTCTGACTTGGTGTCGGAAGACTGGCTGTAGAGGAACTTGCCAATCAGGTCTTCCAGCACAATGGCGGATTTGGTGTCTTCAATAATGTCGCCATCCTTGAGCATGCTGGTGCCCATCTCCTCATCGGTAAAACCGGGTACCAGGCCGATGTACTGCTCACCCAGCAGGCCTGAGGTCAGGATGGAGAGGGTGCTGGTCTCGGAGAACTCGCCGGCGCTCTTCTGCATCTGCAGGGAGACGACCGGAACCTGGCTCTTGGCGTCCAGGCTGATGTCGCTGACCCGACCGACCACCACGCCGCCCACCTTGACCGGAGAGCGTACTTTCAGGCCGCCGATATTATCGAAATGGGCGCGCAGGGTATAGGTTTCTCCTTCCGGTTTGAAACTCAAACCGGCCACTTGTAGTGCCAATGCCAGAATGGCACCGATGCCGGCCAGCATGAAGGTGCCAACCAGGAATTCTACTTTGCTGAACTTCATCTTTACCTTATCCAAACATGACTGCGGTGAGTATAAAATCCAGGCCGAGCACGGCCAGGGAGGAGTGGACCACGGTGCGGGTTGTGGCCTGACTGATCCCGGCCGATGTCGGCTTGGCATCATAACCGTTAAAGAGCGCAATCCAGGTGACCACCAGGGCGAAGATCAGGCTCTTGATGGCGCCCTGCATGATGTCATCCTGCCAGTCGACGGAGGCCTGCATGGCGGACCAGAAGCCCCCCTCATCGACCCCCAGCCAGTCCACCCCGACCAGCTTGCCGCCGAAGATGCCAATCAGGCTGAACATGAAGGCCAGCAGCGGCATGCTGATGACCCCGGCCCAGAAGCGCGGCGCCACCACCCGACGCAGCGGATCTACCGCCATCATCTCGAGGCTCGAAAGCTGCTCGGTGGCCTTCATCAGACCGATCTCGGCGGTGAGGGCGGAGCCCGCACGACCTGCAAACAGCAGGGCGGTCACTACCGGACCCAGCTCCCGCAGCAGGGAGAGGGAGACCAGCGGGCCCAGGCTCTGCTCGGCACCAAAGTCCTTCAGGACGTTGTAGCCCTGCAGCGAGAGCACCATGCCGATGAACAGGCCCGACACCAGAATGATGGCGACCGACTGCACCCCGACCACATAGAGCTGCTGTACCAGCAGCGGAAAGTGCTTGCGCGGCGCGGGTTTGCCCGCCAACGCGTGAAACAACATGATGGTGGCGCGGCCGATGGCGCTGATGAATCGCACCCCGCTTCGCCCCAGTTTGCTTACCTGGCTTGTCAACATCAGAGATCCTGTAGCAGCTCGCCTGCCGGAAAATGAAACGGAACAGGACCGTCGGGCAGTCCCTTCAGGAACTGCTCGACCTCGGGATTGTGCTCCTCGCGCAGCTGGGCCGGCGTACCGTGCGCCACCACCTTGCGGTTGGCGATGATATAGGCGTAGTCGGCGATGCTCAGCACCTCCTTCACGTCGTGGGTGACGATGACGGAGGTGATACCGAGTGCATCGTTCATATCCTTGATGAGCTTCACCAGCACCGCCATGGTGATGGGATCCTGGCCGACGAATGGCTCGTCATACATGATGAGGTCCGGATCCAGCGCGATGGAACGGGCCAGCGCCGCGCGTCTGGCCATGCCGCCGGAGAGCTCGGAGGGCATCAGCTTTGCTGCGCCGCGCAGACCCACCGCCTGCAGCTTCATCATGACGATGGTGTGGATCAGCTCTTCGGGCAAGCCGGAGTGCTCGCGCAGCGGGAAGGCCACGTTGTCGTATACCGTCATGCCGGTAAACAGGGCGCCGCTCTGAAACAGCATGCTCATCCGCTTGCGCACTTCGTACAGGCGCGAGCGGGAGAGGGTGGGGATATCTTCCCCGTCAAACAGGATATGACCGGACTCGGGCTTGAGCTGGCCGCCGATCAACCGCAGCAAGGTGGTCTTGCCGATGCCGCTGGGGCCCATGACCGCAGTGACCTTGCCACGGGGAATGGTCAGGTTTATCCCGTCGTATAACAGCCGATCTCCGTGACTGAAGGTCAGGTCGGAGATGGTGATCAGGTCATCGTTCAAACAATTGTCCATCCGGTGTAAATGAAGAGCGAATTTTATGGGCTAGTCTAGGTCTAAGCAACAGCAAGGAACAACTATTGAACAGTCTGCCCATCCAGACGCGCGACAGTTTTTTGTAACCAATTGTCTCTCTTTTACGCCCAAGAAGTATCCGATTCGCTTATCTCGACAGACTTTTTTATAATCCCGCAGCAAATTTCAGCCCGGAGCTGTGCCTTTATGTCTGTAAAGTCTGAAAAAGTGTCTGAACTGTTCGATTTTCGTCGCAGCGCCCGTACCGTGCTGGACATTGAGAAACAAGCGATTGATGGACTCTACCAGTACCTGAACGATGCCTTCGATCAGGCGTGCGAGATGATACTGCGTTGCAGTGGCAAGATAGTGGTCACCGGCATGGGTAAGTCAGGTCATGTCGGAAGCAAGATAGCTGCGACCCTGGCCAGCACCGGCACTCCCGCCTTCTTCCTCCATCCGGGTGAGGCCAGCCACGGCGATCTGGGGATGATCTCCGGCGGCGATCTCATCATCGCCATCTCCAACTCCGGTGAGAGCGACGAGATCCTGGCCCTGCTGCCAGTACTCAAGCGCCGCGGCATTCCGCTCATCTGCATGACCGGCAACCCGGCCTCCACCATGGCAAAAGAAGCCAACGTGCACCTGTGCATCAAGGTGGAGAAGGAAGCCTGCCCGCTGGGGCTAGCGCCGACCTCCAGTACCACAGCGACCCTGGTGATGGGCGATGCGCTGGCGGTGGCCCTGCTGGAAGCCCGCGGTTTTACCGCCGACGATTTTGCTCTCTCTCACCCGGGCGGGTCGCTCGGCAAGCGCTTGCTGCTGCGAGTCGGCGATCTGATGCACAGCGGCGAGCTGTTGCCCCAGGTGGGGATAGATGCCACCATCAGCCAGGCACTGCTGGAAGTGAGCCGGAAGGGACTCGGTATGACGGCGGTGGTTGATAGCAACGGCGTGCTGGCCGGCCTGTTCACCGATGGCGACCTGCGCCGCATTCTGGATCTGCAGGTGGATATCCATCACACCCCGATCAGCCGCGTCATGACGGTGAACTGTGTTACCGTGGGACCAGAGATGATGGCGGCCGAGGCCGTCAAGCTGATGGAAACCAGAAAGATCAACGGATTACTGGTCGTGGATGGCGACAAGCGCCCGCTGGGGGCCTTCAACATGCACGACCTGCTGAAAGCCGGAGTAATTTGATGCAAAACGTACCGACCCTCTATGGTCCGGTGACGCGCAGCCAGTTTGATCAGGCGGCGCAGATCCGCCTGCTGGTGTGCGATGTGGACGGGGTGCTCTCCAACGGCCTCATCTACATGGGAAATGACGGCGAAGAGCTGAAAACCTTCTGCACTCGCGACGGCGCCGGTATGCGGGCGCTGCTCAATGCCGGCATCGAGATTGCCATCATCACCGGGCGCAACTCCCGCATCGTCAGCGATCGGATGAAGAGCCTGGGGGTGCAGCACCTGGTGCAGGGGGCGGATCAGAAGCTGCCCCACTTCGAGGCGCTGCTGGCCAAGCTGGGACTGGATGCATCGCAAGCAGCCTATATGGGAGATGACACCATCGATCTGCCGGTGATGCAGGCCTGCGGCCTCGGCATTGCCGTGGCCGACGCCCATCCGCTGGTGCTAGCGCGCGCCGACATGGTGACCCGGCTGGCCGGCGGTGTGGGGGCGGTGCGCGAGGTGTGCGATCTCATCCTGCAGGCCCAGGGGCTGGGTGATTATCAGCCAGAGGCCTCGGTATGAGCAGACAGACCCTGTTGTTCGCCCTGCTGTTTCTGGTGGCGCTGGCGGCCTGGCAGCTCGGCGATATCGAGCTGGCGCCGGAGCCGACCACCAAGGTGGAAAATTATCAGCCGGACTTCACCGCCAAGAATCTGGTGACGACCCGCTTCAATGCCGAGGGGTTGCGCACTGAGCGACTGGAGTCCCGCTACGCGGAGTATTACCAGATCCTGGAACAGGCCACCTTCGACAAGCCGGTGGTCTACATGTTCGACAAGCAGGGTGAAGCCGAGTGGAAGGTCACCGCCGAGACCGGGGTGCTCAACACCGATGACAACGTGATCCTGCGGGACAAGGTGCATCTGGACGGTCTGCTGCCCACCTCCTTCATCTCCACACTGGATACCCCCTATCTGGAGCTGGATCTGGTGACCCAGAACGTGAGAAGCAATCAGCAGGTCAGCATAGTGGGTAAGGACTTCCAGACCGAGGGCGTTGGCCTGAAGGGTCATCTGGAACGCAAATATTTCGAATTACTGGATCAGGGCCATGCCATCTATTTCAATGAAAAACGCTAATCTGGCCCTCGCGGCCCTGCTGCTGTGCGGCACCGTGAGCGCCAAAGAGTCCGACTTTGCCGAGAAGGTCTATGTGGACGCGGTCAAGCAAGTGGCCGAGCTGCAGGACAATCGCATCACCTTCGAGCAGGATGTGACCATCACCCAGGGTTCCATCAAGATCAAGGCCGACAAGGTGGTGGTGATCCGCTCCGGCGAGAAGGGGGCCGAGGTGATGACGGCCTATGGTAAGCCAGCCACCTTCTTCCAGATCCTGGACAACGGCAAGCCGGTCAATGCCCACGGCAACAGCATCCGCTATGAGCTGAAGAACCGGCTGGTGACCATTACCGGCGATGGTCAGCTCAAGCAGGAAGACAGCCAGGTCAATGGCGATCTCATTCGCTACGACATCGTCAAACAGAAGATGGTTGCCGAGAGCAAGACCCCGAACCAGCGGGTCAAGACGGTGTTCCTGCCGGATCAGGTCGAGAGTTTCGACAAGCCGGCCGATCAGAAGAAGCAGGGAAAATAAGCCATGGCAGTGTTGAAAGCAGCCGGCCTGCAGAAGAGCTACAAGCGCCGTATGGTGGTCAGCGATGTGAGTCTGGAAGTGGGCACCGGTCAGATCGTCGGCCTGCTCGGCCCGAACGGTGCCGGCAAGACCACCTCCTTCTACATGATCGTGGGGCTGGTGCAGAGCGATGCCGGTCTCATCACCATCGATGATCAGGACATCAGCCTGCAACCCATGCATATTCGCGCCCGCAACGGCATCGGCTATCTGCCGCAGGAGGCCTCCATCTTCCGGCGCCTGTCGGTGTTCGACAACCTGATGGGGGTCATGCAGACCCGCAAGGGATTGAGCAGCGAGGAGCGGGAGGACAAGGTTCAGCAACTGCTGGAAGAGTTCAACATCACCCATATCCGCGACAGCCTGGGCCAGAGCCTGTCAGGCGGCGAGCGACGCCGGGTCGAGATCGCCCGTGCGCTGGCGGCGGAGCCGCGTTTTATCCTGCTGGATGAACCTTTTGCCGGGGTAGACCCCATTTCTGTGATAGACATCAAGAAGATCATCCAGCACCTCAAAGATAGAGGCCTGGGCGTCTTGATCACCGACCACAACGTCAGAGAGACTCTGGACGTATGTGAGAAGGCCTATATCGTCAGCCACGGCAAGATGATTGCCGAAGGTGCACCGGCGGAAATACTCGCCGATGAGCAGGTCAAGCGCGTCTATTTGGGCGATCAATTCAGTCTATAGTAAGGGGGCATCTCTTCATTTCCTGTGACGACTGCCTCGCTGACCATAAGGATATCCCGACGTAGATGAAGCCGACATTACAGTTGCGTCTCGGTCAGTCCCTGACCATGACGCCGCAATTACAACAAGCGATTCGTCTGCTCCAGCTCTCCACTCTGGAACTCCAGCAGGAAATTCAGCAAGCGCTCGACAACAACCCCTTGCTGGAGCAAGAGGAAAACGACGTTCAGGAGACCAGCCCGGTCGACCAGGTGGACGTCAGCCAGCTCGATTCCAGCGATGCCATGGCCCAGGACCAGATGCCGGACGAACTGCCGGTGGATACCACCTGGGAAGAGGTCTATTCGGCAGGCACGGCTCAGAGCGCAGGCCCCATCCATGACGGGGAAGACAGCATCTATCAGGGTGAGACCACCGAGAACCTGCAGGACTACCTGTTGTGGCAGATGCGCTTGACCCCGTTCAGCGACGTGGATGCCGCCATCGCCCTCGCCATCATAGATGCCATCGACGAATCCGGTTATCTGACGGTGTCGCTTGAGGATATTCAGGCGGCGGTGAGCAGCGAGGATGTCGAGGTGGAGCTCGATGAAGTGGAGGCCGTGCTCAAGCGGGTGCAACATTTCGATCCGGTCGGTATCGCCGCCCGCTCGGTGCAGGAGTGCCTGCTGATCCAGCTGGGCCAGTACTCACCTGATCTGCCCTGGCTCAACGAAGCCAGGGAGGTGATCCTTGAGCACATGGATCTGCTCGGCAACCGCGATTACCGCACCTTGGCCCGCAAGACCAAGCTGAAGGAGAACGACCTCAAGGAGGTGCTGGATCTCATCCAGCAGCTGGAGCCGCGGCCCGGCAACGGCGTCATCCAGAGCGAATCCCAGTACGTGATCCCGGATGTTTCCGTGGTCAAGAAGGGCAACAAGTGGGTGGTCGAGCTCAACCCTGACTCGGCCCCGCGCATCCGGGTCAACGAGACCTATGCCGCCATGGCCAGACAGGCTCGCACCAGTCAGGATACCCAGTTCATCCGCTCCCACCTGCAGGAAGCCAAGTGGTTCATCAAGAGTCTGGAGAGTCGCAACGACACCCTGCTCAAGGTGGCCAGCTGCATCGTCGAGCAGCAGCAGGGCTTCTTCGAATACGGTGAAGAGGCCATGAAACCCATGGTGCTCAACGACATCGCCGAAGCGGTGGAGATGCACGAGTCGACCATCTCGCGGGTGACTACCCAGAAGTACATGCACACGCCGCGCGGCATCTTCGAACTGAAGTTTTTTTTCTCCAGCCATGTAAACACCGAGGGAGGAGGAGAGTGCTCATCGACCGCAATTCGCGCGCTCATCAAGAAGCTGGTCACGGCGGAGAATCCCGCCAAGCCGCTAAGTGATAGCAAGATCGCGGATTTGCTGGCCGAACAGGGTATTATGGTGGCGAGACGCACGATCGCAAAGTACCGTGAATCCTTGTTGATCCCGCCATCCAATCAGCGCAAACGCCTGGTTTAGGCAAAACAAAAGGAAGACGTTATGCAAATCAACCTGACCGGACACCATGTCGAGATCACCGAAGCTCTGCGTGATTATGTGAACAACAAATTTGCCAAACTCGAGCGTCACTTTGACCACATCAACAATGTTCATGTGGTGTTGAGCGTAGAAAAACTGAACCAGATCGCCGAAGCCAAGCTGCATGTCAGCGGGGGTGAGGTGTTCGCCAACTCGCAGCATGCTGACATGTATGCGGCGATTGATACCCTGCTGGACAAGCTGGATCGGCAGATCATCAAGCACAAAGATAAGTTAAACCAAAAATAACCATGCAACTTGAACACATACTGAGTCGGGACTGCACCAAAAGTGCGGTCCCTTGTACCAGCAAGAAACGCGCCCTGGAGATCATCAGCGAGTTAGCCGCTGAGCGCCTGGGGACCTCTCGTCAGGTGCTCTTCGAGTGCCTGCTGGCGCGAGAAAAGATGGGCAGTACCGGGATCGGAGCCGGTATCGCCATTCCCCACGGCCGGATCGGCGACGAGTTTCCGCCGACCGCGATCCTGATGACCTTCGCAGAGCCTATCCCCTTCGATTCCATCGACAATCAACCGGTTGACCTGCTGTTTGCCCTGCTGGTGCCGGAAAGCGAGTGCAAGCAGCACCTCAAGACCCTTTCCCTGATGGCATCCAAACTGGGCGACAAGGCGGTATGCCGCCAGTTGCGCCAGGCAACCAGCGATGAAGAACTCTATCAGATCATGACATCGGCCTGAGATGCAGGCCCTTGCAATGACGCCAAGCGGTGAGGGAACAAGATGCAATTAATAGTGGTGAGTGGGCGCTCCGGCTCGGGCAAGACAGTTGCCCTGCGTGTGCTGGAGGATCTTGGTTATTACTGCGTGGATAACCTGCCGGTCAACCTGCTGCCCCAGTTGATCGTCTCGGTCGAGAGCCAGTATGACAAGCTGGCGGTCAGCATCGACGTGCGCAACCTGCCGGCGAGTTCCGACAAGCTGGAAACCCTGCTGGCTCAGGTACGCAACGAGGGGCGTGTGGAGTTCACGAGTTTCTTCTTCGATGCGGAAAACTCCACCCTGCTCAAGCGCTACGGCGAGAGCCGCCGGCTGCACCCCCTGTCGCGCAACAAGCTGTCGCTCGACGAGGCGATCCGGGAAGAGACCCACCTGCTGGCACCGCTCTCCTCGACGGCCGACCTGCGCATCGACACCACCAACCTCAGCATTCACGACCTGAGCGAGCTCATCAAGACCCGGGTGCTCGGCAAGAAGGAGAACGAGCTGGTGCTGGTGTTCGAGTCGTTCGGCTTCAAGTACGGTATCCCCAAGGATGCCGACTTCGTGTTCGACGCCCGCTTCCTGCCCAATCCGCACTGGATCCCCGAGCTCAAGCCGTTCACCGGCAAGGATGAGCCGGTGGCCCGCTACCTCTCCAGCCAGCCCGATGTGATGCAGTTCATCCTGCAGATCGAGAACATGCTGGCGACCTGGTTGCCCCACCTGGAGCGCAACAATCGCAGCTATGTGACTGTCGGCATTGGCTGTACCGGTGGTCAGCACAGATCGGTATTCATTGCCGAGCAGCTGGCCGGCGCCTTTCGCCTGCTGGGCAAGAACGTCCAGATCCGCCATCGCACCCTCGACAAGAGTGCGCCGCAATTTTGATGGACCAATAGGAAGATCAGATGACCGTCTCAGCCTCGGTGGAAGTGAAAAACAAACTGGGCATGCATGCCAGACCAGCCATGATGTTGTTCGAGCTGGTGCAGGGGTTCGATGCCCACGTGTTGCTGCGCAACGAAGAGGGGGTCGAGGCCGACGCGGACAGCGTGATCGGCCTGCTGATGCTGGACTCCGCCCAGGGCAAGCAGGTGGAAGTTCAGGTGGAGGGGCCCGAGGAAGTGGAGGCCCTGGCCGCCGTGGTGGCGCTGTTCACTTCGGGCTTCAACGAGGAGTAATCGGCCCCTTCATGCTCAAGGTGCGCTGCGTGCCAGCGCCTTGAAGGCGGCAAAGTCCCGACAAGCCAGCAGATTTCTGCTGGCTTTTTCGTTCATCAAGGCCAGGAACAGGTCGTAGAGCCCCATCGCCTCCTCATAGTCGGCCTTGGCGATGGCCAGCACGAAGACGAGGGTTGCGCTCTCGCCGTTGCCCCAGTCGATCCCCTGCGGGGCCAGCACGGTATAGACCAGGGTGCGGCGCGCCAGCAGGCCGAGGGAGTGGGGCAGGGCGATGCCGTCCCCCAGCAGGGTGGAGACGATCCGCTCCCGCTCCTGCAAGGATCCCCGAAAGCCGCTCTCCACCAGATCCTCCGCCTCCAGCTGGCTGCAGATGCGATCAAACAGCGCTCCCTGGCTGAGCGGTTCGCTGACCACCATGAAGTGGTCGGCATCGAAGTACTTGTCGAGCAGGTAAGGGCGGGTGCGATCGACCAGCACCAGCTTGCCGAGCTGCTCCAGCTGGTACTGGGTCGGGAAGGGAGCGACCTGCACCACGGGCACGTTCTTGTCGCTCACCTTGACGGTGCTGATCACGAAATCCTGCTCGACTCGCGCCAGCCCTTCGTAATCCCGCACCGACTCCAGCGTGGTCAACTGCAGCTGGGGATATTCCCGCTTGATGCGGGCCTCCAGCACCCGGAAGGTGGCGTTGCCCGCATCGCACAACAGCAGCGCCTGGGGGCGGCGGGTGTAACCGATGTCGTAGTGACGCTCCAGTCCGACCCCGATATGGATTACCAGATAGCCTATCTCGTGGTGGGTCAGCCGGTAAGGGGTCTGCTTGATCCACTCTGAAATGGCCGCCAGCGTGATGTCGTAGGCGAGGGGGTAATACTGCTTGATATGGTCTGCCAGCGGATTGTGGCTGCCAATCTGGTATTTGACCCGCAGCAGCATGGCACTGATATGGGTCTGCAGGTCGGCCCGCAGTTGCAGGTCGCCGCGCAGGTCATAGGGGTAGTGCTGGTGGATGTAGGCCAGCAGATGCTCCACCAGTTGTTCGCTCTCGGCCGCCATGGCCGGGCTGAGCTGGGGGGAATCGGCGGTGAGGCGGGCCTGGATCTGAATGGCGAGGCAGGCTATCTCCTCCTCCCCCGGCGGGGTCAGGGTCGGCAGCTCGCCATAGATGTCGTGGGCGACCGCCAGCAGCGGCGCCGTGAGATCCTCGCTGGTGAATTGGCGCAGCTCGTGGCCCGCGGCCTGGCGCAGCAGGGCGACGGCGCAGTAGATGGCGAGCTGCTGCAGACTCTCGTCGGCCAGACGCAGCTGGTGGCGGCCGAGTTGCTCGTGGATGTGATTGCCCACTACCTCCAGCGTCTTGCTGGGACAGAGGTTGGGCAGCAGGCTCTGCAGTGGGTTGCTGTGCAGCAGCTCCTGATAGAGCAGCTGGGTGAGGCAGGCGCGGATGGCCGTCTCTCCCCCCTGGATCCGCATCCCCTGCCTGGGTTTGCTGTCGATGGCGAGGTCGAAGTGGGCGAGCCGATCCCGCACCTCCGCCATGTCCCCCTGCAGTGCCGCCCGGCTCAGATACCAGGTGTCCGCCAGCTCGTCGAGCTTGATGCCCTGCTCCGCCGTCAACAACAGGATCTGCAGGTGCAGCACTCGCTCACGGCTGGTGCGAGGCAACCCGCTCTCCTGCTCCTGGGCCGCCAGCAGCGCCGCGAACAGCTCCTGATTGTAGATCTTGAGCTGATAGCCGCTGCCGCGCTGGTGGATCAGGTGGGCGCCCCGGGTGGCGATGATCTCGTTGAGGGTCGCCACGTCGGTGCGCACGGTGCGGGTGGAGACGTTAAGGCGGCGGGCCAGCTCCTCCTGCGGCAGCGGTTCGGCGTGGAGCAGGGTGAGCAGTTGCTGGAGTCTGGGGTGGGGCAGCTTGGTCATGAGGGGGGATCGGACTCCTGTCGCGGAATAGAAAATCGATGTTAACAAGCGAGTCAATGACAAGCCAGGCACCGGCCAGTGATCGGACCGGTGCCTGAGGGCTGTCAGGCCAGCAGCCGCTTCACCGTGGCCAGCAGGGTCCGCACGTCCTCGGGACGGGTCTGACCGCTTGCGCTGTCGATGATGGAGCTGTAGATGTGGGGGATCACCTTCTCGACCCCGGCATCCAGCGCAATTCGCACTATCTCCTCGAAGTTGTCGAGATCGATGCCGCCGGTGGGCTCCAGCCAGAAGCCGTGGCGGGAACAGGCCTCGGCCACCGCCTGATACTCGGCGCGGCAGGTCAGCCCGCCCATGGGGAAGAACTTGACCGAGCTGCCACCCATGTCCTTGAGCAGGGCGATGGCGGTATCGATGGGGATAATCCCGTCCGGCTGCCCGGCGCTGAGCGGGCCTGTGGAGATCTTCACCATGCCCGGCGTACCGGTAGGGGAGATCAGCCCATTCACCAGCGTTTGCGATTGGCCGAGCAGCGCCCGGCTGGCGCCGACCCCGGTGAACACCTGGTTGACGTGCTGGGGCTGCAGCTGGCGAGCCAGCTCGGCCACCATGGCGGACTGGCGCGGATCGCCGGCCCCCAGCCCGATGGAGAGGGCATTGTCGATTAGCTTGGCGTAGGCCTGCATGTCGGCCACTGCGGAGGGCACATCCGGGTAGTTTTTGGAGAGCACGCCGACCAGCACGTGACCCTCGGCGGCTTCATAAATGTCGACGGCATTCTGTCGGGAGCCGGCCAGCACGTTGAGGCAGACCCGATCGCGGTAGTAATTGGGGGTAAGAGACATCAGTTGTTCTCCTGAACGAGGTGGGCAATGGCGGCATGGATCTGGTCGAGCTGGGGCAGGGTGACGCTGCGCACGTCGATCTCGATGTGCCCCTCGTTGGCCTTGTAGCCGCGGCAGTAGATGGCCGGCGTACCCTGTTGCAGACGGGCGACGACCTGCATTGTGGTCATGCCGATCTGCTGGTGGTCGAAGGCGATATCGGTGCGGGCGATGTCGCGCCCCGCGCTGTCCCACACCACCTTGGCGCTGACGCCGGGCAACTGGTTGAGGCGCTCGATGAAGGGGGTCATCTTGGTGACCATGGCGGCGCCGCTCTCCTTCTCTTTGGCCAGGTAGCGCTCGATGGCGTGGGTGAGGCCGAGGATCCCCTCTTTGCCCACCTTCATGGCACGGCCGATGCCGTTGGCCTGCTGTTTGACCCACTCCACGTACTGGCGCTTGCCAAGCACCAGGCCGCTGGTTGGCCCTTCGATGGCCTTGGCGCCGCTGTAGATGACCAGATCCGCCCCCTGGTTGTAGTAGAGACGCAGATCCTCCTCGGCCGCGGCATCGACGATGAGCGGGAGCCCGTGGGCCTTGGCCACCTCGGCTGCCTCGGCCACCGACAGAATGCTCTTTTGCACGCAGTGGTGGGACTTGATGTAGAGGATGGCGGCGGTATTGGGATTGATGGCGGCGGCCAGCTGGGCGGCAGAGCACTCGTTGGCGTAGCCTGCCTCCACCACCTTGCCGCCCCCCAGGTTGACCATGGTGCCGACCGGGGCGCCGAAGTTGACGTTGTGTCCCTTGGGCAACACGATTTCGCTCGGCACACTGTGGGCATGGGCGTGCAACTGCTCGAGGCGGTAGGGGTCGCCGCGCACGATCACCGCGGCCACCGACTGGGCGATGCCGGCGCTGGCGCAGGAGACCACCACCGCATCTTCCACATCCAGCAAGCCGGCCAGGTAGGCGCCGGTCTTGTTGACCAGATCCTTCACCTCGAAGTAGTGGCCGAGGCCGAAGTTGACCGCATCGACCACCTCCTGTTCGGGGGTGGAGACGCCGAGAATGGTCATGCGCCCGGAGGCGTTGATCACCGGTTTGAGCTGATATTTCTCATACACAGAAGGCATGGTGTGATTTCCCATAGTGAGTCAGAACCAGTTCACCACCGACCAGGGCGGCGAGGGGCAGCAACTGCCGATCGCCATTGCGGGCGCCGGCTTCGGTATCGGTAAAGAGGGTGGGGCCGTTCATCACCTCGAACAGGGTCAGGTCAGCATCGGCGCCCACCTCGAGTCGCCCCTTGCCGGACAGGCGCAGGGCATCGGCGGCATGGTGGGTGACGCAGGCCAGCACCTGCTCCAGGGTCATGCCGATGGCGAGAAACTTCGACATCACGTGGGCCAGGCTGTAGACAGGCCCCTTGATGCGGTTCTTGCAGTAGATATCGGAGCTGATGGTGCGGGGCAGGATCCCCTGGGCAATGGCCAATTCCGCCACCTCGAAGCTGAAGCTGGCGCCGCCGTGGCCGATGTCGAGCAAGAGGCCCCGCTGCATCGCCTCACGCACCGCCTGGCGCAGCTCGCCGGCCGGGGTCAGGATGCGGTTGGGCTTGCCGTTGAAGCAGTGGGTCAGCAGATCGCCATCCCCCAGCAGGGCGACGATCTCGTCCAGATCCGGCGGCGTGTTGCCCACGTGTACCATCAGCGGCAGCCGGCCGTGGGCCTGTTGCAGTGCCTTGGCCATGCGCAGCGGCTGCAGGCCGTTCTCACCCACCACGCTGCCGCTCATCCGCGCCTTGATGCCGACGATGAAGCCGGGGTGGCGGGCAATGGCCGCCGAGGCGAGATCCATGTCGAGGTCCCGGCTGTCGGCCAGCTCGTTCTGGCGCAGCAGGCCGATACGGGAGATGTTGAGCAGGGCATGCACCCGGGTCTTGCAGCCAGTGGCGAGACGCTGGAAGTCGTCCACGTCGTCGGCCCCGGTGCTGCCGGCGTCGATGACGGTGGTGACGCCGGACTCCACGCCCACCTTGTCCGGCTCATCGTGATAGAGGGGGGAAGCGGGGTAGCAGTGGGTGTGGCCGTCGATCCAGCCGGCGCTCACATGCACCCGGCCGCCGAGATCCAGGGTCTGCTGCGCCATGGCCGTCTCCGGCAGGGTGCCAAGGGCGGCGATTTTGCCCTGCTGGATGGCGATATCGACGAGCTGGCCATCTCCCTGGCGCCCCGCTCTGATGATGATGTCGTACATGTTGATGGCCTCTAGCGTGCCGCCCCGCAGGGCGGCGGATGGTTATGCAAGCGCAACCGGGAAGAAAGTACCCAGCAGCATGGCCCCCAGGATGGCACCGCCGGTGATGGGCTTGCCCCACACGTAGAACAGCAGCGCACCCAGCAGGGAGCCGATGCCGATGGGGATCGAGGCACCCATGGCGGATAGGATGATGAGGGGGCCGAGGAAGCGGCCCGAGCTGTTGCCAGCCCCCATCATCACATCCGCCCCGTAGGTGGAGTTGCTCTGGTTGATGGTGAACTTGCGCGCCAGGATGATCACGTAGCCGATGGCCAGACCAATCACCATGCCGGTCACCAGCGAAGCGGGGAAGTTCTCCACCGGATAGATGATGCCGGCCCCCAGCAGCAGGGCGGGCACGCCGAGGCCCACCCCGGTCTGGATGGCACCGCCGATGTCCAGGATCCCCACCAGGGAGCCCTCGATGATGCGGGCGAACAGGAAGCTGGCGCCGAAGGCCGCCACCGCGCCGTAGGCGCCGGTGTCCATGCCGGCCTTGAGCATGGCGACGAAGGCCACCTCGTTGAAGGCGCCGACCCCGTACAGGTAGAACATGTGGGTACCGGCAAAGACCCCGGCCGAGAGCAGGCCGACGAAGATGGGGAAGGACCAGTCGGCATACCAGAAGTTGTTTTTCAGTTTCTCATCCATGGCGTGACCCCTTATTTGCCGCTCAGCAGGTTATGGACGTTTTCCAGCCACAGGGGAATGCCCAGATGGAAGGACTCGATGAGTTTCATGTCGAAGCCGCGGAAGAAGCCGCTCAGCACGAACAGCAGGACGATGGCCGCCATCATCACCTTGGTGACGTGGTTCCAGCCGCTCTCTTCCACCCCCTTGCCGATCAGGATGCCGAGCACCAGACCCGGTACCGCGTTGCCCATGATGAGCTGGGCCAGACCGCCGAAGATGGTGGCCCAGAAGCCGGACTTCTTGCCCGCCTCGATGGCGGCCAGCCAGAAGATCACCGGCATGACGGTGTTGACCAGCAGGTTGGCGGCCGGCACCAGTACCTTGACCGCGGTGACCTGCAGGGCGGCCGGTACGGCGGCGGCGGTGCTGTTGAGGAAGGCGACCACGATGGCACCTATGATGCCGCAGGCGATGGCCATCTTCTTCGGGTCATGCAGGGTGGTGGCGAGATCCCGGTTCTTGATCATCAGGGCTGCCGCACCCCAGTTCGGCAGGATGCGGTGATCCACGTCCTGGGTGAAGGCGCCGGCTGCGACCGTGGAGGCCCAGGCGTTGAAGAAGAAGCCAAGACCAAACGAGAAGTGGGAGGCGGGATCCCCTTCGCAGGAGTTGAGCTCGCCCAGGGTACGGAAGGCGCCCATCCCCTGCACGGTCGGGGCGTGGAACATTCGTGCCGCGCCGGCCCCCACCCCGACGCCAACCAGGCCGCCAATGATGAGTGACTTGATAAATATGATTAGAAACATCCCATGTATCCTTCTTGTGGCGGTGTTGCCGCGGGCGGCGTCACACCCGGGTAAAGGTCACCTTGTCGGTGTCCAGGCTGGTGACCCTGACCGTGATGGCGAGCCGAACCCGGTATTCGTGGCGTTGGCGCGGCAGGAAGAAGAACAGGAACTTCTCCACCCGGACTGACTCCTCGGCCTCGATCACCTCGACCTCGACCGGTTCGATGCGCAGCAGCACCCGCGGGTTGTCCTTGAGCAGCGTGGATTGCACCTGGCTGAGGGCGGCGGCGAACGCCTGCTGACGGGTCGCGCCCTTGCCGTTGACGGTGACCCGGGTGGTGAAGTCCTCTTTCATCATGCGTGTCCGTGTTTCTTGGCAAACGCCTCGACCAGCTTCTGGCCCAGTTCTTCCTTGTCCATGAAGCCGAAGCCGAGCACCACGCACCCCTCGTTGATGGCGGTCACGCCCTCCTCGATGGATCGCATGCCGTAACGGCACTTGTAGCCGTACTTGGTTTGGGCCGTGATGGCGCCGGCACCGCCGCTGCCGCAGAAGGAGATGCCGAGATCCGCCTGCTCCTTGTTCATCACGTCGCCGAGCTTCATGTCGGCGGCCATGCCGGGGATGACGGTCACGCTGGCACCGGCAGCTTCCGCGCCTGCACCCACTTTCTGGCCCTTGCCGAGGCGATCACCGATCACGAGTTTGATGGCTGTCATTTAGCTTTCTCCTTTGACTGAACTGAGTTCGTTTTCTTTGGCTACTTCGAAATGGACGGACAAGAGGTGTGCCTCTTCATAGGCGAGCCGCTCCAACCAGCTGACGACCTGTTCGGCCAGACGCAGGGAGAGGGGGGAGATCTCCTCGAACAGGCTGAGGTCGACTTCCGGCAGCGGCTCGCCACTGTGGGAGCGCCACACCATGGCTTTGACGTGAGAGGCCAGCATCTGCTGCTGTACCTCGTTGGGACGGATGCCCTGTTCGGCCAGCAGGATATGGATGCGAGCCAGGATCTGGTCGGTTTGGCGCAGCAGGGCCGGGCTGTCCGGTGTCAGGGGCTGGTCATGGGTCTCTGTGTGCAATGTCTGCTCTCCAAGGCTGGCAGAAGGGATAGCGTTACCCTAAGCCGGTCATGTTCGGGAGAGGAGGCACCGTTTTTCCAATTCGAAGCGGAAATTCGCGTGTCAGCTGGCCAATTGAAGCCGCTTTTGCGGCATCAAGCGGAAAAGAGTGCTCATTGGCGCCTGTTTTGTGTGATCAGGGGCGCACTTGGCATTGGATGAGGGGCTGCTGGCCCTTGGCTGAAACTGTGAGTCGCCTCACGGCCGGGAGTGGAGAAGGGAGGAGAAGGGGGCAATTCCTCGCCCCGACCATGGGGATGTCAGCTGGCGGTAGCCGCGCTCGCGCTGGCCCGGTTCTGGTAGCGCAGATCCTCTTCGATGGTGACCTCCACCTCCAGCGGTTTGCCGTCGCGGATCACCGAGATGGTGAGTTTGGTGCCGGGCCGGCTCTCGACGATCTTGTCCATGGCGGCCCGCACGCCGCTGATGGCCTCGCCATTGATCTTGAGCAGTACGTCGCCCCGTCGCAGTCCGCCCTTGGTGGCCGGCCCGTTGGGATCCAGGCTCTCCACCACCAGGCCGCGAAGGTCACCCAGATTCATCATGCGTGCGACGATGGGATTGATCTCGACGCTGGAGATGCCGAGGTAGCCGCGTATCACCCGGCCGTTGGCGATCAGCTCGTCCATGATGCGCTTGGCCAGCTTGTAGGGAATGGCGAAGCTGATGCCGTAGCTCTCCTGATTGCCGTTGAGATGGTAGGCGGCGGTGTTGATGCCCACCAGATCGCCGCGGGCATTGACCAGGGCGCCCCCCGAGTTGCCCTCGTTGATGGCGGCGTCGGTCTGCAGCAGATCCTGCCGGCCGTTGCTGTCCGGCCCCATGCTGGATAGGCCGATGCGGCCGGTGGCGCTGATGATGCCCTGGGTGATGGTCTGGCCGACGTTGTAGGGGTTGCCGATGGCGAGCACCACGTCGCCCACGTCGGGCAGCCGCTCCGGATCCTGCGGGATCACCGGCAGGTTGTCCGACTCGATGTAGAGCACCGCCAGGTCGGTGAGCTGGTCGGTGCCGACCAGTTCGGCGCTGAACACCCGTCCGTCCTGCAGCGCGACTATGATCTGGTCCGCATCGGCGATGACGTGATAGTTGGTCAGCACGTGGCCGCGCTGGTTCATGATGACGCCGGAGCCCAGCCCCTGCGGCCTGAGTTCGGTCTGGTTGCCCTGATTGCGGGCGAAGCTGCGGGTATAGATGTTGACGACGGCAGGGCCGGCGCGGTGCGCCGCGTAGGAGAAGCTCAGTTCACGGGCATTGGTGATGAGGCCGGGCAGTTGGGCCCCGCCCCGAAAATTGGGAAACAGCAGCAACAGTAGCGCCGCCACGGTGAGACCGAAGCCGACAGACTTGCCCAAGTAACTGACTATAGGGGGGATTTTCATGTCATTCTCATCCGTACATAGAGCGGGCAGAGAATAACACTATCGGTGGATAAAAATCACCCGCGGCAGGCGCCGCGGGTGAGAGGAGATTAACGAATTACCAGGTAGAGCGAAGAGTCGCCGCGCTGGATGTTGAGGGCCAGCACATCCGGCTTGTTCTTCAGTGCCTTGCTCAGCTCTTCCAGCGAGTTGATGCGCAGGCGGTTGACGCCGATGATGACGTCGCCCTTCTGCAGACCGGAGGCGGCGGCAGGGGAGCGCGGATCGATCTCGGAGACGGCCACGCCGCTCACCGGCTCGCTGGTGGTACTCAGCTTGGCCCCTTCCAGTGCCGGGTGCAGTGCGCTGGCCAGGATTTCACTGTCATCCGCCTTCTTCAGGGTGACCTTGACGGTTTGCTCCTTGCCATCGCGGATCAGGCCGAGGGCGACCTGCTTGTCGGCCCCCATGGTGGCAATCTTGGCCCGCAGTTCGCCGAAGGAGCGAATGGCCTTGCCATCGATGCTGACGATGATGTCACCCGGCTTGATGCCGGCCTTGGCGGCGGCAGAGTCAGGCATGACCTGGTTGACGAAGGCACCGTCCTTCTTGTTGTAGCCGAAAGTCTTGGCCACTTCGGAGGTGAGCTCGGTTCCTATGATGCCCAGCTGGCCGCGACGGACTTCACCGTATTTCACGATCTGTTCGGACAGGTCGCGCACCATGTTGGACGGAATGGCAAAGCCGATGCCGATGTTGCCACCGTTGGGGCCCAGGATGGCGGTGTTGATGCCGATCAGCTCGCCACGCAGGTTGAGCAGGGCGCCACCCGAGTTGCCCGAGTTGATGGCCGCATCGGTCTGGATGAAGTTTTCCAGGTTCTCGATGTTGAGGCCGCTGCGACCGAGCGCACTGACGATGCCGGAGGTGACGGTCTGGCCGAGACCGAACGGGTTGCCGATGGCCAGCGCATAGTCACCGACCCGCAGCTCGTCAGAGTCGGCGAATTTGATCTGTACCAGATCCTCGGCCTTGATTTGCAGCAGAGCGATGTCGGACTGCTTGTCTTCGCCGATCTTCTTGGCGGCGTATTCACGGCCATCTTTCAGGTTGACCTTGATCTCGTCCGCCTCGTGCACCACGTGGGCATTGGTGATCACGTAGCCCTTCTTGGCGTCGATGATGACGCCGGACCCGAGCGCCTGGAAGGGCTGCTCGCTCACCTGTTCGTCAGGCATGTTGGGACCGAAGAAGAAACGGAACTGTTCCGGCAGACGCTGGCGGGTGATCTTCTTGCCGGAGACGGAAATGTTGACCACGGCAGGGGTGACTTGTTCGAGTACCGGCGCCAGGCTCGGCATCTCCTGATTGTTCGCCAAAAGGGAGGGCAGTGCAGCCTGCACGGGGGCCGCAGACATGGCGATACCGACACTGAGGGCTAACACACTGAGCACAGAAAGAGGTTTACGCATATGAAAAACAGCTCCCAGAAAAAGTTGCAATGCAATCGTGAAGGTCTGACCACGATACAGCGCAATTAGTTCCGCGGGGAACTAACTGGACTGCTTGAGCAGACCGGAGGCCCCTGCATAGTCACGGGGCGGTACACCCGGTTCTTCATTGGCCGGGACATCGCTGCTCTCGTCGAGCAGGGTTTCACGGAACAGCGGCTCCTGGGCCTTGGCCAGGAATTTGCTTTGCTCCGCCATATGGCGATAAAGGGTCTGGTATTGCTCGGCCAACTGCTCCATCAGGGCGGCACTGTCGGCGAAGTGGGTATTGATCTGACCCTGGTAGCTTTCCAGTTCCTTGTGAGCCTTCTTCAGTTCTTGTTCCAGACGGCCGGCATCCCGGCTGCGCACTGTGAAGCGACCGATGATGATACCGATAATCAAGGCGGCGACAGCCAGCAGGATCCCGTTTAACAGACTCATAGATGCTCCTTGTTACAGCTAAACCAATGTATGTTAATGCGGCCTGAACGGCCGCTACGCCTTGATGGCACTATACCGTGCACCCCGAGGGCGTGATACCATTTTGTCCTTCATTCAGGGACTTGAAGGCAATCGACAGGATGACCCCGCAGCAAAAATACCAGCAGGATTTGCAGCGCCCCGGCTTCGTGGCCGACCCCGCTCAGGCGATGGCCGTGGCCCGTCTGGAGCGACTCTATCAGGATTTGTGCCAAACCCCGACTCCGACCAGATCCCGCGGTCTGCTGGGCTGGCTGCAAAAGCCGAAGCCCCGTACGCCCATCCTGGGGTTATATATGTGGGGTGGCGTGGGCAGAGGCAAGACCTGGCTGATGGATACTTTTTTCGACAGCCTGCCCGGGGAGCGCAAACTGCGTATCCACTTCCACCGTTTCATGCACCGGGTGCACGATGAGCTCAAGGGACTGACCGGTCAGGCCGATCCGCTCAAACTGATCGCCCGCAAGCTGGCCGACGAGACCGACGTCATCTGCTTCGACGAATTTTTCGTCTCCGACATTACCGATGCCATGCTGCTGGGGACCCTGTTCCAGGAGCTGTTCGGCCATGGGGTCGTGCTGGTAGCGACCTCGAACATACCGCCGCAGGATTTGTATCGAAATGGTTTGCAACGTGCCCGTTTTCTACCGGCCATTGCCCTCATAGAGCGTCATTGCGAGATACTTAACGTGGATGGCGGTACCGATTATCGCCTGCGCACGCTGGAGCAGGCGGAGATATATCACTTCCCGCTGGATCGGCAGGCAAAATCCAATCTCGAGCTCTATTTTCAACAATTAACCGGGCTGCAACAGGCCCTGGCGGGCCAGGTCGAGATCAATCACCGTCAGCTGGCGTCGCTGGGGATGGGGGAAGGTGTGCTCTATATGGAGTTCGAGCAACTTTGCTGCACACCCCGTTCCCAGAGCGACTATATCGAGCTGGCGCGGCTGTTTCACACCGTCCTGCTGGCCAATGTGCAGCCCATGGGGGCAGGCACGGATGACGCGGCACGCCGCTTCATCGCCATGGTGGACGAGTTCTATGAGCGGCACGTCAAGCTCATCATGTCGGCGGCGGTGCCCATGCAGGAACTCTATGGTCACGGGCTGCTGGATTTCGAATTCCAACGTTGTCTTTCACGGCTTCAGGAAATGCAATCGCACGAATACCTTGCCAGAGTGCACCTTCCTTAGTCACAATACCGCGCCTGCCAGTCGGATGGGCATCTGCGGCAGGTAGGGCCGGGCGACATTTGCTAGCTTCATGGCAGTGAAATTAGCAGGTGATATTTAAGGCAACTTCACTTATAATCGCCCGGCCCACGTTACAGCTGTCGATAAGACAGCAACACTTTAAGCTTTACTTGTATTCGAAGGGGTACAGGTAGGCCATCGTTTGTTGTTTGTGGGAGAGCCCCCATAAGCAATTGGGTCTGTAACAGGTAATTGGGTTTAACTTAATGAAAACTTTCGTTGCCAAGCCAGAAACCGTAAAACGTGACTGGTACATTGTGGACGCAGAAGGTAAAACTCTGGGTCGTATCGCAACCGAGATCGCTGCTCGTCTGCGTGGTAAGCACAAAGCTGAGTACACTCCGCACGTTGACACCGGTGATTACATCATCGTTGTAAACGCCGAGAAGGTACACGTAACCGGTAAGAAATCTACCGACAAAATGTACCACGCTCACTCCGGTTTCCCGGGTGGTATCAAGTCCATCAGCTTCGACAAGCTGATTCAGCGTAAACCGGAAATGGTAATCGAAGCTGCCGTCAAAGGCATGCTGCCGAAGGGTCCGCTGGGCCGTGCCATGTTCCGTAAACTGAAAGTTTACGCAGGCGCCGAGCACGCTCATGCTGCTCAGCAACCTCAAGTACTGGATATCTAATCGGGAACTGGCAACATGGCAGAAAATCAATACTACGGTACTGGCCGTCGCAAAAGCTCCACTGCTCGCGTATTCATCAAAGCGGGTAGCGGTAAAATCGTAATCAACCAGCGCTCCCTGGAGCAGTACTTCGGCCGCCCGACTGCCCGCATGGTAGTTCGTCAGCCGCTGGAACTGGTTGAGATGACCGAGAAACTGGATCTGTTCATCACCGTTAACGGTGGCGGCATCTCCGGTCAAGCTGGTGCGATCCGTCACGGTATCACTCGTGCTCTGATGCAGTACGATGAAACCCTGCGTTCCGAACTGCGTAAAGCTGGCTTTGTTACTCGTGATGCCCGTAAGGTTGAGCGTAAGAAAGTCGGTCTGCACAAAGCTCGTAAGCGTCCGCAGTACTCCAAGCGTTAATTCGCTTTTTGTACGCACTCTCGCGAGTGTCAAAAAAGCCTGGCCACGTGCCAGGCTTTTTTTATTGGTAATATTACGAACCGCATTGCTAACACCACGTCACAAAAGACAAAAAATTGTGTATTTATTGTTTTTGACCTTCGCTTCTCTTTCTTGTCAAGTTGTTATCTTTTCTTTAAAATTCCCTCGGTTTTTCTGTGACAATTGTAACTCCGCTTCCGCCGCTGTTGTCACGGAAGAAAGGGGAACAGGGACACAATAAGAATGTGCGGAGTCCACATGGGAGAGTTTTTGGATGAGCAATGCGCCAGTTGATACCGGTCGCCGCAGATTTCTTACCTGGTCAACGGTCGCCGTTGGTGGGGTAGGAGCTGCTTTTACCGCAGTGCCGTTTATTAAGTCATGGAACCCGAGTGCCAAAGCCAAAGCGGCGGGCGCTCCGGTCGAAGTGGATATCAGTAAGTTGGAACCAGGCCAGCTCATCCGTGTTGAGTGGCGAGGCAAGCCAGTCTGGGTGGTGAAACGCACCAAACAGACGCTGGATGCCCTGGCCGCGCATGACGACAAGCTGCGCGACCCGGCTTCTGACGAGCCCCAACAACCCGACTATGCCCACAATGGCTACAGATCCATCAAGCCGGAGATCTTCGTGGCCGTCGGTATCTGTACCCACCTGGGCTGCTCTCCCTCCTACCTGCCGGACAACTTCGGCGAACAGGTGCAGGGGGTGACTTCCGGTTTCTTCTGCCCGTGCCATGGCTCCAAGTTCGACATGGCTGGTCGAGTGTTCCAGGGGGTGCCTGCGCCCTTGAACCTGGTCATTCCGCCGTACCAATATCTTAGCGACACCACCATCCTGGTCGGTGCCGATGGCAAGGAGGCCTGACCATGTTTGCCAAACTGATGGGCTGGATTGACTATCGCTTTCCGCTCACCGCCATGTACAACGACCACATGGCCAAGTATCCGGCGCCCAAGAACCTGAACTTCTGGTACTTCTTCGGCTCGCTCGCCATGCTGGTGCTGGTCAACCAGATCATCACGGGCATCTGGCTGACCATGAACTACAACCCCTCCGCCGAAGGTGCCTTCGCCTCCGTCGAGTACATCATGCGGGATGTGGATTACGGCTGGCTGCTGCGATATATGCACTCCACCGGCGCGTCCGCCTTCTTCATCGTGGTCTACCTGCACATGTTCCGCGGCATGATCTACGGCTCCTACCAGAAGCCGCGCGAGCTGCTGTGGATCTTCGGCATGCTGATCTTCCTCTGCCTGATGGCGGAAGCCTTCATGGGCTACCTGCTGCCGTGGGGGCAGATGTCTTTCTGGGGCGCGCAGGTCATCATCTCGCTGTTCGGTGCCATTCCGGTCATCGGCGACGATCTGACCCTGTGGATCCGGGGTGACTACGTCATCTCCGGCGCTACCCTCAACCGCTTCTTCGCGCTGCACGTCATCGCCCTGCCGCTGGTGCTGGTGATGCTGGTTGCCATGCACATCCTGGCGCTGCACGAAGTGGGTTCGAACAACCCGGACGGCATCGACATCAAGAAGCACAAGGATGAGAACGGCTGGCCGCTGGATGCGGTGGCATTCCACCCCTATTTCACCGTCAAGGACATGATTGGCGTAGCCGGTTTCCTGTTCTTCTTCTGCGCCATCATCTTCTTCAAGCCGGACATGTGGGGTTACTTCCTCGAGAAGCCGAACTTTGAAGTGGCCAACGGCCTGAAGACCCCGGCTCACATCGCCCCCGTCTGGTACTTCACCCCCTTCTACGCCATTCTGCGGGCGGTACCGGACAAGCTGCTGGGCGTCATCATGATGGGCCTCTCCATCGTGGTGCTGTTCCTGCTGCCCTGGCTGGATCGCTGCAAGGTGCGTTCGGTGCGTTATCGCAGCACCCTGCACAAGCTGAACATCGCCCAGTTCGTGGTTTGCTTCATCATTCTCGGGGTGCTCGGCGTACTGCCCTCGACCCCGACCCTGACGCTGATCGCCCAGATCTGTACCCTGGGTTATTTCGGGTTCTTCGTCTTGTTGTTCTTCTACAGCAAGAATGAAAGCACCAAGCCGCTGCCGGAAAGGGTGACATTCAAATGAAAAAAATAATATTTGCAGTGCTGACCCTGCTGCCGTCACTGGTGTTTGCCAACACCGGGGCCGTGCATCTGGACAAGGCTCACTATGATCTGAACGACAAGGCGTCGCTGCAGCGTGGTGCCGCCACCTTCATGAACTACTGCTTTGGCTGTCACAGCACCCAGTACCAGCGTTACAACCGGGTAGCAGCAGACATTGGCATCCCGGAAGACCTGATGGCGGCCAACCTGATCGTCAATGGCGCCAAGATCGGTGATCTGATGGAAAACTCGGTGCCGGACAAGGATGCCGCCAAGTGGTTCGGTGCACCTCCCCCCGATCTGACGCTGGTCGCCCGGGTACGTGGCGCGGACTGGATCTACACCTATCTGCGTTCCTTCTACGTGGACGAGACCCGTCCATTCGGGGTGAACAACGCCGTGTTCCCGTCCGTGGGCATGCCTCACGTGCTGGAGCCGCTGCAGGGGACGCCCCGCGCCGAGTTTGCGACCCACCAGGTCGATGGTGTCGACGTTCAGCAGGTTGTCAGCATCAAATCTGACGGCAACGGTGAAATGAATAACGAAGAGTATGATCAGACGGTGCTGGATCTGGTAAACTTCTTGGTCTACTCGGCTGAACCGGTACAACAGGAGCGCGAACGCATGGGCTTCTGGGTGCTGGGTTTCATCGTGATCTTCTTCATCTTCACTGTGCTGTTGAAGAAGGAATTCTGGCGCGACGTTCACTAAGCGACCAGATCCGGGTAATATAATGCACGGCAATGAAGTCCAAGATGCTTCATTGCCGTTTCTGCTTTTTAATGACGGGAGGGTTCAATGGCTGTAGCTGCCAATAAGCGTTCGGTAATGACGCTGTTTTCCGGTGCCAACGACATGTTCAGCCATCAGGTGCGCATTGTCCTGGCGGAGAAGGGTGTTAGCGTAGATATTTGCCAGGTAGACCCTGCCAACCTGCCGGATGAGCTGGCCGAGCTGAACCCGTACAACACTGTACCGACCCTGGTTGATCGGGAGCTGGCTCTCTATACCTCGCGCATCATCATGGAATATCTGGACGAGCGTTTCCCGCACCCGCCCCTGATGCCGGTATACCCGGTGGCGCGCGGCAACAGCCGTCTGATGATGCATCGCATCGAGCTGGACTGGTACTCCCTGGCCGACAAGATCATGGCGGGTACCGACGTGGATGCGGCGCGTGCCGAGCTGCGGGACAACCTGCTGGCCATCGCCCCCATCTTCGGTGAGATGCCCTATTTCATGAGCGAAGAGTTCGGTCTGGTCGACTGCTACATGGCCCCGCTGCTGTGGCGTCTGCCGAGTCTGGGCATTGACTTCACCGGTCGTGGTGCCAAAGAGCTGAAGGCCTACATGGTTCGTCTGTTCGAACGTGAATCCTTCCAGGCTTCCCTGACCGAAGCCGAGCGCGAGATCCGCGCTGGCGTATGAGCATGGAACCGACGATGACGCCCAGTCGCCCGTATCTGTTGCGGGCGTTCTTTGACTGGTTGCTGGACAATGACTTGACCCCTCACCTGGTGGTCAACGTCAACATCCCCCATGTGATGGTGCCGATGCAGTTCGTCCAGGATGGGCAGATAGTGCTGAACATCGCACCTCGTGCGGTTGGGCAGTTCCACATGGACAATGATGCCATCAGCTTCAGCGCCCGTTTTGGTGGAGTTTCCCAGCAGGTCTACATCCCGATGGCGGCCGTGCTGGCCATTCATGCCCGGGAAAATGGCGTGGGCACCATGTTCCCGCCCGAGCCTGGCTATGATCTCTGGCTGGAGCAGGCCGAAGCGCCGGTGGAGCCGGAGCCGGAACCGCCGCGCCCGAGCGGCCGTCCTACCCTGAAGGTCATCAAATAAAAAACGCAGCCAATTGGCTGCGTTTTTTTATGGCGATCAACAGGGTCAGTTCTGGGCAAACTCGAAGGCCTTGATCACGCGCTTCACACCGCTGACGTGGCGGGCGATCTCGACGGCCTGATCCCCCTCCTGACGGGTCACCAGGCCGATCAGGAACACCTCGCCATTCTCGGTGACCACCTTGACCTTGGCGCTGTCGAAGTTCTTGGCGCCCAGCATGTCAGCCCGCACCTTGGAGGTGATCCAGGTGTCGTTGCTGCGTACCCCTATGCTGACCGGCTGGCCGAGGCGTAGCTCGTTGTAGACGTGGCGCACCCCCTCGATACGGGCCACTATCTTGCCAGCCTCGAGTTTGTAAGCGTCAGAAGGTGTCTGACCGACCAGCAGTACCCGGCCGTTGTTGCTGTAGACGCTGATTTTGCTGGCCGCGCTCAGCGGCTTGTTGTCGGCCAGCAGGTTGGCCGCTTTCAGTTCGATGGCCTGATCGTCCCATTGGGCGCCCAGGGTGCGGCGATCGCCGGAAGCCTTGGCAGTACCGGCGGCACCACCGACCACCACGGCCGCACAACCTTGCAGCAGCAGGGTGCCGGCCAGCAGGCCGAGCAGGAGCGTTTGCTTCTTCATGGTTTCAATCTTCCTGTTGCGGGAAAAGAGTCTGGTCGATGAGATCACACAGGCAGTGCAGGGTCAACAGGTTCACTTCCAGAATGCGGGGGCGACGGGCAGACGGCACCCGGATCTCCACATCGTTGGGACCGAGCAGACCGGCGATCTCACCGCCATCACCGCCCCCCAGCACCACTATGGTCATGTCGCGGGAGAGGGCGGCCTCGGCGGCCTTGATCAGGCTGCGGCTGTTACCCGTAGTGGTGATGACCACCAGGATGTCGCCGGGCTGACCGAGTGCACGGATCTGCTTGGCGTACACCTCTTCAAAGCCGTGGTCGGTGGCGATGGCACTGATGGTTGCCATGTCCGGGGTCAGCGCCATGCCGGGCAGGGAGGGGCGCTCGGTTTCGTAGCAGTTGACCAGTTCAGAGATGAACAGCTGGGCCAGTGCTGCGGAGGGACCATTGCCGCATGCCATCACCTTGTGGCCATTGAGCAGACAGATGGTCAGCATCTGGGCTGCAGTATGGATGGCATCCGGCAGCGCCTCGGCGGCGGCTATCTTGGTCTGGATGCTCTCGGTGTAGTTTTCTTTGATGCGGTCAGTCATGGGGTCCTCTTAAAATGCGTTCTGGATCCAGTCCGGCTGGTCGCCTTCGAACGCGATCACATCGAATCGGCAGGCCTGATTGGCCTCGTTGATGGCATGTTGCTTGAAATAGTGGCGTGCCGCCAGCACGATCTTGTGCTGTTTGCGTCGGGTGACGGAGCTGGCGGCGCCGCCGTGGCTAGCCTGGGCACGATAGCGAACCTCGACGAACACCAGGGTCTCCCCCTGGCGCATGATGAGATCGATCTCGCCGCCCCGGCAGCGATAGTTGCGGGTCACGGGTTGCAGGCCGCGGGCCTGCAACCAGCGCTCCGCTACCTGCTCAAAGTGCTGTCCCTTGCTCGTTGGTGACGGGAACAGGTTCTGTAACTGCCGGCGCATCCGTGCCAGAAGTACCTTCATGGGGGACTCCCTCGAGCTGGGGCATGGCGCTGTCACTGGCCAGCTTGCCGTTCTGGTAGGTGGCCCAGTCCAGTACCCGCACTATGTTGCCGCCAGCATCCACACTCAGTTGACCGCTCATGCCGGGCTGCTGCATGGCGTTGACCTTGCGCATTTGCTGCAGGTTCTCCGCCAGGCTGACGGCGTCATAGCCCAGCGCAAACAGACGCAGCAGGTCGCCCTGGGTCTGCGGCCAGAGCAGGGCGATCTGCTCGCGCTGCTTCTCGTAACCGCCAAGCAGCAGCGGCATGTCGGAGATGTGCATGCCGTTGAGCTCGGAGGCCACCTCGGTGGTGGCGCTGTCGTAGCTGCGCGAGCTGCTGTAGATCGGCAGGCTGCCCATCGGATTGACCGAGATGTCGACGTAGGGCTTGATCATCCGGGTCTCCAGGCTGTTGGCGACCACATAGACCACGTCGATGCTGCGCGGGGCGGCAGCGGAGAGCTGAACCACTTCGCCAGCCCGGGCGGTGGAGCGGCCGCTCAACGCATTCTTGACCATACCCTGAACTTCGTTGCGGGCACCGAAAGTGGCAACGACCGGTTTGTCCTGGCTTACGGTCGCCCAAGCCTGTTCAAACGCCTTGATGCTGCTGTAACCGATCCGTCCCTGTGCCGCGATGAGCAGCGGTTTGCGATAACCCTGGCCATAGAGGTACTGAGCGGCCTGCGTTGCATCGGCGGCGGCTGAGAGGGAGAAGTAATAGGTGGTGTCGTTGACGATCGGTTTGTCCAGCTCGTTGAGCGCCAGTACCGGCACGGTCGGATTGGACTTGAGCAACTCCTCGACCCTGTCTTTGAGCAGCGGGCCGATGATCATGTTGGCCCCTTCCTGAATGGCCTGCTTGTAGAGATCCGCCGTCGACTTGGTCTGGGTATCGTAGAAGTTCAGGGTGAACTGGCTCTGATTTTCCTTGTAAGACATCAGCATGCCGTTGCGGATTGCCGCACCCTGCGGTTCCAGGTTGCCGGACAGCGGCAGGAAGACGGCGATCTGCTGCAGGGCATTGATGTTACTGGTGGCAAGATCACCGAGTCCGGCCGGCATGTCTTTCTGGGCCGGGTGGTTCGGGAAGGCCTGTTTCCAGCCGGCCAGCTGGCGAGCCAGCTGATTGGGCTGGGCACCGAATTCATTCACCAGCGCCGCCAGCCGCAGCCAGCCGGTGGTGACATCGGGAGCCGGTGCCTCTTCCAGCGCCTGCAGGGTAGAAGGGGTCATGCTCTTGAGCAGGGACCAGATCTGCTGATGATTGGTGGCCAGCTCATTCTGGGCCAGGTAGGGCTCCAGCAGGATCAGCGACTTGGCGGCACCAAACTTGTTGTTGATGTCGAGTTGCAGCACCACGCGCTGGCGGTACCAGTCCTTCTGGGTATCAGCATCCAGCACCACATCGGGCTTGCCTTCCAGCAGGATCAGCGCTTGGTTGGCGTTGCCCTGGGCGAGCAGCAGGTGAGCCTGCAGCAGTTGCAGTTGGGCCTTCTGCTCGGCGCTCTGCGCCTGCTTCTGCAATTGCTGGAACAGGGCCGCGGCCGGCTTGGCCTGACCGAGCGCCAGATAGCTGCGCGCCGCCATCACCTGCCAGGTGAAGGCTTCGGCTGGTTTAGCCGGGTCCACCTGGGCCAGATACCACTGGGCATTCTTGGTGAGATCCGAGAAGGCCGACGGCATGCCGGACTGGCCAGCGGGTTGATTGGGCTCCGACGCACAGGCGGCGAGCAGGACTGCCGCGAGTAGGATGCCGAAGAGTCGTGATACACTTAGCTGCTTTATAACCCGGTTCAAGTTCATTCCCCGACCAGTGTTGAAATTCTCCATAGTGTAAACGGGCCAATATGGCGACACAATTGTCGGGACACTCGGAGCTCCCATGAGTGACATTCCAACCCTGTATATAGTCCCCACTCCGATCGGCAATCTGGCCGACATCACCCAGCGAGCACTGGATGTGCTGCGCAGCGTCGACTTGGTGGCCGCCGAGGATACCCGCCATACCGGCATCCTGCTCAGCCACTACCAGATCTCGGTGCCGACCTTTGCGCTGCATGATCACAACGAACAGCAGAAAGCCGACGTGCTGATCGGCCGTATCAAGGAGGGCAAGAGCGTGGCTCTGGTCTCCGACGCGGGCACGCCGCTCATCAGCGACCCCGGTTATCACTTGGTCACCCGTTGTCGCGAAGCCGGGGTCAAGGTAGTGCCGCTGCCCGGTCCCTGCGCCGCCATCACGGCGCTCTCCGCCGCCGGGTTGCCTACCGACCGGTTTGCCTTCGAGGGGTTTCTGCCGGCCAAAGCCAAGGGGCGCGACGATCGCCTGCAGGCCGTGATTGAGGACACCCGCTCGCTGGTGTTCTATGAATCGCCGCGCCGGGTGCAGGAGACGGTGGAAGCGATCGCCCGCATTCTGGGTGAGCGCCAGGTGGTGGTCTGCCGCGAGCTGACCAAGACCTTCGAGTCGATCCATGGTCTGCCTGCCTCCGAGATGCTGACCTGGCTTGGCGAAGATGAAAACCGCTGCCGCGGCGAGATCGTGCTGGTGGTGGCGGGGGCGAGCAAGGACGAAGAGGCCTTGCCGGTTGAGGCGATCCGCACTCTGGGGCTGCTGGTGGCCGAGCTGCCGCTGAAAAAAGCGGCGGCGCTGACCGCCGAGATCCACGGCGTGAAGAAGAATGCCCTCTACAAGTACGGCCTCGAGCACTATTAATTGCCGTAAACGGGAATTGCCGGTTTACCCCGCCGGCATCACGAGGCTATAATCCGCGCCTCGGAGTTGGCTGGGCAATCGCTGCTTCGTCGTTGTGTCCCTCGGGACAGACGGGCGGAGGGGAGGAAAGTCCGGGCTTCACAGGGCAGGGTGCCAGGTAACGCCTGGGGGGCGCGAGCCTACGACCAGTGCAACAGAGAGCAGACCGCCGATGGCCCGCAAGGGATCAGGTAAGGGTGAAAGGGTGCGGTAAGAGCGCACCGCGCGACTGGCAACAGTTCGTGGCACGGTAAACTCCACCCGAAGCAAGACCAAATAGGCCCCTATTGGCGCGGCCCGCGTTGGGGGCGGGTAGGTTGCTTGAGCCAGCGAGCGATTGCTGGCCTAGAGGAATGATTGCTACCCGGGGCAACCCGGTACAGAACCCGGCTTACAGGCCGACTCCGACCCAATTCAAGGTATGCAAATACCAACCAATCCCGGCACCTTCAGGTGCCGGGATTTTTATTATGGGGTTGCCAGACTGGCTCGTGGCGCCTTTTAGGGTTTTGTAATAAAGTTCTCGCCCATTCTGGTCGCTATAAGTCGGCTGGGTTATTTGTACCGATCACATGGCTGGCCTGATGGATGTCTCTGTGGCTGTAAGGCGAGATAAAAATGGCTAAGGTGGATTTTGAATGTCATCAAGCGGCGTAATGCTCACACCTTCCCGGTTGCTCTGTGCACAGCGGGGCAAAACTCTTCCTCATTATGACTTGCTTGGCGTCGAACGGGCTGACCAGGAGCGGCTCAAGCAGATCAACGCTCAGCTGGGTACCTTTTCTCTACAAGCGGCAGGCTGCATGGCGCAGTTATTCAATAGCGCCGACTGCGAGCTGAGTTATCAAGAGTTCACGACTGTGGCCTCGCCCGTGCAAGACGATGGTCTGCTGTGGGTGGAAGCGCGCAGTGTGCTCGACGTACAACGGGTCGCCTATTTCTCCATTTCTCCTGCCGTTATATATCGCCTGGCCGTGCTCTTTTTCGGTGGTGCCTTGCGCGACCAGAGCGAGGCTCCCTCCCATGGTAAAGGGCTGACCGATACCGAGCAGCGTCTGATGCTGCGTCTTTGTCAATACCAGGTCGATATCTGGTCCTCATGTCTCGGATTGGGTGATCTTGGCTGGCAGCTGACTCTCATTACCAGGGATGCATTGCCGCAATCACGGCTATGGATGTCTGAAGCCAGCCTCACGGTCGGCAGTTTTGCACATGGCTGGCAGCTCTGGCTGGTGCCGCCGACCGAGAACTCTGGCCTCTCGGCCGGACATGAGCTGCAGGATGGCGCGCTTGAGCAGGTGTTGACGCATGTTCCGGTGCGTCTGCGTGTGGTAATGGGGCAGATGTCCATGACCCTGGCGGATCTGGAGTGCCTCAAGGTGGGCGATGTGCTCTCGCTGGATCTGCCGGAAGTCGTTCCGGCCCTGATTGGTAATCGTCCCTGCTTTAGCGGACGAGTCGCTGAACATAAAGGCAGCCTGGTGTATCAGGTCGCGACTGTTGTAGAGGAATAATCACATCATGAACGAGCACAATATGAATGACCCGCTGGATCTGGATGGACTGGATCAATTGTTTAGTGACGATATCAGCATGCCCAGCGCAGCCGACTATATGGCTCCGACCAGTAGCAGCAAGCAGCGGGATCTCTCCTTCTTCCGCCAAATCCCGGTCAAGGTAACCCTCGAGGTAGCCAGTACCGAAGTGCCTCTGGGCGATCTGATGCGAGTGGAAGAGGGGGCTGTGATTGAGCTGGACAAACTGGCAGGCGAGCCGCTGGATGTTCGGGTCAACGGCCGGCTGCTGGCCAAAGGCGAAGTTGTCGTGGTCAATGGCAAATATGGCTTGCGCCTGGTGGATGTGATCGACACCAATCTGCTGTGTGGCATGGACGACTGATGCGCCGGTTGCTGCTTGTCCTGCTGTTGTTTTCGCTGCCCAGTTGGGGGGCGGATATGACGTTGTTCTCGGTGATGCCGGGGGCTGAAGGAGGAGAGGACTACAACATCAAGTTGCAGATCCTCTTCTTCATGACCCTGTTGGGGTTGTTGCCGACGCTGTTGTTGATGATGACCAGCTTTACCAGGATCATCATAGTGTTGGCGATCTTGCGGCAGGCGATGGGACTGCAGCAGAGTCCTCCCAATAGGGTTCTGATCGGCATCAGCCTGATCCTGACGCTGGTGATCATGCGCCCGGTATGGACCGACATGTATCAGAACGCGTTTGTTCCCTACGACCAGAATGAAATCACCTTGTCGGAAGGGCTGGCGCGCGCCGAAAAACCGTTGCGCCACTTTATGCTGGCTCAGACTCGGGAGCCGGATCTGGAGCAGATGCTGCGGATTTCCGGTGAGCCCACCACCCTCAGCAAAGCCGACGTCCCGTTTGGTGTATTGTTGCCGGCGTTTGTGCTGAGCGAGCTGAATACGGCATTTCAGATTGGCTTCATGTTGTTTATCCCTTTTCTGGTGATCGATCTGGTGGTGGCCAGCGTTCTGATGGCCATGGGGATGATGATGTTGTCCCCTCTGATCATTTCGTTGCCATTCAAACTGATGGTGTTCGTGCTGGTGGATGGCTGGTCGATGACTGTCGGTACGCTGGCTGCCAGCTTTGGTGGGGGAGGCTGACATGACGCCGGAACAGAGCGTTGCGCTGGTTGGCGGTGCCGTCAACCTGGTCGTAGTGATGGTGTCGGTGCTGATTGTTCCGGGCCTCATCATCGGTCTCATTGTCAGTGTGTTCCAGGCCGCCACGCAGATCCAGGAGCAGACCCTCAGCTTTTTGCCCCGTTTTCTGGTGACTCTGATGACGCTCATTTTTACCGGAAACTGGCTGCTCTCCCAAATCACTACCCTGTTCCACGATCTGTTTTTGAAGATACCCGGACTAATCGGATGAATTCTCTGCTGTCCCTCAGCGCAGCCGACCTGACGGCCTGGTTGGGGCAGTGGTGGTGGCCGTTTATCCGGATCGCTACCGCCTTCTGGGTGATGCCTATCTTCGGTGATGGTCGGTTACCACCCCAGGTCCGTCTGCTTTTTGCCTTCATCATCAGCCTGCTGCTGGCACCCATGCTCAAGGGCATGCCAGTGGTCGACCCGTTCAGCACGGGCGCACTAGTGCTGACCATAGAGCAACTGCTGTTCGGGTTGCTGTTCGGACTTTGTGTCCAGATGCTGTTTATGATCATGACCATGGCCGGTCAGATCCTCTCCATGCAGATGGGTCTGGCGATGGCAGTGATGAATGATCCCAGCAATGGAGATACGGCCCCCATCGTTAGCCAGCTGATGCTTATCTTCTGCTCATTGCTGTTTCTCGGCCTGAACGGCCATCTGGTCACGCTGGATGTGCTGGTGCAGAGTCTGCGGAGCTGGCCGCCCGGCTCTTCGCTCGACCTGCTGGACATGAAAGGCGTCATCGGTCTGTTTGGCTGGAGTATCGGAGCAGCCCTGATCCTGACTCTGCCAGCCGTGGTTGCCATGTTGATGGTCAACCTTACCTTCGGGGTGATGAACAGAACCGCCCCTTCCCTGAATATCTTCTCGCTGGGCTTTCCCATGACGCTGCTGCTGGGCCTGCTGACCATGGCCATTTCCATCAGCGGCGTGCCGGCTCGTTACCTTGATCTGGTGACCTATGTACTGGAACAGCTCAAGGCATTGACACCCTCATGAGTCAGAACAGCGCTCAGGACAAGACCGAAGAGGCCTCCTCCCAGAAACTGCGCAAGGCACGGGAAGAGGGGCAAATTGCGCGCTCAAAGGAGCTGAGTTCGGCCGGACTGCTGTTGCTGGGGGGGCTCGCCATGCAATGGATGGTGCCAAGCTTCGGCAACTTCTTTGCCGAGTTGATGAAACGTCCCCAGCGTTTCGACTGGCAGGGGGCCCGGGAGCCTCAGATGATGATCCACTGGACGGCTGAATCCCTGCTCAGCATGTTGTGGGTACTGCTGCCCCTGTTCGGTTTTCTCGCCCTGCTGCTGGTGCTGCTCAGTATTGTTCCGGGGGGCATGGTGCTGACCTGGAAGAAACTATTGCCCAGTGCGGAAAAAATCAATCCGCTCAAAGGGCTCAAACGGATGTTCTCGTCTCACAGCATGATGGAGCTGCTGAAGTCGGTACTCAAGATCCTGCTGATTGGTTCGACGCTGGCCCTGATGTTGCAGCACCAGTGGCCCTTGCTGATGATGATGAACCGTATGCCTCCCCAGGCTGCGATGGAGCAGGCGCTGCGCATTCTTTCGCAGGCATTCATTTTGCTTGGTTCCGTGCAGATGCTGATAGCCGTGCTGGACGTACCCTATCAGCGCTGGTCGTTGAACAAGCAGCTGCGCATGACCAAGCAGGAGGTCAAGGATGAACACAAGAATAGTGAAGGCCGGCCCGAGATAAAGGCCAAGATCCGTCAGGTTCAGGGAATGCTAGCCAGGGCGCGGATTGAACAGCGTGTGCCGCAGGCGGATGTCATCATCGTCAACCCGACCCACTATGCGGTGGCCATCAAGTATGATCCGGCGCGTGCCAATGCCCCTTATGTGATTGCCAAAGGGGTCGACGGTATGGCGGAGCGGATCCGCCAGGTCGCAAAACAGCACGACAAGATGATCATGAGCCTGCCGGAGCTGACCCGGGCCATTTATTACTCTACACGGGTGGATCAGGAGGTCCCGGCGGGCCTTTATACCGCGGTCGCCTATGTGCTGAACCATGTATTGCAGTTGCGGGCCTATGCAGCAGGCAAGGGGAAGAAACCCACTCCCCTTGCTCCCCTGTATGTGCCGCCCGAGTTACGTCAACCTGAGAGGTAAGTTGTGAACTGGCGTGTATTGACCCAATCCTATACCGCGATACCCATGATGCTCCTGGCCATTCTGGCCATGATGATCCTGCCTCTGCCGGGTTGGCTGCTGGATACCCTGTTTACGTTCAACATTGTGTTGGCCGTGCTGGTTCTGCTGGTCTCCGTGTCGGCTCGTCGGCCACTCGATTTTTCCGTCTTCCCGACCGTCCTGCTGGTTGCGACCTTGATGCGATTGTCGCTCAACGTAGCCTCGACCCGGGTAGTGTTGCTGCATGGTCATGAAGGGCACGAGGCGGCGGGCAAGGTCATCCAGGCCTTCGGTGAGGTGGTGATCGGTGGCAACTATGTCGTCGGTCTGGTGGTGTTCGTGATCCTGATGATCATCAACTTCGTGGTGATCACCAAGGGGGGGGAGCGGATCTCCGAGGTATCGGCCCGTTTCACCCTGGATGCCATGCCGGGCAAACAAATGGCGATCGATGCCGATCTCAATGCCGGCACCATGGATCAGCATCAGGCAAGGGCAAGACGGGACGAAATCGCCAGGGAAGCCGACTTCTACGGCGCCATGGACGGTGCGTCCAAATTCGTACGCGGTGATGCCATCGCCGGTTTGCTGGTTCTCATCATCAATCTGGTGGGCGGTCTGGCCATCGGCATTTTCCAGCATTCTCTGCCGGTTTCGGAAGCGTTCCAGAGCTATGCACTGCTCACTATCGGTGATGGTCTTGTTGCCCAGATCCCTTCCCTGCTGATGTCCACGGCTGCGGCCATCATCGTGACCCGGGTCAGCGACGAAGGGGAGATGTCGGATCAGGTGGGTCAACAGATCCTGGCATCGCCGCGGGTAATCTACACGGCGGCTGCCATCATGCTGATCCTGGGCCTGGTACCCGGTATGCCTATGGTGGCATTCCTCAGCTTTGCGGCCGTATTGGCCTGGGCAGGCTGGAGCGTGAGCAAGCGGCAGGTGAGTCAGCCCGACCTGGAGGCAGCACATGAGCTGACGCGTCAGATGGTGCAACCGGAGCCGCAGGGCCTTGAGTGGCAGGATCTGCCACCCGTGGATACCGTTGCCATCGAGCTTGGCTACCGATTGGTCCCTTTGGCTGAAGCAGACAAGGGGGCTGAGTTGTTGGCGCGGGTGCGGGGTATTCGCAAGACGCTTTCCGAGCAGTATGGCTTCCTGTTGCCGGAAATCCGGGTACGCGACAACCTGCAACTGCAGCCGGATCAATATCGGATCAAGCTGTCAGGTGTGGGGTTGGCGAGCGGCAATGTTGATTGCCAGAGACTGATGGCGATCAGCAGTGGTGAAACTTATGGGGCCCTGGATGGAGAATTGACCCAGGATCCAGCCTATGGGATGAGTGCTGTCTGGATTTCGCCGGAGAACAAGGCCAAGGCGCTGAATTTGGGTTACTCGGTGGTGGACTCGGCGACCGTTATCGCAACGCATGCCAGCAAGCTGCTGCGGGAGCAACTGGATAACCTGTTTGGTCACGATGAAGTCGGCAAGTTGGGACAGTATCTGGCCAGCCAGTCTCCCCGTCTGTCGGAAGAGCTAAACCTGGCGTTGACCCAGATGCAGCAGTTGCGAGTTTTTCGTCAACTGCTCAAGGAGCAGGTCAGCCTGACCGATATCCGGACCATAGCCACCACCCTGCTGGATGCGAGCGAGCTGACCAAGGATCCTGTCTTGCTGGCATCGGATGTGCGCTGCGCGCTCAAGCGCCAGATTGTGAGGCAGGCGATCGGCAGTCGGGATGTGCTGGCGACGTTTACACTGGATGACCGTCTGGAGCAAACCCTGCTGGCGGCCATGAACCAGTCACAGCAACAGGGGAAGATCCAGCTGGACAGCTTCCCTGTCGACCCTCAGCTTCTGGCCCAGTTGCAGCAAAACATGCCGCTGGTGAAGGAACAGCTGCAACAGCAGGGGCATGCCCCCGTGTTGGTGGTGATGCCGCAACTGCGTCCCCTGATGGCACGGTATGCCCGCTCATTTTCGAAAGGTCTCAAAGTGCTCTCTTATAATGAAATCCCGGAAGATTTACGGGTGGAAGTTATTGGTACATTAGGCTGAAGCAGAATTGCCATGTTAATGAAGTGACGGGAAGATGATATTCCGCATATCTACTTGAATTGTCATTAGAAGCCGCTATGATGTGACTGTTTTTGACGCAACGACGTTGAAGATTAATAACAAATATAACAATTCACATGTGCTATGCAGCTCTTCGTCAATAAGTTGAGCTGTCTTGTCCCAATACGGGCAGTCGCATGATAAAGGCAAACTGAACTGAAAAGTCAGGACGCAAAGCCTCCGGTCTAATAGCAGGAATGCTAATGATAGCGGGGTTACCAAGGCCATTGTTACCGCCTTGATACCATCAATAACCCACTTGAAGACGCTTTTTCGGCGCTTTTTGGGCGTGGTGCGCTTTTATTTTTGACACATCAGTTCTGTTGATTGGTTTGTCCACAATCACGGGTTCGGGTTCTTATGCTTTCGGATTTATCTAACAAGAAAAACTCAAGGCCAATCGGTATTGAGAGTGTCCCTCATTTGTTATTGATTGGCACTTCGTTATCAAATGGAAACGATATTGCGGAAATATTGTTAGCGCAAGGCTATAACATCTCCTGCGTTGACTCGATTAAAAAGTCAAAAGTAATTCTCGCGGATAATTCAGTTGACCTGATCCTGCTTGATATGGATGTCATGACAGAGGCAGGCCCGCAATTGGTGCATGACTTCAGTGGTATCGATTGCATGGTTCTGGTCAATGAACATCAGGCCTATCTTGCTGCAGAAGCCATGCGGGCGGGGGCTATCGACTACATCATCAAGCCTTTCGGTGGTCGGCAGATGGTGGATGCGGTAAAGGGGGCGCTGCGTCTGCGCCAGTCCATTCCGAATCTCATCGCGGTCTCTGCCATGAGCCTGCAAGTGCTGCAACTGGCGCGTCGTGCAGCCAAGACATCCGCCACCATCCTCATCGGTGGGGAGTCCGGTACTGGCAAGGAACGACTGGCCCGCTACATCCACGACATGTCCAGCCGGGCTGGCCGACCATTCGTTGCCATCAACTGTGCCGCCATTCCTGAATCCATGCTCGAGTCCATCCTGTTTGGCCACAACAAGGGGGCGTTCACCGGCGCAACGGGAGCCCAGGCCGGCAAATTCGAGCAGGCTCAGGGGGGGACTCTGCTGCTCGATGAGATCTCTGAATTGCCGTTACCGCTGCAGGCCAAACTGCTGCGGGTCTTGCAGGAACGGGAGGTCGAACGGCTTGGCAGTCACCAGACCATCGCTTTGGATGTACGGATCATTGCCGCCAGCAACAAGGATCTGCGTACTCTCGTTGTCGCTGGTCAGTTCCGGGAAGATCTGTTCTACCGTCTGGATGTGCTGCCCATGAACTGGCCCGCGCTGCGGGAGCGTCCCGACGACATTCTGCCGTTGGCGGAGTACTTCATTGAACTGCATGCCTCTCAGCAGGGCTATCGCCTCAGTGAAAATGCCCGCAAGCAACTGCTGACATACAGTTGGCCCGGCAATGTCCGGGAGTTGGACAATGTCATACAACGTTCATTAATCATGGCTCGCGGATTGCATATTCAGGCCGTCGATTTGATGCTGCCCAGTTACACCATTGAATCCGACGATGTGTTGCCGGAAGTGCTTTCCGCCCCGGAAGGGCTGAGTGAGACCCGCCGCTACGCAGAATTTCAATTTGTACTAGAGACCTTGCGCCGCTTTCGCGGCCATCGGACCCGCACAGCTGAAGCCCTTGGGATGACGACCCGGGCACTGAGATACAAGCTGGCGGCCATGCGTGAGCAGGGCATAGACATTGAGCAGCAGCTTCAAAACTAAGGGATAAACCGAGTGAAGATTGAAATGATGTCATCACAGGTGACGCTCTTGCAGCAGATGCAGGAGATGCAGCGAGTCGCCAGCCAAACCCCTGTTATCGAATCGAATGATGTCTCGAACGTATCATTCGGTGATGCCATGCGCGACGTCGTTGGCCGGGTCAATGAGCAGCAAAATATCGCCTCACGGCTGATGACTGCCGTGGATGCGGGTCAAAGCGACGATCTGGTTGGTGCCATGGTCGCCAGCCAGAAAGCGGGACTCAGTTTTTCTGCCCTCATGCAGGTAAGGAACAAGCTGATGACCGGTTTCGACGACATTATGCGTATGCCACTCTGAGGTAAGTGATGACTGAACTGGTAACGTCCCCGCAAGGGGCTTCGGATTCCTTCAGAACACGCGTCCAGGAGGGCTTGCGCAACTGGCGCAGTCTGTCCCGCGACAACAAATCCATCCTGACCATAGCGTTGCTTGCCGCCATCGTGGCGGGAACCATCGTGGTGATCCTGTGGACTTCCAGCAAGAACTACGTGCCCTTGTACGGCAAGCAGGAGTTGTATGACACCGCCAACATCATGGAGATGTTGGAAAAAGAGCAGGTCCCATTCAGGCTGGAGAAGAGCTCCGGCCAGATCCTGGTGCCGGAAAATCAGCTGGCCCATGTGCGCATGGCGCTGGCGGCCAGAGGGGTGAGGGCCGCCATGCCCGCCGGTCTGGAAGGGCTGGACAATGTGACGGGCCTGGGGACCAGCGAGTTCATGGAGGGAGCCCGTTACCGGCATGCGCTGGAAGGGGAACTGGCGAGAACCATCATTTCACTGGATGCGGTGCGCAGTGCCCGGGTGCATCTGGCGATCCCCAAGCGGACGCTGTTCGTCGGACGAGATGAAGAGAAGCCCAGTGCGTCCGTCATGCTGGACCTGCAGCCTGGCCAGGCCATGGAGCCGGGGCAGGTTGAAGCGATCGCCAACCTGGTTGCTGGCAGCATATCCGGCATGAAGCCGGGGGCGGTAACCATAGTGGATCAGGCTGGTCAGTTGCTCAGCGCAGAGTTGGGGGACAAGGCTGGGTTTGGCAAGCAGAGCGTGCAGCAGATGGAGTATGTGCGAAAGCTTGAACAGTACATCCGCCAGCGTGCCAGCGACATGCTCTATCCCATGCTGGGCACGGGTAACTTCAGGGTACAGATTGCCGCCGACGTGAACTTCAATGCGGTAGAGGAGACCCAGCAACAGCTGGATCCACAGGGCGTGGTCACCAAGGAGTCCAGCAAGTCGGATAAAACCATCGATGCACTGGCATTGGGGATCCCCGGTGCCTTGTCCAATCGCCCGCCCGAAACGACCCCCAAGAGCGAGCAGCCGGCTCAGAATCAGGGTGCTGCCAGTGCAGAAGCCCAGAAGAACGATTCTCGCACCGAGCGCCAAGAGGTCAACAAGCAGTACGAAAACAGCCGCACCATAGTGCATACCCGTTACCAGCAGGGTCGTTTGGAGAAGATGAACGTCTCCATTTTGCTGAACCAGCAGAGTGCCCCCAAGGGCGGCTGGAATGAGCAGCAGTTGGAGCAGATCCGGCAGATGGTGGAACGTTCGGTGGGGTTTGACGATACCCGTGGCGATCAGATCAGCCTGCAGGTATTCGATTTTACCGGTGCCGTGCCGATCGCCCCGCCCGAGTCGAGCTGGTGGGAAACCCCGTACTGGCAGGACTCTCTGCGTTATCTGGTGGGCGGCCTGCTTGGCCTTACACTGGTGTTCTTCGGCATCAGACCGCTGGTCAAACATCTGGTGCGTACCCAGCAGTTGCCTGAGGAAACCGCGACCGAGGAACAGGATGAGCAGCTGGAACCGACAGTGGGTCTTTCCATGCGCCGGGATGATGATGCCGCTCTGACTGCCCCCGCGATGGGCAATGGTTTGATCCGCTCTGACAACCAGATGGAACCGCAGTTCTCCTCGCTGGATCTGGAGGCTTTGCCAGAGCCTGGCTCCGAACTAGAAGTACAGCTCAAACACCTGCAACTGCTGGTGGAAAAAGACACGGCGCGAGTCGCGGAAGTGGTCAAATCATGGGTGAGTGGCAATGAACAACGTTAACCTGAACCAAAACGCCGTCGATATCGACATCGACAACCTGGAGAAGGCCGCGATTCTGCTGCTGAGCATGGGGACCGAGGCCGCCGCCAAGGTGATGCAAAAGTTGTCCCGTGATGAGGTGCAACGACTTATCTCCAAGATGGCTGGCCTGTCGGGGGTCAGTTCGATGGAGGCCAAGTGGACGCTGCAACAGTTCTTCAACCAGTACCGTGAGCAGAGTGGCATCGGTAGCGCCTCACGCGAGTATCTGGAACAGACGCTGGATCTGGCGCTGGGTCAGCGCCTCTCCCGCAGTCTGCTAGACAGCCTTTATGGCGACGTGATGAGCCAGGACATCCAGCGTTTGCAGTGGGTGCCCGCCGAGGTGCTTGCCCGTTTCTTCCGCAATGAACATCCGCAGATGCAGGCCGTGTTGCTGGCCTTCCTGCCCCCGCAGACGGCATCCGCCGTGCTGGATGCTCTGCCGGGTTCGGTGCACGACGATCTGCTGGTTCGTGTCGCCAGTCTCAACAGTGTCAGCGAACACGTGCTGGGAGAACTGCGTCTGACCCTGGACCGTTGTCTGGCTTATGTTGCCGATCAGTCAGGAGCCAAGGTCAACGGGGTGCGCCAGGTGGCGGATATTCTGAACCGCTATCAGGGTGACAAGGAGCAAATGCTCTCTCTGCTGCGCGAACACGATGGCGACATGGCGCTGGAAATCGAGAAAAACATGTTCGATTTCATGTCGTTGCGCCGTCAGACCGACGAAACACTGCAGCGTCTTGTGCAGGAGCTGCCAAGCGATCTGCTGGCGCTGGCACTGAAAAATACCGAGGCCAGCTTCCGCAAGGTGGTGCTGGGCGCCATGCCGAAGCGGATGGCGCAGGCGCTGGAAGCCCAAATCCAGGGACAGGGCAGCGTCTCCTTGCGCAAGGTCGAACAGGCCCGCGAAGAGGTGATGCAGCTGGTTCGCGAATTGGTGGAGCAGGGCGAAGTCGAATTCCAGCTATTCGAAGAACCCACCGTCAATTAACAGGAGGCGTCCATGAACCACAGTGTGCGCAAGTTGGCGGCGGGAGCCACCCGTCTCTACCGTTTCCCGTCGTTGGGACAGAGTGGAGAAGAGGCACAGAGCCAGCAGGAACAATTCGAATTCGGTTATCAGCAGGGGCTGGAACAAGGTCACGACGAAGGCTATCAGTCTGGGTACCAGCAGGGCCTGACCAGCGGTCTGGTGGAGGGGGAAGCGAAGGGGCTGCAACAAGGGCAAACTCGCGGGTTTGCCCAGGGGCTGGCGGAAGGGCGAGCCTCTTTCGATCAGGCCATGGTGCCGTTTGCCAAATTGCAGGCGCAGTGGGAGTCCCTGACCCGCAGTCGAATGCAGGAACAGAAGGAACTGGTTGCCCAGCTGGTTGCCCAGGTGGCAAAGCGGGTGATCCAGGCCGAATTTACGCTCAATCCGCAACAGGTACTCAAACAGGTAGAACAGGCATTGGCGAGCCTGCCTGCCACCTCGGAAGAGCTGGTGATCTATCTCAGCGAAGGGGATCGGCAGCGACTGGCAGAGCAGGGGGTGACTCGCTGCGAGGGGTGGCCATTGCAGGTGGACCCGGCACTGGGCATAGGCGATGCACGCCTGGAGACCCGAGCGGCGGTCATAGAGGTCAACACGAGCGAGCGTCTTGCCGCCTGTATGGAGCAGCTCAACAGCACACTGGAACTGCCCCAGGATGCATGAAGCCCTGCAACAGGCGCTCACATCGGCGCTAGACAGCTTTGACGATGTCCCCGGCTTTCGCCGCTATGGTCGGCTGGTGAGGGTAACAGGGTTGACGCTGGAGGTAGTGGGCTGCCAGCTGGTGATGGGTCAGCGTTGCCGGGTCGATACTGCGACAGGCACGCCATTGCTGGCTGAAGTGGTGGGCTTCAACCGTGATGTCTCCTATCTGATGCCGTTGCAACCGATGGGTGGTCTCTATGCCGGTGCCCGGGTGCTGCCCATCGACGGGGAAGAGACGATTCGGGTCGGTGAGCACCTGCTGGGTCGAATCGTAGATGGTCTGCTGCAGCCACTGGATGGCCGGCCGCTGCGTGATGAGGGGGAGCATGTGGCGCTGTTCTCTTCCCCTCCGAACCCCTTGCTGCGTACACCTGTTCGCGAGCCGCTGGATGTCGGTATCCGCGCCATCAATGGCCTGCTGACCGTCGGCAAGGGACAGCGGCTGGGCCTGTTTGCGGGCTCAGGGGTCGGCAAGAGTATGTTGCTCGGCATGATGACCCGTAATACCACCGCCCAGATAGTCGTCGTCGGCCTGATTGGTGAGCGGGGACGGGAGGTACGCGAGTTCATTGAGCACAGCCTGGGGGCGGAGGGGCTGGCTCGCGCCGTGGTGATAGCGGCGCCAGCAGACCAGTCACCGCTGATGCGGCTGCGGGCGGCTCAGCTGTGCCACCGTATCGCCGAGTACTTTCGTGAGCAGGGTCAGGATGTGTTGCTGTTGATGGACTCCCTGACCCGCTATGCCCAGGCCCAGCGTGAAATAGCCCTGGCAATAGGAGAACCGCCCGCGACTCGAGGTTATCCCCCCTCGGTATTCAGCATGCTAACCCAGTTGGTGGAGCGAGCCGGTAATGGTACGCACCCGGATGGCTCTCTGAGCGCCTTCTATACGGTGCTGGCGGAGGGGGATGATCAGCAGGATCCTGTGGTGGACTCGGCCCGCGCCATTCTGGATGGTCACATAGTGTTGACCCGCAGACTGGCGGAGGAAGGTCACTATCCTGCCATCGACATTGGTGCCTCGGTCAGCCGGGTAATGCCGCAAGTGGTGCCTGCCGAGTGGCAGCAACTGGCCGTCACGCTGCGCCAACTGTGGGGCCGTTATCAGCAGGTGCGTGAATTGCTGCCGCTAGGTGGTTATCAGCCGGGCGCCGATCCCCAGATGGATGAAGCCGTGCAGCGTTATCCAGCTATTGCCGCCTTCCTGCAGCAAGGCATCCACGAAGAGACTCCCCTCGCTCAGGTCACCGCCGGGCTCCGACAAGTGCTCGGAAGGCAATAAGGGGCTACCGTGCTGAAGTCTTATCTTGGTTTGCAGCAGGATGCGCTGGAAAACATGGGCAAGGAGCGCCAACGACTGCGGGAAGATGCCATGCGGGAAGAGCAGCGGGCATTGCGGTTGCAGGAGGTCATTGGCTCATTGCACTGTGGTTCGGCAACTTTTCACCCTCTGTTGTGGCAGAACAAGCATCAGATGGATGGTCAGCTGCGGCAACTGCTGGCCCATCAAATGCAGCAGTCTGCTCTGGCCAGACTCGATCTGGAGCGACACGAGGGAGAGGTGCTCAAACAGTTTGGTCGGGTCAAAGGGTTGGAACTGCTGTTGGATAAACGTGAACAGGCACAGCAGCGGCAACTGGAGTCGCGCGATCAGCGCCAGCTGGATGAGCTGGCCAGTCTGCGACATCGCATGATGAAAGGGGAGTAGGGATTAATCCGGAAAGCGTTCCTGCTGCCCATAAGCGGGTTCCTGACCCAGCAGCGTATTGATGGTTTCTATCTGGCCGGCCAGCAAGCGGCCGTTGAGCTCGTTCTGACGCAGACATTGCTGCAACAGCTGTTCCAGCTTCAGCCACTGTTTGGCAACCTTGTGCTGCAGGTTGGCGGGCAGTTTTTCGATGAGTGCCGCCATCCCTTTTTCATCAGGCTTCAATCCCAGCGCCAGCAGATGCTGACAGCGTTGTTGCGCCTGTTGCTGCACCTGCATCATCAGCTGTGTTTGTTGCTGATTATGTTCAGCCAGTGCGTCGACGTCGTGAGCGGCCAGCAGACTGTGCTGACGCAGCAGCAGTTGTTGCAGGGCGACATAGCGGGTGCCGTCTTGCTGAATGCCCAGGATCAGCTCTTTGACCCTCTGCTTGGCGTCCATGCTCATCGACGATGCATGTCCAGAATGGCCTGACCCAGTGCATCCATGTCGAGTTCGAGCTTGCCCTCGCTGATGGCCTGTCGGATCCGGTTGACCTTGTCCATGTCCACGTCGGAAGTCGTAGCCAGCTCGCCCCTCGCCTGATTCACGAACTGGGCCGTGGTGCTGATCTGGGCATCAGCCTGGCTGGCGCGTGGCTGCGACGGCGTGGATGGCGCTTCCTGCTTGCGTTGCAGCTGGGCCTGAACATAGAGCGGGTCGGTGCGTGTGATCTTCATAACGTCAATTCCTGATGGTCTATCTATGACAAGCGACCCAAGGTCGATGTAACTTAAATCAAACACGTGCTTTGAATTAAAAACGGGTTTCAACTTCCCCCTTGTCGATCACCCAGGCCTGGATTTCCTTGCCCGAACTCAGATTTTTCACTCGAATTCCGTCGCCGATGGCCCCGTTGGCCAGTGCCCGTCCTCGCGTCGTGGCGGAAAATCCATCCTGGCCAGCCCGGATCAACACACCTTCACCTTCTCGTATGGCCCAGGCTTTCTGCAAATCCAATTCGCCGATCAGCTGACCCATTCGCAGGTTGCGGTTGCTCTTGCTGCCCACCAGAGACTCTGAGGTGGGCACAAAGCCACGTTGCAACCGGCTGACCTCAAGCGATTTTTCGATCAGATCGCCAGGTCGGATGACATGGCCTCTAGGCATCTCCTGAGCCGTCACCCAGACCGGCAGCATCAGTGTCACCTCAACCCTGGCCCTGATCTGCCAGGCCGGGTCGACGCACTCTGCCAGATAGGGTCGCCGTCCCCAGGGCTGACGATACTGACCGCCGGCCTGCAGGCGGATAGGCTGCGAACAGTCGGGCAGATGGGTGACTGCCGGGGAGATCCAGACCTGATATTCCGCTTCGGGCGTAGGCCAGCCCTGCTGCTGCAGATAGGCATGCAGGGCCTGGCTGGCATCTTCCTGCAACAGCGCTTCGAGCTGCCGGGTCAGGGCGGTCGACTCGGCCAGCAGTGGCCATGACAGCAGGCACAGGGTCAGCAGGTTGCTTCGCTTCCATACGGGAAACCGTGCTTCCCCTTTTATCCGTGTTATCAGCCACTGTTGACGCTGTAACCAGCGGAAATAAAGGTTCTTCATGGTTGGCATGAGTCTTGATAAAGAGTGCACCGGTCTGACTGATTCATAGAAGGATGAAGCATGAGTATCTCATTTGACAGCGCTTTGGGTGTACACCCTTATGCCCTCGATGTGCGGGCGGATCGGGCGCGTATCCTGGCAGGCAACCTGGCCAATGTAGATACCCCAGGTTATCTGGCCCGGGATGTCGATTATAAGACGATTCTGGGGCGTGTCGCGCAGCAAGTTGCAGTGGGAGACGAGAGTGCCGCCATTGCGCAGGGAAGCATGGCCAATGACATGCAGCATCCTCTCTATCGCATTCCCTATCAGGTATCGATGGATGGCAATACCGCCGAACTCAGCGTCGAGCAGAGCAAGTTTGCCAACAATGCCACTGATTTCCAGACCAGTCTCACCTTTCTGAATATGAAAATTACCGGGATCGCCAAGGCGATCGAGGGCCGCTGATCATGTCGTTCAATCGCATCTATGACATTGCCGGTAGTGCAATGCGAGCACAAACCGTTCGTCTGGACACAGTTGCCTCCAACCTGGCGAACGTGGACAGTGCCGCGGGCAGTGAGGAGGCTGCCTTCCGTGCCATCAAGCCTGTGTTCTCCACCCTCTATCAGCGGGTGCAGGATGCCGAGTCGCTGGGGTCGGCCCAGGTGCAGATTGCCGGCATAGTGCAATCGGATCGTCAGGTCGAGAAGCGTCTTGAGCCCACCAACCCCCTGGCCGACAAGGATGGCTTTGTCTACTACTCCAACGTCAATGCAGTGGAGGAGATGGCCGACATGATGAGTGCCTCCCGTGGTTTTGAAACCTCCGTCGAGGTGATCAACCGTATCAACAGCATGCAGCAGGGTCTGTTGCGTCTGGGTCAGGGAGTGTAAGCCATGAGTCTGCCTCAGGTAAGCAGTCTGGATACGGCCCGCAGCACCAGCCAGCGCAACACGACACCGGAAATAGCCCCCAATAACACGGCTGCCGGCCAGAATGCCCAGAGCGGTATGCAGTTGCGTAACGAATTCCTGCAGATGATGGTTGCCCAGATCCAGAACCAGGATCCCACCAACCCCCTGGATGGTGCCCAGTATGTTACCCAGCTGGCACAGTTCAGCATGGTAGAAGGGGTGGAAAGCCTGAAGGTCTTGCAGCAGAAGTCCATCAACATGATGGATACCCAGCAGGTACTGCAGAGCACTGACCTGATCGACAAGGAAGTGATGGTTCCGAGCAAGACACTGACCAAGAGCGACGAAAAAGCGATCCGGGGGCAGGTGGAACTGGCCGGTGCCGCCGATCAGGTTGAACTCAAGGTGTATGACATGCACGGCACCCTGGTTGCGACCAAAAACTGGGGTGAGAGCAAGGCCGGTGGCCTTGATTATGAACTGCCCCCTTTGCCTGCCGGTGAATACAGCTTCGAGGTCAAAGCCTCGCTCCAAGGTGTGGCGACCACGACCAAGAATTATGTGGCCAGCACCGTAGAGCGGGTCACCCTGCCTGGTACAGGCGAAATTATGTTACAGGTGGCCGGAGTGGGCGATGTGCCTCTCTTCAGTGCCATCCAGTTTGGCAAATCGGCGTAATCAGATAGGAGCGAAACTGTGTCTTTCAGTATCGGATTGAGCGGCCTGCGCGCCGTAAACCAGGAATTGAGTGTCATCAGCAACAACGTGGCCAACGCCAGCACGGCCGGCTTCAAGTCCAGCCGTGCCGAGTTTGCCGCCATTTATGGCGGTGGTCAGGCTGGTGGTGTAGAGATGAACAACGTTTCCCAGAATTTTGACCGCAATGGTGACGTGACCCGTACCGGCCGTGGGCTGGATCTGGCGATCTCGGGCAGCGGCTTCTTTGTGCTCAAGGACAGCAACGGCCAGACCTCTTATACCCGGGCAGGCATGTTCCAGCGAGATCCCAACAATTACCTGACCACCGCCAGCGGTACCCGGCTGCAAGGTTACACCACCAATGATGCGGGCGAACTGCAGTCCGGTGTGGTGGGGGACATTCAGGTCAAGGCCGGCAGCCTGCCTGCCAAACCGTCCGACAAGCTGGAGTTCGTTGCCAACCTCAAGGCCGATGCTGGTGTGATCGACCAGACGGCCCATCCGTTCGATCCTGACAAGTCGGCCAGCTTCAGCTATTCCCAGTCCAGCAAGGTGTATGACTCGCTGGGGGTTGAGCACACAGTCACCCAGTATTTCGTCAAGACGGCCGACAACACCTGGCAGGTCAACTATGCCTTCAATGGCACCAAGACAGGCACCCCTGTGACGCTGGAGTTCAACACCAACGGTACCCTGAAGTCTCCGACGACCTCCCCGGTCCTGGACCTGACCCCGCCCGGTGCCGAAAAGATCTCCCTGCAGGTCGATATCGCCCGTGTCAGCCAGTACGCCTCCGATTTCAACGCCACGCGCAACCAGTCAAATGGGTATACCGCCGGCGATCTGACCGGGGTGCGGGTGGATGCCGATGGTGGTGTCTATGCCACCTTTACCAACGGCCAGAGCCTGTTGCAAGGCCAGGTGGTGATGGCGAACTTCACCAACCCCAACGGTCTGCTGCAAACCAACAATACCACCTGGCAGCAGTCGTTCAGCTCTGGCCAGCCGGTATTGGGTGCCCCCGGCACGGGGACCATGGGGTCATTGACCGCAGGGGCTTATGAGGGGTCCAACGTGGATCTGACCGGGGAGCTGGTGAGCCTGATGACTTCCCAGCGCAACTATCAGGCCAACGCCAAGACCATCAGCTCCGCTGACAAGATGACCCAGGTTCTCTTCAACTCCTTCTAAGGCTTGATGCGTGGAAAAGCTTATCTATACCGCCATGTCGGGGGCACAGCATACCCTGATGGCCCAGCAAATCCGGGCAAACAACCTGGCCAACGTCAACACGGCCGGCTTTCGGGCCGATTTCGAGCGTGTATCTGCTTATGCCTTGGCCGGTGATGGCTATCCAAGCCGGGTAATGGCCCGCGAGGAGCTGGCTGGTACAGACTTCAAGGCGGGAGCCCTTATGCAGACGGGCCGCAAGCTGGATGTGGCGATCCGCGGTGAAGGCTTTATCACGGTCCAGACCGCCGATGGCAAAGAGGCCTATACCCGAGCTGGCAATCTGGAGAGCGATGCCGATGGTCTGCTCACGCTCAATGGTCGTCCGGTACTGGGGGAAGGCGGGGAAATGGTACTTCCTGCCTATCGGGATCTGAGTTTTGGCAAGGACGGTTCGCTCAGCATCACACCGCCCGGCGGCGGTGCCCGGCTGGATGTAGGGCGTCTCAAGCTGGTGAACCCGGACCCAGCCGAACTGGTCAAGGGGTCGGATGGTCTCTTCCGGTTACGCCAGGGTGGGGATGCCGAGGCCAGCGAGCAGGTGGTACTGGCGTCCGGCTTTCTGGAAGGGGCGAACGTGAATGCAGTCGACGAGCTGATCAGCAGCATGTCGCTGACCCGCAACTTCGAGCTGCAGGTCAAATTGATGAAAACGGCGGACGATCAGGCCCGGCAAGGTGCCCGGCTGATTTCTGGCCAGGGTTGATGAATGGCGGGCTTGCCGCCCGCCAGGGCCAATTCGCATTGCGGGGGCGTTGACGCCCCCATGAATCAGGTGGAGAGACGAAGATGCACGCGGCACTTTGGGTAAGTAAAACAGGTCTGTCGGCGCAAGATGCCAAGATGGCCAGCATTTCCAACAACTTGGCTAACGTCAACACGGTCGGGTTTAAGCGCGATCGAGTTGCTTTTGAAGATCTGTTCTATCAGGTACAACGCCAGCCCGGGGCCCAGCAGGATCAACAGAACCTGTCTCCCATCGGCATCCAGATGGGCAACGGTGTTCGTGTGGTCGGTACCCAGAAAGTGTTCACTCCCGGTCAGTTCCAGAACACCAACCAGGAACTGGACATGGCAGTTGTGGGGGCCGGTTTCTTCGGGGTGGAACGCCCTGACGGCGAGACCGCCTATACCCGCAATGGTCAGTGGCATCGCAACGCCGAAGGCCTGCTGGTCAATTCCGATGGTTTGCCCATGCTGCCGCAGATCCAGATCCCGGACAATGCGACCAAGGTGTCCATCGGCACCGACGGAACCGTGAGTGCGACCCTGCCGGGCCAACAGGAAAATGTGGAGCTGGGCCGCATAACCTTGACCAACTTTGCCAACCCTGCCGGCTTGGAAGCGCTCGGTGGCAACCTCTATCGAGCGACCGGTGCTTCCGGTGAAGCGATTGAGGGAGTACCCGGTGAAGAGGCGATGGGGGCCATCAAGCAGTTCACCCTGGAGAGCTCCAACGTCAACGTGGTGGAAGAAATGGTCGACATGATCACCACCCAGCGGGCTTATGAGATGAATGCCAAGGTTGTCTCATCGGCTGACCAGATGCTCAAGTTCGTCACTCAAGCGCTGTGATGATGAAGACGATGTTGCGTTATCTGTGGGCAGTCCTGTTATTGGGGGGCTGCGCCACCTATGAACTGAAGGCTCCCGAACCGGGTGATGAGAAATGGGCGCCTTCACGCCCCATGCTATCGGCCTCGGCCAAGGGGGAGGATGGTAGTCTTTATCGCGGTGATTACATGATGACCCTGTTTCAGGATCGCAGAGCTTACCGTATCGGCGACATCCTCACCGTTGTATTGGAAGAGCGTACCCAGTCGAGCAAAAAAGCCAACACCAGCATGAGCAAGAACAGCAGCATGAACGTGCCGGCCCCGAGTATCGGCGGCAAGGTGCGCTCTGACTGGGGGGCTTCTCTTAGCGCAGATCGGGACTTTGATGGCGGGGCGACTTCCAGCCAGCAGAATACCCTGGCGGGCTCGATCACGGTGACGGTGGCCGAGGTAATGCCGAACGGGGTGCTGGGGATCCGCGGCGAGAAGTGGATCCGCCTCAACCAGGGCGATGAGTACATCCGGTTGGGCGGCATGGTGCGGGTTGAGGATATCGATCAGAGCAACCGAATCTCGTCCCAGCGCATCGCCGATGCCCGTATTACCTACGCCGGGCGTGGTGCTCTGGCTGACAGCAACCAGATGGGATGGCTGAGCCGTTTCTTCAGTTCCGCCTTCGCGCCCTTTTGAGGTCTTACATGAACAGATGGTTTATCGCCCTGCTTTGCCTCTGCCTGCCCTGGTGGGCCAATGCCGCGGCACCGGCCAAGCGGGCCTTGCTGGATATTGCCGATGTACAGGGGATGCGGGCCAACCAGCTGGTTGGCTACGGACTGGTGGTGGGCTTGTCCGGCACGGGTGACAAGAGCCAGGTCAAGTTCACTGGCCAGTCGATGGCCAACATGCTCAAGCAGTTTGGGGTTCAGCTGCCGGATGACATCGATCCAAAACTCAAGAACGTTGCTGCCGTCTCGGTTCAAGCAAACCTGCCTGCTTTGGCTGGCAAGGGACAGATGGTGGATGTGACTGTCACCTCTATCGGAGATGCCAAGAGCCTGCGCGGCGGTTCGCTGTTGTTGACGCCACTGCGCGGCATCGATGGTGAGGTGTATGCTGTTGCCCAAGGGAATCTGGTGGTGGCTGGGGTCAAGGCCGAGGGGCAGTCTGGCTCGTCGGTGACCATCAACGTGCCGACCGCAGGGATCATTCCCAACGGCGCCATCATAGAGCGCGAAGTGGCCAGCAACTTTGCGGAAAAGCCTGAAGTGACGCTCAATCTGCACCAGCCCAATTTCAAGACCGCCCGCAATGTGGAGCGGGAGATCAACCGTCAGCTGGGGCCGGTTGCCAGAGCGGTCAGTGCGGGGCGGATCCAGGTGGCGGCACCCAAGGACGAGAGCCAACGGATCTCGTTCATGGCGCTGCTGCAGGACATTCAGGTCGACATGGGCAAGGTGCGGCCTCGAGTCGTTTTCAACAGCCGGACTGGAACCGTGGTTATGGGCCAAGGAGTCAAGGTTCACAAAGCAGCGGTCAGTCATGGTAGTTTGACGGTGACTATTGGCGAGAGCCAGACAGTCAGTCAGCCCAATGCCTTCTCCAATGGGCAGACCACCACGACCCCCAACTCGAAAATCCAGGTGGATCGCGAACGAAACAATATGTTTGTCTGGCCGGATGGCACCTCACTGGAGGTGATCGTCAAGGCAGTCAACTCGCTCGGGGCAACCCCCGATGATGTCATGGCCATCCTACAAGCACTCGATGAGGCTGGAGCCCTCGAGGGAGAGCTGGTGGTCATCTAAGGATCTCTATGACCAGAATAACCACGGAACCTGGGTTTTATCAGGATCTCAACGAACTGCAGCAGATAAAGAGCAACCCGGATCAGCGTGCCGCACTGGATGCGGCCGCCGGCCAATTTGAAGTGAGCTTTCTGCAAACCGTACTCAAGCACATGCGCTCAGCCTCCGATGCGATGCAGGATGAGGATGACAAGCTCATCAAGGACCAGGAGCTCTATCGCGACATGTATGACAGCCAGCTGGCGATGAGTATGGTCAAGCGTGGCGGCATCGGGTTGAAAGAGCAGATGGTCAGCCAATTGGCGCCGACATTAAAGAATGCCGAGTCGGTGGTCGCTTCAGAACAGCAGACCCTGGCTGCCTTCACTCAGCCTCTGAATTCGGCAAAAATGAGGAAAGTTGACTGATGTCACTGCTCAATATCGGTTTTAGCGGACTTAACTCGGCCCAGATCGCGTTAAATATCACCGCCCAGAATATCGCCAACGTCAATACCATCGGCTATAGCCGCCAGGAAGCCATGATGGGCAGCCTGTCCGGTTTTGGCCGGTTGGATAATGGCCAGGGGGTAGAGGTAACCGGTGTTCGTAGGATCACGGATGACTATCTGGTCTCCCAACATTGGCGCAGCCGCTCTGCGACCGGCGCCTCTTACTCTTTCCATCAATACATCAATACCACCGAACAACTGCTGGGCAGCGAGTCGATGAACATCGCCAAGGGGCTGGACAGTTTCTTTGCCTCTCTGAGTGCAGCGCTCGACAGCCCGGAAACGCCGGCTCAGCGCAGCCAGATCGTCAGCTCGGCGGGGGCGCTGGCCAACCGCTTTGGCCAATTGAACGAAAGCATGCTGACCCAGGAGAAGCAGATCGATGATCAGCTCAACAGCACCGTTTCTCAGGTCAACAGTTATCTCAAGCAGGTTGCCGAGCTGAACATCCAGATCAGCGAGCAGGCCTCCAAGGGCGTCAATACCTCGGTACTGGAAGACAGTCGCGAGCAGATCGTACGTGAACTGTCGACCTTCATGGAAGTCCGGGTCAACCGGCAAAGTGACGGTTCGTTCTCACTGAGTCTGCCTCAGGGTCAGCCGCTGGTGCTGGCCGGCAGCAGCAGTACACTCTCACTGGCGGGCGACAAGCTCAGTCTCAGCTTCGGTCCACAATCATTCGATATTCCCAAGCTGCATGGCGGCAGCCTGGCGGGGGTCATGGAATATCGGACGACAGTTCTGCGTCCGCTGCGCGACGAACTCAACCAGATCGCGAAAAAACTGGCGGATGATTTCAATGCCAAGCAGGGTGGCGGTGTCGACTTGCATGGTAATCCGGGCAAGCCGCTCTTCACCTACGATCCCCTCAACCCGTCCGGCACTCTGAAGATTGCAGATGGCTTCACTGGCGATGATCTCGCCTTTGCCAAGGCCGGCGGCGGCAGTGGTGACAACCGCAATCTGCAGGATCTGTTGACCATCAAGGATGATCAATATGATGCCTACAGCGCCTTGCTTGGCCGGATGGCGGTACAAAGTGGCCAGGCCAAGGCCACTATGACGGCGGATGCCAATATGGAGAAACAGCTGGCCACCAAGCTGAGCAGCGTCAGCGGGGTCAACACGGATGAGGAAGGGGTCAAGATCATGGCCTACACCAAGGCGTATCAGGCCAACGCCAAGGTGATCAGCACTTCAGAGCAACTTTTTACCTCCATCCTGAACATGTTCTAACGGAGTGATCATGCGCATCAGTACCAACCAGATTCAACTCAGCATGCTCGACAACCTGCAGCATGGTTTTGGTGAATATGCCCGCCTCGATCGTCAGATCTCCACCAACAAGCGCATTCTGCAACCCTCGGATGACCCGGTAGGGAGTGTGCGTCTGCTCGGTCTGAAGAAAGAGCAGGTGGCCATGGAGCAGTATCAGAAGAACATTGCCAATGCCAAGAGTCAGCTCTCCCAAGGAGAACAGCAGCTGGAAACCATGACCAACATGCTGATGCGGCTGCGCGAGCTGACTCAGACAGCTGCTACGGGCTCATTGTCAGAGGACGATCGCCGGGCGGTCGCCAGTGAGACGGCCGTAATCAAAGATGGGTTGCTCGATCTGGCCAATGCCAGAAATGAGAGTGGCTCCAGCCTCTTTGCGGGCAGCCAAGTTGGCAAGACTGCCATCGTCAAAACCCCGACCGGCGACTATCAGTATCAGGGGGATGCCTTGATCCGCGAGGTCAGCATCGCTAAGGGGGTGACCGTTGGGCTCAATCAGACGGCGGATCAGCTGTTCATCCAGAATGGTGACTTCTTCAAGCAACTCGATGCCGTGGTGGATGCCCTGGAAAATGGTGCGCCGGATGCAGCCGACCAAGCCCGTGACATGCTGGGTCGGAGCAAGACACTGCAGGATGATATCAGCCAGATGGTCAGCACCATTGGTGCCCGCATCAATCTGCTCGATCAGGTGGATGAAGGGCATGCCGAGAAGGGGACCTATAGCAAGGAAGTGAGTAATCAGATAGAGTCCCTCGACTATGCCAGTGCCGTCACCCAGCAGGCCCATGTGCTGATGGCTCTGCAAGTTCAGCAGCAGGCCTTTGCCAAGGTCAATGGGCTGAGCCTGTTCAATTACATGCCATAAGTTCAGCTTCAGGGAGCCATGATGCAGATTCAACAAACCCGTTTGGGCGGCGTGGCCGAAACGCCAGCCCAACCCAGACTGCGCGGGCGTGTGACTGCTCAGAGTGCGTCCCAGCCAACCAGCAAAACGGAGCGCCATCCCAATATTGTCCGGCTGGACCGCTGGGCCCTGATCGGTACGGCGCAGCAGCGGATCGCCCACGCGCAGGGGGGAGAACAAGCGCTGAGTCAGGTCTGGGGTGAATTGAAACGTCTCGAGCAGCAGCTTGGCCAAAATCGTGCCGCGAGCGGTGATCTGGTATCACGCCTCAAGTTGCTGGAAGAGAAGCTGACCCAGCCCCAGGCTCCGCTGACCACAGAGTTGAAGCCTCGCATGCTGGCGTCAGCAGGGGAGAGCCGGGTAAGTTATGGCTCGGAGCGGCTCGACCTGTTGAGTCCCAAAGCGAGTGCAGAACGCCTGGTTTTTTCCTTCCCGCAGACTAGCAGCGCCGTTGAAGTGATGCTGCCTGCTGGCGCTAATGAGGCGGAGGTGGTTACCCGGCTGGATCGGGCTCTGCGCAAAGAGCACATCCAGGCTCGCTTGAACGAACTGGGCAAGCTGGAACTGACCGTACCCGAGCTGCATCGACGCAAACTGGATGAACCGGTTCTGCTCAGCGGCGAGGGGATCCGTATTCCGGCCGGCAATCCTGTTCCGGTGCAGTTCAAACCCAAACCTGGGCAGTTGACCCAGCTGGGGGAGGGCATCGACAAGGGGGAGCTCAAGCAGGAACAGCAGCGTTTGAAACGCCTGTTGGGTGAGATTGAGCAATCTGTCCGTGAGTTGAAACAGTTTCGCCAACGCATGGTCAAGCAGCTTGATCGGGTCAAGGCGCGCAGTCAGAACCTCAAGCAGGAAGAGCTTGAGCTGTTGCAGGGCAAGCTCAGCCAGCAACTCAAGGAGGGTGGCTTCATGGGCACCATGGCTGGCTTGCTGGCACAGGCAAATGTCTCCCGCCAGAATGTGGTCGCGTTGCTGACCTGAATACTTTCTTCTCTTTTCCCATTCCTCTTCTGCAAGTGACATTACCCACATGATCGACTACTTCCCCCAGCACGCAGAGCTCATTGCCCGTCGCTGGCCTGCCGTTTTAGCGTGCCTGCAAGCACAGGACGTCAACCGTGTGCCTGCCGAACTGGTAGAAGGGCTCAGCTCCACCCTGGCCATCAACGGCATTCAACTGACCAGTCGTCATGACAGGATGCAGGAGGCCGAACGGATTGTGGCCATGTCTTCGGCAAAGGCTCCGGAGCTGACCCTCTATGGGACCGGCCTTGGCGACGTACCGCGGGTACTACTGAGGCGTAAGCGTCTGCGCCGGCTGAATGTGAAGATCATGAATGCCTCGATCTTTGCTCTGGTCTTGCATTTGACGGAACAGTTGGACTGGCTTTCTGACCCCAGGGTGAACCTGTTGCTTGCTCAAGAAAATGAGCTGGTCATGTCCCCTTTCCTTTTCCTCAGTTCGGAATTGGAATTGGCGGATGAATCTGCCGCCAAGATCAGGGATAGAGTCCTTATCCAGAGTCGGCTTAAGGCAATCAATGAACAATTCGGGCAGGACTGGGTATCGGAGCGCCTGGCTGGCAATCTGGACCTATTGCGCGAAGATGCCGATGTGGCGCAGTTATTTGGCACAGCCAAAGGGCGGGATGCTTATGTAGTGGCTACAGGACCGACGCTGGCTCATCATCTGAGTGCATTGAAAGCGGTTTATGAGCGACCTGAGCGTCCTCTTTTCATCTGTGTCGACACGGCTCTACGCCCTCTGATGGCCCAAGGAATCAAACCCGATATTGTAGTGACCATAGATCGGCATATTCACCTTGGTATCCTGGATCCTCAGCACTCTTCCCATATTGCTCTTGTCTATATCCCCATGGTGGACAACAAGGTGGTGTCACAATGGCAAGGCCCACGTTATGGCGCTTATGAGATGTTGGACACCTATGCCGGCCTGCAGAAGAAATTGCGGCGGGCATCCCTCTTTACCGGGGGTAGCGTTATTCACCCTGCCACAGACCTGGCGGTCAGGATGGGGGCCCACAACATTACGCTGTTTGGGGCCGATTTCTCCTTTCCTGAAGGCCGGACTCACACCGGATGGCAGGATGGTGAACTGGGTAGTGATGCCCGCTATGGTCGCAGAACAGTACCCAATGGGCATGGTCAACCGGTGAAAACTCTACTCAGCTTCTGCATCTATCTGAATGGCTTGGAAGTTTATATTCAACGCCATCCCGAGGTGAATTTCATGAATAGTAGCCGAGATGGGGCCCGTATTCTGGGTACCAGTTACCATGAGGAGTTTGCGGGATGATCGATGTGGCCAGTTTCAAGGTTGGGACAGATGCACTGGCAGCCTTGTTGCGTGAGGGGAAGGATGAAGAGGCCTGCTTCGAATGTGGACGGATGCTGCAATTGCTGACGCCGCTGATGACGAATCTACCGGTTGAGCTGCAATCATCGTTGCTGCTTCTGGCAAGGCAGTTGCTGCAATGTCAGGAACGTCATGATTGGGTTGGACTGTCTGACTACCTGGAGTTCGAACTTCCGGTCTTGCTGGATGATATTGATCGTGCCTTGCGCTGATCGTCACTGCGATTATTCCTACGGGGCTGGCACTTTGTCAGCCCCGATGTTTTTCCGCTGAGCATGCCCTTCTTAGGCATAAAAAGAAAAATCCCTCTCTTTTGTTCAATTTTTTCCAACCCGTGGTCGTCCTTCTATTTTGTCTACCTAACAAGCTGCAGTGCAGCGCCTAAATCGAGGAAATAACCATGGGCTTGTCCATTCATACCAACTTTGCTTCCATGACCACCCAGAACCAGCTGAACTCCACCAACAAGATGCTGGGTACCGCCATGCAGCGTCTGGGTACCGGTCTGCGTATCAACTCCGCTGCCGACGATGCTGCCGGTCTGCAAATCGCCACCCGTCTGCAGGCCCAGTCCAACGGTCAAAAAGTGGGTATGCGCAACGCTCAGGATGCCATCTCCATGATCCAGACCGCTGAAGGCGCCATGGACGAGATGACCAACATCACCCAGCGTATGAAAGATCTGGCTACCCAGGCAGCCAACGGTACCAACAGCGACAAAGACATCGCCGCAATGGACGCCGAATTCAAGGAGCTGGGTAAAGAGCTGGGCAACATCCGTGACAACACCACTTTCGGCGGCACTGCCTTGCTGAAATCCTCTGGTAAATTCGAGACCGGTGCGGTTTCCTTCCAGATTGGTGCCAGCGCTACCGAGAAGCTGGACTTGAATGCATCCACCCAAGTGAAAGCGGTCAACACTGCCATCACCAGCGCCGCCGCCGTGACTCTGAGCTCCACCAATGCGACTGCCCAGATCACTGCTATGGACGGCATGCTGGAGAAGATCGGTGAAGCTCGCTCCACTTTCGGTGCCAACATCAACCGTCTGGAGCACACCGTCAACAACCTTTCCAACATGAAAGAGAACACCGACATGGCGAACGGCCGTATCATGGATGCCGACTTCGCTCAGGAAAGCACCAACATGACCAAGAACCAGATGTTGATGCAGGCCGGCATGTCCGTTCTGTCCAACTCCAACCAGATGACCGGCATGGTAACTGGTCTGCTGCGTTAATGGATTGCATGGCCGCTCCTGTGGGGCGGCCTTTGTCTGACAAGGGGTGTCGGTTGGAAAGAGTCGAGGCGGTTTTTTCCAACAGGCATGCCAGTTGAGTGAAATGAAGAGGGATTAAGATGCAAATAGATCCGGCCGCTACGGCGATGCAGCTAGTCGCTATTGAGCGAAAAAATATGGACGCGTTGCTGAAGAAGCAGATGGATGGCATCAAGGGTCAGCAGAGTGCGCTCAGCACTCTCAATACCAAGCTATCGACCTTCCAGACCATGCTCAAGGATCTCAACAAGGCGTCCAATTTACAGGCACAGAAGGCAACCATGTCCCAGGACGGGGTCATGACGGTGACGAGCAACGGCAAGGCCAGCTCGGGACAATACAACTTCTTTGTGGAGCAGCTGGCCCAGTCCCATCAGGTTGGTTTCAGTCTGGATAGTGAAACGTCCCCCCTGCCTGCGGATGGAGTCTTCTCGCTCACCGTCAAGGGAAAGACTATCGACATCGATCTGGCCACCTTGCCAGCAGGGTCAACCGTCAAGGATCTGGTCTCCAAAATCAACGATGCCAAGGACAATCCCGGCGTCAAGGCGACGTTGGTCCGCACCGACGGCAAAGTCAACATGGTGCTGACCAGCAAGGACAGCGGGCTGGAGAATGCCATCTCTGTCAACTACAGCGGAGATGCGACCAATTCGCTTGGGGCCGCGATAAGCGGCAAAATGGACATTACCAAAGCCCAGGATGCCAGGTTGCGGATGGGGGGGGACAACCCGTTGACCATCACCTCCGCCAGCAACAAGATCGAAAACGTGGTCGATGGTCTGACACTGCAGCTGACCAAGGCCCAGAAGAGCGGTGATGCCCCCTTGCTGGTCAACATTGAGCAAGACAAGGAGGCAGTGACCGGCTCGCTCAAAAAGTTTGTTGAGAGTTATAACGAGTTGGTCGATGAGCTGGCCAAGATGACGTCCAGCGATCCCAAGGCTCCCGGTGCTCTCTCTTCCGACAGCGGGGTACGCAGCCTCAAGAGCATGCTCTCCAATAGTGTGCGCGACCTGCCCAATGGCCTGAGCCTCAGCAGTCTCGGTATCAAGACTGACAAGGCCGGCAAGCTCTCCTTCAGCGAGACCGATTTCAACAAGGCATTGGACAAGGACCCAGAGCTGCTTGGCAAGGCGTTGCTGGGGGATGATGGCCTGCTCAAGCGCATGAGTGATTCACTCGATCCTTATACCAAGCGTGATGGCGCACTCAAGGGTCGCAAGACGGGTCTTGAGGCGAGCGAGAAACGCATCAAAGAACGTATGGATGCGCTGGATCGCCGTATGGACTCCGCGTATAAGCGCTATCTCAATCAATTCAGCACTATGAATCAAATGTTGCAGACCATGGGTGCTCTCTAAACCGGCACGCTTCCTGCTGTCTGCTGCATCTTATCCAGAACAAGCGAGTTGTACATGTTTGAAGATCAAGACGGCTACGATGCCTACCAATTCGCCGCTACCCAGGCCAAGGCGGCGAGTGCGGACCCACATCAGCTGGTGCTGATGTTGATGGATGGGCTGCTCGATGAAATGGCCCGCGCGGAAGGGCATATTCTGGCCAAGCAGTTTGAGCGCAAAGGGCAAGCGATCAACAAATGCCTGCAGATCCTGGGTGGGCTGGACAGTGCATTGGATATGGAGAAGGGCGGGGAGCTTGCTGTCAACCTGCATCGTCTCTACGACTACTGTGGTCAGCGCCTGTTTGAAATCAGTGTGTCAAACGATGTGGCTGGGTTCGCCGAAGTGTGTCGTATCCTGCTGGAACTGAAGGAAGGTTGGGAAGCAATGGCGCGTCATCCTCGCTAATGCGGAAGTGATGCTTCCTTCTTTTCCCGGCCTGATCCCTGGCCATTCTCATAAATTCCTGAATTTCTCAGCTGGCCTGCTCCTTGCTTGCTGGCAAGGTCATTTTAATTGGGGGCCATCACCATGTCGGTAACCGGAACTAAGCAACTTACTGCAGAGCATGAGACCCGCCAGCGCCAGCTGCTGGGGTTGGGACGCCTGATATTGCAGCAGGCCCGAGCCGGTCAGTGGGATGCAGTTCGTTTGGCTGATAGTCGATTGTCCCAGTTCATCCAGCATATGCTGGGGCAGCCAGAATTATGGGACGCCATGCAACCTGCCAGGGATCAGGTGCGATCCTGGCAGCAGGAGGCTCTGCTGCTCTGTCAGCAAGAAACGGCCTTGCGTAAACGGGAATGGCAGGCGCTGTCCCAGAAGCGGGAAGGGTTGCAAGCTTATGGCGAGGTTCAGGAATGGGCATGATTCAATTCCCCGGCCTTGATGGCGTGGCTGCGCTTGATTCCGCTGGATTCAGTCGTCTTTCCCGGCAGCATGATGGTCAAGGTGACACATACCAACCGCTGGACCTGCCATTCATGGAAGAGCTGGTGGCAATACCTTTGCCAACTGAAACTATCGATGAAAAAGATCCGAGTGTGACTGATGAGCCGCGAGATGATGCTGCCGAACAGTTGGATTCTTTTAACAACCTGCCCCCCGTTTTCCTTTTGTCCGATGATGTTTCGCGACTGTCGATGCTACGCCAGGCCCAGCCGGTAGTCGTGACGACTGATGACAGGGAGGGGGCGGTCCGACAAGACGGCTCATCAGCCGCCTCGGCAGTATTGCGAGCCCTGTCATCCTATGGTCGTTCTGACTACAACCGAGTAGTTGGGGAGGCTGTAGGTTCTCAACATGAAAATAGAATGCTTGTATCCAGCACGGATATTTCCAGCCGTATGGGCGCTCAGATTGCTACAGCGTTAATGGAACCGGTGCTGCGAGACAAGGTTATGGCCAGCGTGCAGCCCCAGCTTGCGGTTGACGGTGCCGGTGAACCTGAATCCACCGTTGCAGACTTGAAAGGTGTGTTCAGCAATCTGGCGACTGCGGTGGCACCCAAACCGGCAGAATATCAATGGGCCCCCGTCAAGTTGGCTGACAACCCCGTTCAATGGGGACAACAATTGCTCGATGTGTTGAAAGACAAGGTTGAGTTGCAGGTCAATCAGCAGGTCAAGCAGGCCCATATCCGGCTTGATCCCCCCGAACTGGGTCGGCTCGAATTGACCGTGCGTTTGGAGGGGGATCGTCTCAATATCCAGCTCAACGCAACCAATCCTGCGGTGCGTGAAGCACTGATCCAGTCGATGGAGCGCCTGCGGATGAGCCTGTCTCCCCATCATACCGGGGGAGTTGAAGTCAACGTGGGCCAGGGTGGTGAGAGAGAGCAGCAGGATAAATGGCAACAACAGCAGATCATGGCTGGACGACGGCAGTGGCAGGAAGAGTTCGAGCCAAGCGATGGCAATGGACGAGACTGGCTGAATACCCTGGTTTGATTTTTTATCCGGCAATAACGAGAGTGATTTCATATTATGCTGCGAGTCGTTAAGTGGTTGATGATGGGCGTGATGGCACTGTGCCTGTTGGCTGTGCTGGCTTATGGGGCCTATCTGAAGCGAGATCTGGTTGCCGTGTGGCTGGGATTGGCTGAGCCAAAACCCGAGCTCAGTACTACCCCGCTGTTCAAACCGATGGAGCGCTTTGTCATTAGTCTGGAAGGTGGTGTGGAATCCCATTATCTCGTGCTTGAGCTGGCATTGGTGACCCACAATCCGGCTCAGCTCAACTCGCTCAATGAACTGACGCCACTGATCCGCAATGCGATGGTGCAATATTTCAGTCACCGCACCCATGAAGATGTCAAAAAGGAGCTTCAGAACATCACTGCATTGCAAAGCTCTTTGTTGGGCAAGCTGGTCACCACGCTGCAGAGCTATGGCTACAAGACCTATCTGGATGAGGTGTTGATTACCAAGGTCTTGGTTCAGTAGCGACTTCATGATGGATATCGACTGGGATAGCCCGCAAGAATTTGTCTCCTCTCCCCCCCGTACGGGCGAACAGGCCATTCTGACCCGTTATCTGCCACTGGTTAAACGGGCTGCCAGCCATTTGCGCAGTCAGGTTTCCGCCTGCTTCGACCAGGAAGACATGGAACAGGTGGGCATGATGGGTCTGCTGGAAGCTTGGCGTCGTTACGACAGTGAGCCGGATGCCCAGTTCGAAAGCTACGCCTTCAAGCGGATCCGTGGGGCCATGCTGGATGAACTGCGTCGCCTGGATTGGCGCCCCCGTCAGTTGCGTCAGCAGGTGCATAGCCACAATCAAACTCAGCGAGAGTTACACAACCGGCTTGGACGTCCTCCGTCGGAACTGGAACTGGCCACCGCATTGGGGTGCACCATTGAAGAAGTGCGCCAACTGGCTTATGCCAGTCAGGCCGAAGCCCTGCAGAGTCTGGAAGAGTGGCTGGAAAATGGTGGCAAGGCTCCGACCACGGAATCCGATGATGTCGACATGGCGATGACCATCAGCAAGGTGCTGACCTCGCTGGACAAGCGCGAGCAGCTGCTGCTCTCCCTCTACTATCAGCAAGAACTGAACATGAAAGAGATTGCCCTGGTGCTGGGGTTGACTGAATCTCGGGTTTGTCAGTTGCACAAGCAGTGTGTTTTACAGCTTAAGCAACGTTTGGTCGACTCCATATACTAACGCCTCACCACTAGTGGTGAGGCTCATTGAATTCTGCGGGAGCATTCATGCAAAAACAGATAGGCCTTGGCGTTATTTTCATTTGTGTGCTGGGCGGTTTCATGATGGCGGGCGGCAACCCCGTTGCTTTGTGGCAACCAGCCGAGTTGATCATCATCATTGGGGCCGCGGCAGGCTCCATGTTCCTGGGTAATTCGAAGGAGGTGATGCACGAGATGTGGCGGCAGATGAAACAATGCTTCAAATCCAACAAGGAGGAGAAGGAGGTTTATCGCGAGTTGCTGACACTGATGCATCAATTGCTGGAAGAGACCCGCAACAAGGGCATGAAGGCACTGGACGAGCATATCGAGAACCCGCAGCAGAGTTCGGTCTTCCTGATGTATCCACAGATTTCGGAAGATCCGCAGTTACTGGGTTTCATCATCGACAACTTGCGTTTGCTGGGCATGGGCAAGATCACCCCGCATGAACTGGATACCGTGCTGGAGCAGGAGATCATGGCGATCGAGGAAGACATGCTCAAGCCGGCACATGCTTTGCACAAGACCGGAGAAGCCTGCCCCGGGTTTGGTATCCTGGCGGCCGTGATGGGGATCATTATCACCATGCAGCAGTTGGATGGGCCTCTGAGCAATATCGGAGTGCATGTTGCTGCCGCATTGGTTGGCACCTTTATCGGTATCTTCCTCTGTTACTGCCTGCTGGAGCCCATCAGCAATGCCATGGAAGAGATGGTCAAGCGCCGGATCGGGCTGCTGATGTGCATCAAATCCATCCTGATTGCCCAGCTACGTGGCAAGACGCCGCTGATTTCCGTCGATTCAGGTCGCAAGATGCTGGAGCCTGACGTGAAGCCCAGTTTCCTTGAACTGGAAGACTGGGTAACGAACAGGGCCATGTAATGCGCAATCACGAACAGATCATCATCAAGCGCCAGCAGCGGCGCAGCAGCGGCCCCAAAGGAGGAGGGGCCTGGAAAGTCGCCTTTGCCGATTTTACTTTGGCGATGATGGCATTTTTCATGGTGCTATGGATCCTGGCTGTCTCCAGCCAGGAGGAGCGAGAAGTCGTCGCCAGCCGCTTGCGTGATTACAGCATCATGGACAGTGAGGCCAACCCGTTCGACATCAGCAATAGCCCCTATCCGGTAGATCTGGGTGGCAACCCTTCTGTACTGGAGGAGCTAAGCCCGAAATTTGTGGAGCAGGGGCAGCGCATGCCGAGACATATGCAGCGAGATCGCAGCATCTTTTCTGATGGCGCCAGTGGTGGGTATGAGAGCCTGCTGGCCGGCAAGATTGAAGGGGAAGCCCAGATGAAGCAGCTGGCCGGCTTCATTGGTTCTCTGGCCGAGCAGATGCAGGCTAAAAATAATCTGGAGTTGCAGCTGGTACCGCAGGGCCTGCGGATCCTGATCCGTGATGATGACGATCGGGAGATGTACAGCCGGGGTAGTGCCCGTATCAGCCCTTTCTTCCGGCACATGCTGATGGCATTGGCACCGATTTTTCAACGGGTTGAAAACCGCATCATGATCTCGGGCCATACCGACAGCACCCCCTTTGCCGGGGACAACTACAGCAACTGGGAGCTCTCCTCGGATCGAGCCATGATGGCTAGACGTGTCTTGCTGGCGGGTGGCATGCCTCCGGAACGAGTGGGACAGGTGGTTGCCATGTCGGATACCATGCTGGAAAACACCGCCGATCCTCGGGGCAGCCAGAACCGTCGAATCGAGCTGCTGATCATGACCAGTCAGGCAGAAAAAAATCTGGAACAGTTGTTCAGTACACAAACGCAAGCGGCCGTGAAACAGGCCAAGGATGAAACGTCTCATGGACAACCTTGAAGCAGAGCCATCAATATCGACCGAATTCAATGATCCCCGGCGCAAGCTACCCCGCTGGTATCTACATGATGGCACTACGCCCCTGGAGTCACAGAGCTGCGGTATTGCAGCAAGGCTGCTGGTATCGGGTTTGTTGTTTGACAAGAGTATCGGCAGAGCCGTGATCAAGGACATTGGTCCCGGTGGGGTAGGCTTTCTTGCGCCGGCCCGTTTTGTCTTGCCCGAAATAGTTGCCTTATCGCTCTCGCCACGAATTGTGCTGGATTGCCACATCACCCATCGTCGCCCCATCGGACAGTATCTGAGTTTTTATGGTGCCCGCTGGTCGGAGCCCGAGTCAGTCGATTTATCACCGGTATTGAGTCACTGGCGACACTGTTTCATGGTACCAGAGGCGGGCGTTTCGTCTCCAATCCCAGCGGATCCTGCAACACCTCCAGCCTGACCGAACCCTTGCTCATATCCAGCCCTCTTGCTGCCTGCAACAACAGAGGGTCGTGCAAACCTTCCAGCGACACTGCCTTGTAAAACACCTGCTTGCTGTTTTGGCGTGTCGGTGCAGGAGGTCCTCCCCGGCTGTAGACGATGGGACAGTTGGTGACCCCGGGGGCATCGGGAAGCTGCCATGCCGGATTCCAGCGGCTTGCTTCATTCATCGCGACCCCCTTTGCCATGGCCCATTGCAACAAGGAACAACTGCCAGGGGGTGTGGCAACCTGAATATTTTCCCCTGCTTGCCAGGGGGGCAGGGTGATCTGGTGCTGTTCCGACCGGTCAAGCAACTGGGCCAAGGCAATAAAGCGCGCCACATACAGGCGTGTTTCCATAGGCAGTTGCAGCTCCCATATATTTCGGGTGCCTGCATCGAGTACCGCTTTCAAGACTCTCCCTTCTCCTGCGTTATAGGCTGCAAGTGCCAGCAGCCAGTCCTGCCCGAAAAACTGATGAAGCCAGCCGAGATAGGAGAGAGCCGCATCGGTAGCAAGCGGTAGCGAATAGCGCCCATCAAAGCCCGGTTGCATAGGAATGGAGAAGCGTACAGCTGTATCGGGCATCAGTTGCCAGGGGCCAGCAGCGCCTGCTGCCGATATCACATCTAGCCGATAACTGCTCTCTATCAGTGGTAAAAAGGCCAGCATACGAGGCAACTTGCGAGCGCTGACCTGATCTGCAACCCAGCGGATCATGGGCTGGGACTGTGTCAGTCGTCTTTGCAGGTGATCGCGTTGCTTCAACAGAAACTGTGTTTGCTGAGTGACCAGTTCGGCTCCTTTTCCCTGAATTGGGGTAGGAAAACCAGCCTGCCAGTGATAGTTATGATAAGAATAACAATAGGGAGAGGTCAGTAATAGAACGCTAACTAGCCAACCGAGAGAGCGACTCATGATATGAGGGGGAGGCAAATAGCATTAGAGAATAAAAACATGATGTATCTCAACAGTTTTCGATAATTTTTGTCGACTGTTCATGTGGAATCCAGGACGTGATAAGCATGATAGCACGAGTAAAAAAGACCCCAAAAGCGGGCAAGGCACTCCAGAAGTTTCTACTGTATTTGATTCTCGCCAATTTTGTATTGATGGGGCTTTATGTCATGCATGCCGGGGAACTGGCATTTGGCGTCAATATCCTGCTGACCTTCCTGCTGATTATCTACAATCTTCTGCTTTGCCAGTTGGTATGCCTGCGAGCTCGCCGGGCTGGTGACGGTTATATCATCTACCCCGTGGTTGGGGTCAGCATCATCCTGTGTACCGTGGTACTCTATCGCTTCATTATTTCCCCCTGATTAGAGTGGTCTTCATACTGGCCGTTAATTAATCAATAGTGCCTTCTCGTAAATAAGTTGTGGAAAATCAACTCATTTAATCCTCGCTGCGAAAATGCTGCGTCAATATGTTCCCCATGCCCGAGATCCTCGCTTGAAAAGCCCTCAGCACGTCCTTAAACTTCAAGGTGGGGAAAAGTGGATCAAAGTGGTTTTTATCGGGCGGTTTGCCCCTTTAACTCATTTTCAGGGACTGCAATTTGTTGCGTGGTGCGCATGCCATCAGCCTGGACAGCAAGGGGCGATTGGCGATTCCGACCAAGTACCGTGATTGGCTGCGCGACGAGAGCGAGGGCCAGCTGGTCTGCACCATCGATATTGCTCACCCCTGTCTGCTGCTTTACCCCCTGAACGAATGGGAAGAGATCGAGCGCAAGCTCAAGACCCTCTCCAGCATGAATCCCCTTGAACGCCGCCTGCAGCGGTTGTTGCTCGGGCATGCGACCGAATGCGAGCTGGACGGCAATGGCCGTCTGCTGCTCAGCCAGCCACTGCGCAGCCACGCGGGGCTGGACAAGAAAATCATGCTGGTGGGCCAGCTCAACAAATTTGAGCTGTGGGATGAAGCCCGCTGGCAACAACAGGTCAATGACGACATTCAGGGCCTGCCCGAGGATGACTGGGCAAGCTCGCCACGACTACAGGATTTCTCTTTATAAATGACCCAAGCCGCTGAACACATCACAGTGCTGCTGCACGAAGCCGTCGAAGGGCTGGCCATCAAGCCGGACGGCATCTACGTCGACGGTACGTTTGGCCGGGGCGGTCACTCGCGCCTTATCCTGCAGCAGCTGGGCCCCAATGGCCGTCTGATCGCCATCGATCGGGATCCCCAGGCCATTGCCGAAGCCGCCAAGATCCAGGATCCGCGTTTCGAGATCGTGCACGGCCCGTTTTCCGGCATCACCACCTACCTGAGTGAGCGCGGCCTGCTGGGCAAGGTCGACGGTTTCCTGCTGGATCTGGGGGTTTCTTCCCCCCAGCTGGACGATGCCGAGCGCGGTTTCAGCTTCATGAAGGACGGTCCGCTCGACATGCGGATGGATCCCACTTCCGGTCAGAGCGCCGCCGAATGGCTGGCCAGGGCCGATGTGGACGACATCGCCTGGGTACTGAAGACCTTCGGTGAGGAGCGCTTTGCCAAGAAGATTGCCCGCGCCATCGTGCATGACCGGGTCACCGAGCCCTATGTTCGCACCCGCCAGCTGGCGGAGATGATCGCCCGGGTCAATCCGAGCAAGGAAAAGGGCAAGCACGCTGCCACCCGCAGCTTCCAGGCCATCCGCATCTATATCAACAGCGAACTGGACGAGATCGAGACCGCACTCAACGGGGCCCTGGAAGTGCTGGCCCCCCACGGCCGCCTCTCCGTCATCAGCTTCCATTCGCTGGAAGATCGGCTGGTGAAGCACTTCATCCGCAAGCACGAGAAAGGCCCGGAAGTGCCGCACGGCATTCCGCTGACCGAGGCCCAGCTGGCCGGCGGTCGCAAACTGAAATCGGTCGGCAAGGCGCTCAAGCCTTCCGAGCATGAAGTCAACGAAAACAGCCGGTCACGCAGCTCGGTGCTGCGGGTGGCCCAGCGGCTGGCGGAGTAAGCCATGAGCGAGGTGCGTGTTCATCTGGCCAGAGAGATCCTCGGCGATCTCTGGCGGCACAAGCTGCAGGTGGTGCTGGCCATCGCCGTGCTGATCACCGCCTTTGCGGTGATCCTGGTGACCAACATGACTCGCGGCCTCACCGCCAAGCAGAATGACCTGATGGCGGAGGAGGACAGGCTCAACATCGAGTGGCGCCACCTGCTGCTGGAGCAGGGCACGCTGGCAGAGCATTCCCGGGTCGCGAGTCTGGCCATGGACAAGTTGCAGATGGCTCGCCCGCTGGTGACCACCGAGAAGGTAATTACACAACCATGAAACGCAAGGCATCCGCCAAGGCCCAACCCAAGGTCAAAGCCCCGTCACTCTATCCGTGGCGCTTTCGCACGCTGGTGTTTTTCATCGGCATTGCGTTTGCCGGCTTGATCCTGCGGCTGGCCTGGATCCAGGTGATCGACCCGGACAGGCTGCGTCAGGAGGGGGACATGCGCTCGCTGCGCACTACCTCCACCCAGGCGGTGCGTGGCATGATCACCGATCGCAACGGTGAACAGCTGGCGGTGTCGGTACCGGTCGAAGCGGTGTGGGCCGATCCCAAGACGGTGCATGAATCCGGTGCCATCCACAACGAACGCGCCTGGATGGCGCTCTCCGCCGTGCTCAAGCTCGACATCAACACCCTCAAGCACCGTATCTCCAACCCGAGCAAGCGCTTCGTCTACCTGCAGCGGCAGGTGACGCCGGCGGTGTCCGAGTACATCAAGGGGCTCAAGCTGGGCGGCATCTACCTGCGTCCGGAGTCGCGCCGTTTCTATCCGACCGGCGAGATCAGCGCCCATCTGGTAGGGGTGACCAACATCGATGGGCATGGCATCGAGGGGATCGAGCGCAGCTATGACGAATGGCTGACCGCGACCCCAGGCGAGATGCGGGTGCGCAAGGACCGGCAGGGTCGGGTCATCGAGCGGCTCGGGCTGGTGAAAGAGGGCAAGAACGCCAACGATCTGCAGCTGAGCATCGATCAGCGGGTACAGGCGCTGGCCTACCGGGCACTCAAGCGGGCCACCGACGAGAACAAGGCGACCTCCGGCTCCATGGTGATGCTGGACGTGAAGACCGGCGAGGTGCTCGCCATGGTCAACACCCCCTCCTACAACCCCAACAATCGCGGTCAGTACCAGAGTTTCCGGGTGCGCAACCGGGTGGTGACCGACACCTATGAACCGGGCTCCACCGTCAAACCCCTGATCCTGTTGAGTGCCCTGCAGGCCGGCGTCACCAGCTGGAAGGACACCATCCAGGGTGGACCCCTGTTCATCGGGGCCAAGCAGATCCGCGACGTGAGTATTCACAAGGCGACCAACCTGTACGACATCCTGCGCTACTCCTCCAACATCGGCATGTCGCGTATCGCTCTGCGGATGCCGGCCCAGGAGATGATCAACACCCTCAGCATGGTGGGCTTCGGGATGGATACCGGCAGCGGCCTGATGGGCGAGAGCAGCGGCATGCTGCCTCAACGTCGGCGCTGGTCCGATATCGAACGGGCCACCCTGTCGTTCGGCTATGGCCTGCGGGTGACCCCGCTGCAGCTGGCTTCTGCCTACGCCACCCTGGCCAACAAGGGCAAGCGGGTGCCCATCTCCATCGTCAAGGTGAGCGAGCCGCCCAAGGGGGAGCAGGTCATCGACCACAACAACGCCACCGCCATGCTGCAGGCGCTGGAGTACGTGGTCGACAACGCCATTCCGAAAGCCAAGATCCCGGGCTACCGGGTCGGCGGCAAGAGTGGTACTGCCAAGGTCGCCGTAGCCGGCGGCTACGGCAAGGATTACATGGCCTGGTTCGCCGGCTTCGCCCCGGCCAGCAACCCGCGCTTCGTCATGGTGGTGGTGATCAACGAGCCCAAGGGCGATGCCTACTACGGTGGCGCCGTGGCGACCCCGCCGTTTGCCGAGGCCATGGGCGGGGTGCTGCAACTCTTCAATATTCGTCCCGACGCGGTGCCGCCAGCGGTACCTACCAAACTTGCCCGTACGGAGGCTTCCAATGTTGTCCCGCGCACTTGATCAGCTGATGCGCCCCTTTGGCATTACTGCCCCGGCGCTCGCACTCACCGACATCCAGCTGGACAGTCGGCGTGTCGGGCCCGGTTGTCTCTTCGTGGCGATTCGCGGGCATCAGGTGGATGGCAGACGGTTTATCGAACAGGCGGTGGCTCAGGGAGCGACCGCCGTACTGTTTGAAGAGGACGGGGAATTCGTGGCACCAACGCTGGCCGTGCCCTGCATCGGCGTGCCCAATCTACCGGCCCGCCTCTCCGAGCTGGCCGGCTATTTCTACGACCAGCCGGCCAGCAAGCTGGCGCTGGTGGGTATCACAGGCACCAACGGCAAGAGCACCACTGCACTGCTGGTCGCCAACTGGCGAACCCTGCTGGGGGGCAAGGCCGGGGTGATGGGCACGATCGGCAACGGCCTGTTCGGCGATCTTATCGAAGCTGAGAACACCACCGGCAGCGCGCTGCAGGTACAAGCCAATCTGGCCGCCCTGCAGGCGCAGGGGGCGGATCTGGTGGCGATGGAGGTTTCTAGCCACGGTCTGGTGCAGCATCGCGTGGCGGCCCTGCCGTTTGCTGCCGCCGTGTTCACCAACCTGAGCCGGGATCACCTGGACTATCACGGCACCATGGAAGCCTATGGCGCCGCCAAGGAAGAGCTGCTGAAACTGGTGGACGAACCCTGCGCCGTGCTCAATGCCGATGACCGCCTGGGTCGCCAGTGGCTGGCCGCTTATCCGACCGCGGTGGCGTTCAGCGTGCACGGCCCGGTGGCTAATCACCCGGGGCGACAGCTGACGGCGCAAGACCCCCATTTCCACCAGCAAGGTTTTCGCACGCAGATTAACTCCAGTTGGGGGAATGGTGTATTATCCGCCCCCTTGCTCGGGCGCTTCAACGTCAGCAATGTGCTGGCCGCGATGGGCGCCATGCTGGTGCTCGGCTATGACTTCGACGAGTTGCTGGCCACTGCGCCGCAACTGCAGCCGGTGACCGGTCGCATGGAGTGTTTCGGTGGCGGCAAGGCGCCGCTCGCCGTGGTCGACTATGCCCACACGCCGGATGCGCTGGAGAAGGCGCTGCAGGCCCTGCGGGTGCACTGTGAAGGACGGCTCTGGTGCCTGGTGGGATGTGGCGGCGACAGGGATCGCGGCAAGCGTCCCATGATGGCCGCCATGGCCGAGCTGCATGCGGATCGCGTGATCCTGACCGACGACAACCCCCGTACCGAGGAGCCGGCCCGGATCATGGCCGACATGGTGGCGGGTCTTCGCGATCCTGGCGCCGTGCAGATCGAGCACGACAGAGTCAAGGCGATCCAGCTGGCGCTGAGCCAGGCAAACAAACAGGACATCATCCTGGTGGCCGGTAAAGGCCACGAGGATTATCAGATCATTGGAACCGACAAGCGGCACTACAGCGACCGGGAAACCGTCGCGGCCGCCTTGCACACATTATTGGAGTCATTCGCATGATGACCCTCAGGCTTGCCGAGCTGGCGCAGGTACTCGATGCCCGTCTGATTGGTGAAGACGAAGCGATCACGGCTGTCAGTACCGACACCCGTACCCTGGGTGCCGGCGCGCTGTTCGTGGCGCTGCGCGGCGAGCGTTTCGATGCCCACGATTTCTGCGACCAGGCCGTGGCTGCCGGCGCCTCCGCCCTGCTGGTGGAGCGTGAACTGCCGCTGGCGATCCCCCAGCTGGTGGTGGCCGATACCCTCAAGGGACTGGGCCGCCTCGGTCGGCTGGTGCGCGAGCGCATCAACCCGAAAGTGCTGGCCATCACCGGCAGCTGCGGCAAGACCACGGTGAAGGAGATGGCGACTGCCATTCTGCGCCAGGAAGGGGAAGTGCTGGCCACCGCCGGCAACTTCAACAACGAGGTGGGAGTGCCGCTCACCCTGCTGCGCCTCGAGCCGCAACACCAGTTCGCGGTGATGGAGCTGGGGGCCAACCACCCGGGCGAGATCGCCTGGACCACCTCGCTGGCCAGACCCGATGCCGCCATCATCAACAACGTGGCGGCCGCTCATCTGGAGGGCTTCGGCTCGCTGGAAGGGGTGTTCCACGCCAAGAGCGAGATTTTTGAGGGGCTGGGTGAAGGTGGCACCGCCATCGTCAACGCCGACAACGAGTTCTGGCCCAAATGGCAGGCCCGCGGCATTCACTGCGCCTTCTCCATCGAGGATCAGCGTCAGCCGTTCCACGCCAGAGACGTGGTGATCAATCAGCAGGGCTGTGCCGAGTTCGTCATGGTGACCCCGCAGGGCGAAGTGAGCCTGACCCTGGCCATTCCGGGCCGCCACAATGTGGCCAACGCGCTGGCCGCTGCCGCTGGCACGCTGGCGCTCGGCGCTTCGCTCGCCTCGGTCAAGGCCGGGCTCGAGCAGATGGCGCCGGTCAAGGGGCGCTTCTGCGTCCAGCGCTGGGGTGGTCTCACCTTGGTGGACGACACCTACAACGCCAGCGTGGAGTCCGTGCTGGCGGGTATCGATACCTTGACTGCCATGAACGGCTACAAGGTGCTGGTGTTCGGTGACATGAAGGAGTTGGGTGAGGAGTCCGCCGAGCAGCACGCCCGAGTCGGTCGCCACGCCCGTGAGCGCGGTCTGGATGCCGTGCTGACCGTAGGAGAACAGAGTCGCCACACCGCAGATGCCGCGGCTGGCCGACATTTCGATAACAAGGCGTCGTTGTTTGAAGTGCTTGCACAAATGATAAAAACACATCAAGAAATTTCGATTCTGGTCAAGGGTGCCCGCGGCTCCCGCATGGAAGATCTCGTCGAGATGGTCAAAGACCATCAGGAGTCGGCCACATGCTAGTCTGGCTGGCGGAACTGCTCACCCCGCACTTCACCTTCTTCAACGTCTTCTCCTACCTGACGTTTCGCGCCATCCTGTCGATCATCACCGGTCTGGTGGTGGCGCTCTGGATGGGGCCGCGCCTCATCCGCCGCCTGCAGATCCTCAAATTCGGCCAGGTGATCCGCAATGACGGCCCCGAGTCACACCTGAGCAAGAAAGGCACCCCGACCATGGGCGGCCTGATGATCATCGCCGCCATCTTCATCTCAGTGCTGCTCTGGTGCCGTCTCGACAACCCGTATGTCTGGCTGGTGCTGTTCGTGCTGGGTGCCTACGGCGCCATCGGCTTCGCCGATGACTACCTCAAGGTGGTGCGCAAGAACACCGATGGCCTGATCGCCCGCTGGAAGTACTTCTGGCAATCCGCCGTTGCGCTGGGGGTGGCTGTGTTCCTCTACGCCACGGCTACCCACGACGGTCAGACCCAGCTGGTGGTGCCCTTCCTCAAGGACGTGATGCCGCAGCTCGGTCTGATGTTCATCGTACTGACCTATTTCGTCATCGTCGGCACCTCCAACGCGGTTAACCTGACCGACGGCCTCGACGGTCTGGCCATCATGCCGACCGTGATGGTGGCGGGGGGCTTCGCCTTCATCGCCTGGGCGACCGGCAACGTCAACTTCGCCAGCTACCTGCACATTCCCTACGTGCCCTATACCTCCGAGCTGGTGATCGTCTGTACCGCCATCGTCGGCGCCGGTCTGGGGTTCCTCTGGTTCAACACCTATCCGGCCCAGGTCTTCATGGGGGACGTGGGTTCCCTGGCGCTGGGCGGCGCGCTCGGCACCATCGCCGTGCTGGTACGCCAGGAGTTCCTGCTGGTGATCATGGGCGGGGTCTTCGTGATGGAGACCGTCTCCGTGATCCTGCAGGTGGGGTCCTACAAGCTGCGCGGCGTGCGCATCTTCCGTATGGCGCCGATCCATCACCACTATGAGAAGAAGGGCTGGCCGGAGCCGCGCGTCATCGTGCGCTTCTGGATCATCACCCTCATGCTGGTGCTGCTCGGCCTTGCCACCCTGAAGGTGAGGTAAGCCATGGTCATCATCATCGGACTCGGCAAAACCGGACTCTCCTGCGTCGACTACTTCCTCGGCCGTGGCGTCACGCCGCTGGTGATGGACACCCGCGCCAACCCGCCCGGCAAGGATCAGCTGCCACCCGAGGTGGAGCTCATTCACGGGCTGGACGGCGAGCGCCTCAAGCAGGCGCACATGATAGTGGCGAGCCCAGGCATCGCCTTGGCCACCCCCGAGCTGAAAGCCGCCGCCGAGTGCGGGGTGCAGATCGTCGGTGACATCGAACTGTTCGTGCGCGATACCGAAGTGCCGGTCATCGCCATCACCGGCTCCAACGGCAAGAGCACTGTGACTACCCTGGTGGGCGAGATGATCGCCGAAGCCGGCCTCAAGGTGGGCGTTGGTGGCAACATCGGCACGCCGGCGCTTGAGCAGCTCAAGCAGCCGATGGATCTCTGCGTGCTGGAGCTCTCCAGCTTCCAGCTGGAGACCACCCACAGCCTGCGCGCCGCCGCTTCCGTGGTGTTGAACCTCAGTGAAGATCATATGGATCGCTATCAGGGCATGGCCGACTACCGCGCCGCCAAGATGGAGATCCATCAGCACTCCCAGCACATTCTGGTCAATCGTGACGATGCCCAGACCCTGCCCGATGTGGGTCAGGTGTGGCAGAGCTTCGGTCTCGACTGCAACGGTTACGGCCGTTGTGAGTTGGAGGGTCGCCAGTGGTTGACCCTGCACGGCGAGCCGTTGCTGGCGGTGGACGAGATGAAGATCGTCGGTGCCCACAACCAGGCCAACGCCCTGGCCGCCATGGCTCTGTGCGATGCGGTGGGCATTCCGCGAGAGCCCCAGCTCGCCGTGCTGCGCCGCTTCGAGGGGTTGCCGCACCGCGCCCGCTTCGTGCGCGAGGTGAACGGGGTGCGCTGGATCAACGACTCCAAGGCCACCAACGTGGGGGCTACCCTGGCCGCCGTGGCCGGGGTGCGTGAATCGGTGAAAGGCCGTCTGCTGCTGCTGGCTGGCGGTCAGGGCAAGGGGCAGGATTTCGGCCCGGTGCAGGCGCTGCTCGGCAGCCAGATCGATCACATGTACTGTTTCGGCCAGGATGCCGAGGTGCTGCTGGCGCTGGGTGAGCAGACCGAGCGGGTTGCCGATCTCGATGCCGCGGTCGCCAAGGCGGCTGCCGATGCCAGGCCAGGCGACTGGGTGCTGCTGGCACCCGCCTGCGCCAGCCTGGACCAGTTCAAGTCTTTCGAAGCGCGCGGTGATCGTTTCACCGAGCTGGTGATGGCCTTATGAACGCCCTGCGCGCAGTAGCGGGCTTCCTGCAGCGCTGGTTGTTGCCGGCACGCCCTGCCGGTCTTTACGACCGGCAGCTGGTGGTGCTGGCGCTGGCGCTGATGGCGGTGGGTCTGGTGATCGTGGCCTCTGCCTCGATCCCAGAGGGGATCGCCATCAACAACGATCCCTTCATGTTCGTGAAGCGCCATGGCCTGTTCTTGCTGATGGCGCTCGGGGTCTCCTGGTTCGTACTGCAGGTACCCATGGCCCGCTGGCAACACTACAACGGCCCCATGCTGCTGCTGGCCATCGTCATGCTGGTGCTGGTGCTGCTGGTGGGGCGCAGCGTCAACGGCTCGGTGCGCTGGTTGCCGCTCGGCCCCTTCAACCTGCAGCCGGCCGAGTTTGGCAAGCTGGCATTGTTTGTCTATCTGGCCGGCTACCTGGTACGCCGCCAGAGCGAGGTGCGCGAGCGCTTCATCGGCTTCATGAAGCCGATGGCGGTGCTGTTCGTGGTGGCCATCCTGCTGCTGGCACAGCCTGACCTGGGTTCTGTGGTGGTGATGTTCGTGACGTCGCTGGGCATGCTGTTTCTGGCCGGCGCCCGCCTGGTACAGTTCATCGGCCTCATCCTGGTGGGGGTGAGCGCGGTAGTGACCCTGATCATCGCCGAGCCCTACCGGATGCGGCGGGTCACCTCCTTCCTCGACCCCTGGGCCGATCCATTTGGCAGCGGCTACCAGCTGACCCAGTCGCTGATGGCCTTCGGTCGTGGCAGCTGGTTTGGCGAGGGGCTGGGCAACTCCATCCAGAAGATGGAGTACCTGCCGGAGGCGCACACCGACTTCGTGTTTGCGATCTTGGGTGAAGAGCTGGGGTATGTGGGCGTGCTGGGCGCGCTCTTCCTCATCTTCGCGCTCTCGGTCAAGGCGCTCAAGCTGGGTCACCAGGCGCTGGTGGCGGAGCGGCTGTATGAAGGCTATCTGGCCATCGGCATCGGCATCTGGTTCAGCTTCCAGACCTTCGTCAACGTCGGCGCCGCCAGCGGCATGATGCCGACCAAGGGTCTGACCCTGCCGCTGGTCAGTTATGGTGGTTCGAGCCTCATCATCATGATGGTGGCGGTGAGCATGTTGATTCGTATCGATTTCGAGTTGCGTCAGGCCAGTGCCCAGGCGCGCGTGCGGGAGGTTTAGTGAGCAAGACGCTGTTGGTGATGGCAGGCGGTACCGGGGGCCACGTGTTCCCCGGTTTGGCCGTGGCCGATCGCCTCAAGGCCCAGGGCTGGACCATTCACTGGCTCGGCACCGCCGACCGGATGGAGGCGGAGCTGGTGCCTGCCCATGGTTATCCCATCTCCTTCATCGATATCCAGGGGGTGCGTGGCAATGGCATCAAGCGGCTGCTGGCGGCCCCCTATCGCATCGTAAAATCCGTGCTGCAGGCGCGCCGGGTGCTCAAAACCATTCGCCCCGACGTGGTGCTCGGCATGGGCGGTTTTGCCTCCGGTCCGGGTGGCGTGGCCGCCTGGCTGTCCGGCATCCCGTTGCTGCTGCATGAGCAGAATGCCGCGGCCGGCATGACCAACAAGCTGCTGGCTCGCCTCGCCAAGCGGGTGCTGATGGCCTTCCCGGGCGCCTTTGCGCCGAGCCGTCGCACCGCCGTGGTGGGCAACCCGGTGCGCCCCGAAGTGGTGGCCCTGCCGGATCCGCAACTGCGCAGCAGTGCAGAGCCGCTGCGGCTGCTGATCGTCGGTGGCAGCCTGGGGGCCCGGGTGCTCAACGAGCAGGTGCCGCCGGCAGTGGCGGCGGCCGGTGTGCCCATCGAGGTGCGTCACCAGTGCGGCAAGGGCAATCGCGATGCCGTGGCCGAGGCCTACGCCAAGCAGGGCGTTGCGGCCGAGGTAAGTGAATTTATCAAGGACATGGCCGGTGCCTATGCCTGGGCAGACCTGGTGGTGTGCCGGGCCGGGGCGCTGACCGTCTCCGAAGTCGCCGCCGCCGGGGTTGCCGCCATTTTTGTGCCGCTGCCCCACGCGGTGGATGATCACCAGACCCGCAACGCCCTGACTCTGGTCGACGGCGGTGCGGCTGAATTCCTGCCCCAATCCGAGCTGACCACGGCCTCGCTGGCTGCGCGTCTCTCCTGGCTTGCCGGGCGCAGGGAAACCCTATTGAACATGGCCCAGGCCGCCCGTCGCGTCGCCATCATCGATGCCGCCGAGCGGGTCGCCGATGAGTGCAAACGCCTGGCGACCGGGCAGAGCGAGAGATGATTATGACCAAGGTTGAACTGGCAAAACTGCGTACCGTTATCCCTGAAATGCGCCGGGTGCGTCGCATTCACTTCATCGGCATCGGTGGGGCCGGGATGGGCGGTATCGCTGAAGTCCTTGCCAACGAAGGGTATCAGGTGACCGGCTCGGATCTGGCCCGCAATGCGGTAACCGAACGGCTCGAGTCCCTCGGTGCCCACATCTTCGTGGGCCACAGTGCCGAGCACGTGAACGAGGCGAGCGTGGTGGTGGTCTCTACCGCCATCAAGCAGGACAACCCCGAGCTGCTGGCTGCCCGCGAGCTGCGCATTCCTGTGGTGCGCCGCGCCGAGATGCTGGCCGAGCTGATGCGTTTCCGCCATGGTATCGCCATCGCCGGCACCCACGGCAAGACCACCACCACCAGTCTGGTGGCGAGCATCTATGCCGAAGCGGACCGGGATCCGACCTTCGTAATCGGTGGCCTGCTCAATAGCGCCGGCACCAATGCCCGCCTGGGCAGCAGCCGCTATCTGATTGCCGAAGCGGACGAGAGCGACGCCTCCTTCCTGCATCTGCAGCCGATGGTCTCCATCGTGACCAACATTGAAGCGGATCACATGGACACCTATGGTGGCGACTTCTCCAAGCTGAAGGCCACCTTCATCGACTTTTTGCACAATCTGCCGTTCTACGGGCTGGCCGTGGTGTGCGTGGATGACCCTGTGATCCGCGGCATGCTGCCGGAGATCGCGCGTCCCACCATCACCTATGGCCTGAGTGATGATGCCGACGTGCAGGTGCTGGACTTCGTGCAGACCAGCAACCGCAGCCGTTTCCGGGTCCGTCGCAAGGATGCCGGCGAGCTGGAGGTAACCCTCAATCTGCCCGGCATCCACAACGCCCTCAATGCCGCGGCGGCGATTGCGGTCGCCACCGAGGACGGGATCGGCGATGATGCCATCATCCGGGCGCTGGCCAAGTTTGAAGGGGTGGGTCGCCGCTTCCAGCAATATGGCGAGTTCGAGACCGGCCGCGGCAAGGCCATGCTGGTGGACGACTACGGTCACCACCCGAGCGAGGTCAAGGTCACCATCAACGCCGCTCGCGCCGGCTGGCCCGAGAAGCGACTGGTGATGGTGTTCCAGCCGCACCGCTACACCCGTACCCGAGATCTCTATGAAGACTTCGCGGACGTGCTCTCCAAGGTGGACGTGCTGGTGATGCTGGAGGTCTATGCCGCCGGTGAAGAGCCTATTCCGGGCGCCGATGGCCGCGCCCTGTGCCGCTCCATCCGCTCCCGCGGCAGTCTGGAACCCATCTTTGTCGCGACGCCGGACGATGTGCCGGCGGTACTGGCCGGCCTGATCGGCGAGGGCGATCTGGTGCTGACCCAGGGGGCAGGGAACGTCGGGGCGCTGGCACGGCGTCTCGGCGAGATGAAATTGAGCATCGAGAGCATGAAATCCGGCGCCTGAGGGCCCAATGAGTATTTTGACCGCCAAGCCGGGGCCTATATAATGGCGAACCGGCCTGCAAAGGGCCGGCATGGCGCGTTAAACGGGGATCGATCGGGTGGAGGCAAGGGCACAAGGGCGCACCAAGGGAGGCTTCATCGCCGGGGTGGGATTTTTCCTCCTGGTCATGTGGGGCCTCTACCAGACCGCGCTGGATGTTAAAGATTGGCTGACGGATGCCAATCGGTTGCCCATGAGCGAGCTGTTGCTGCAGGGGCAACACCAGTATTTGCAAACCGATGAACTGCGCAGCGCCGTAATGGATGGCGCCGAACTGCGCAACTTTTTCGAGTTGGATGTGAACGAATTGCAGGCGCGGTTGAACGCCTTGCCTTGGGTGGCCCAGGTCTCGGTACGCAAGAAGTGGCCCAACAAGATCAAGGTCTATCTCACCGAACAGGCGGTGGCGGCACGCTGGAATGGCAACCGCTTCGTCAACACCAAGGGTGAGGTGTTCAGTGCGCCGGACAGGGTGAAGACCCCCCTGATGCAGCTGTCCGGGCCAGAAGATCAGGCCGTCAAGGTGCTGGAGGCCAGCCGTCAGTACGAGGCGCAGCTGGCGGCCAGAGGATACAAGCTGCTGGGGGTGAATCTGACCCCTCGCCATGCCTGGGAACTGACCCTGGATGGCAACATTCAGCTGTTTTTGGGGCGCTCGGATATCGCGCTTCGACTGCAGCGGTTTATCGATGCCTTTCCGGTCATCGAGCCCCGTGAGCGGGTTGCTTACGTGGATCTTCGATACGACACCGGGATGGCAGTTGGCTGGAAGAAGAACGAAGAGAAAGTGAATGACCAAAACCGCAGATAGAAATCTGATTGTCGGACTGGATATCGGCACAACCAAGGTGGCGGTTCTGGTTGGCGAAGTGCTGCCAGACGGTGAGCTCAATGTCATCGGCATGGGCAGTCACGCCTCTCGTGGCATGGACAAGGGCGGGGTCAACGATCTCGATTCCGTGGTCAAGTCCCTGCGCCGTGCGGTGGAAGAGGCCGAGATGATGGCCGACTGCCAGATCAGCTCCGTCTATCTGGGGCTTTCCGGCAAGCACATCGACTGCCGTAACGAAACCGGCATGGTGCCCATCTCCGATGAAGAGGTGACTCAGGAAGACGTGGACAACGTCATCCACACCGCCAAGTCGGTTCGGTTGTCCGATGAGCTACGGGTGCTGCACGTGCTGCCTCAGGAGTTCGCCATCGACTACCAGGAAGGGATCAAGAACCCGGTCGGTCTGTCCGGCGTGCGGATGGCCGCCAAGGTGCACCTGATCACCTGCCACAACGACATGGCTCGCAACATCGAGAAGTGCGTTGAGAAGGTGGGTCTGCGGGTGGATCAGCTGATCTTCTCCGCGCTGGCGTCCAGCTACGCCGTGCTGACCGAAGACGAGAAGGAGCTGGGTGTCTGCGTGGTGGACATCGGTGGTGGCACCATGGACATGTCGCTGTTTACCGGCGGTGCCCTGCGTCACACCAAGGTGATCCCGTACGCCGGCAGCACGGTGACCAGCGACATCGCCTACGCCTTCGGCACTCCGCCGCTGGATGCGGAGGCGATCAAAGTGCGCTACGGCTGCGCCCTGGGCCGGCTGGTCAGCAAGGAAGACAATATTGAAGTACCCAGTGTCGGCGGTCGTCCGGCGCGCAGCCTGCAGCGGCAGACACTGGCTGAAGTGATCGAGCCCCGTTACACCGAGTTGCTCTCCATGGTGAATGATGAGCTGGTGCGGGTACAAAGCGAATTGAAAGCGCAGGGGGTCAAGCATCAGCTTGCAGCCGGTGTGGTCTTGACCGGCGGCGCTGCCCAGATCGAAGGCATTGTGGAGTGCGCAGAGCAGATCTTCCAGAGCCAGGTCCGGGTAGGGGAGCCCATGAATATCCGGGGATTGAGTGATTACGTGCAGGCGCCTGTGTACTCGACCGCGGTCGGGTTGCTGCAGTATGGCCGCACCCATCAATCCACCGGCAGTAGCAAGGAATATGCCGCCAAGGCAAGCGTAGGTGGGCTGGTCAAACGGGTCAGCAACTGGTTGCGTGGCGAGTTCTAAAAGATTTTGCTGAGTCAGGCAAATAAAGCGGAGAGACAACATGTTTGAATTTATGGATAGCCACACTGACGAAGCCGTCATCAAAGTGATTGGTGTGGGTGGTGGCGGCGGCAACGCGGTCGAACACATGGTTCGTCAAAACATCGAAGGTGTCGAGTTCATTACCGTCAACACCGACGCCCAGGCGCTGCGCAACTCCAGTGCCAACACAACCCTGCAGATCGGCGGTGGCATCACCAAGGGTCTGGGTGCCGGGGCCAACCCGGAAGTGGGTCGTGACGCGGCCATGGAAGATCGGGAAGCACTGCGCGAGCTGCTGACCGGCTCCGACATGGTGTTCATCGCCGCCGGCATGGGTGGCGGTACCGGTACCGGTGCTGCCCCGATCGTGGCCGAAGTGGCCCGCGAGATGGGTATCCTGACAGTTGCTGTCGTAACCAAGCCGTTCTCCTTCGAAGGGAAAAAACGGATGGGCTTTGCCGCTCACGGTATCGAAGAGTTGTCCAAGAACGTCGACTCCCTGATCACCATCCCCAACGACAAGTTGCTGAAGGTGCTGGGTCGTGGCATCTCCCTGCTGGACGCCTTCAAGGCGGCCAACGATGTGCTGCTGGGTGCGGTACAGGGCATTGCCGAGCTGATCACCCGTCCGGGTCTGATCAACGTCGACTTCGCGGACGTACGTACCGTGATGCGCGAGATGGGTACCGCCATGATGGGTACCGGTTCCGCCTCCGGTGATGACCGTGCCGAAGAAGCGGCCGAGAAGGCCATCTCCAGCCCGCTGCTGGAAGACGTGGATCTGGCCGGTGCCCGCGGCATCCTGGTCAACATCACTGCCGGCATGGACATGACCATCGAAGAGTTCGAAACCGTGGGTAACGCGGTCAAGGCCTTCGCCTCCGAGAACGCCACCGTGGTGGTGGGTACCGTAATCGACCCGGAAATGCACGATGAACTGCGCGTGACCGTGGTTGCTACCGGTATCGGTGCCGAGCGCAAGCCGGACATCACCTTGGTGAAGAACAACATGGTCCAGGAACGTCCGGCTCGTCAGCCCCTGATCAGCGAAGCCCTGCAGTCTCGCGTGATGGAAGAGGCGCCGGCCAAGGTGGTGAACGCCGAGCCGCAAGCTCGTCGCGAACCGGATTATCTCGATATTCCTGCGTTCCTGCGCAAGCAAGCCGACTAAGCCTCTAATGACGCTGGTTTGCTTGTTGCTTAAGGAATGTGCTAAGATGGCCTGCCCACGACCATCTGGTCAGGAATTTGAGCTGTTAAGCGGATACGCCCATGATTAGACAAAGAACCTTGAAAACGAGTGTCCAGGCCACCGGTGTCGGCCTGCATTCGGGCCGGAAAGTCACAATGACGTTCCGTCCGGCGCCTGTTAACACAGGGATCGTTTACTTGCGTACCGATCTGAATCCTGTGGTAGAGCTGCCAGCCAATGCCGATCAGGTGCGTGATACCGTGCTTTGTACCGCTCTGGTGAACGAAGCCGGTGTCCGTGTCTCTACCATTGAGCACCTCTCTGCCGCACTGGCCGGGATGGGCATCGACAATCTCTATGTCGAGGTTGATGCGCCCGAGATCCCGGTGATGGACGGCAGTGCGCACCCCTTTATCTACCTGCTGCAAGAAGTTGGTATCCGTGAACAGAATGCCCCCAAGCAGTTTGTGCGGATCAAGCAGAGCATCCGTGTTGAAGACGGCGACAAGTGGGCGGAATTCCACCCCTATCGCAACGGCTTCAAGATGGATCTCGAGATCGACTTCCAGCATCCGGTATTTGAAGGACGCAATCAGCGTTGCGTGCTGGACTTCTCCGGTGCCTCTTTCGTGAAAGAGATCAGCCGTGCCCGTACCTTCGGCTTCATGCGTGACATCGAGTACCTGCGTTCCCAGAACCTGGCGCTGGGCGGCAGCCTGGAAAACGCTGTGGTGCTGGATGACTACAGGGTGTTGAACGAAGATGGTCTGCGCTACGAAGACGAATTCGTCAAACACAAGATGCTGGATGCGATTGGCGATCTGTACATGTGCAATCGCAGCATCATTGGCGAATTCCGTGCCTACAAGACCGGCCATGCCCTGAACAACAAACTGCTGCGTGCCTTGCTGGCCAAGCAGGAGGCCTGGGAACTGGTGACCTTCGAGGGTGAGGGCGACAAAGCGCCTATCGCTTACTACGATAACGGTCTGGTTCTGGCCTGATAGCCGTGCAACGGAACGTCGGTCCTCTCTCCGCACCGACGTTCCGTCATTTGTTTACTCCATTCTGTAATACCGATTATCTCCCGGTTTTATTTTCCGTGTCGGCCCATGGCCACACCTGACCGAGCAGACTGATTTCTATGAGCATTACCCTGATCCTCCACGGTAAGCAGCGACGCAGGTTGCACTTGCCCAAACAACGTCTGGCCTGGGTCGGCGGTATCCTCTTCACTGTATTGGCCTTAGGGGGCGGCTGGCTCTGGCAGAGCTGGCAGCAAAAGATGGACGCGCTGGAAGTGGCGCTGGCCATGGCCGAACAGCAAAAATCCACGCAAGGGGCTGACGAAGCCCGCGAACAGCTTGCCATGCTGGCCGCCCAGGTGGGCACCATGCAGGGGCAGCTGGGTCGACTCAATGCACTCGGAGAGCGGCTGACCGAAAAAGCCGACCTCGACCCCGAGGAGTTCAATTTCAAGGAGCTGCCCCCCATGGGCGGTCCCTCCTATGATGCGGATCTGGAAGTCAGCCTCAACGAGCTGCAGGACTCCATGAAGCATCTCAGCCAACAGCTCAGCAGTCGTGAAGAGCAGCTGTCGGTACTTGAATCTTTCATCATGAATCACCATATAACCGATGCCGGTTTCATCTCCGGGACTCCGGTCAAGCAGGAGCGAGTTTGGGTCTCCTCTGGCTTCGGTGGCCGGGTCGATCCGTTCAATGGTCGTGCCAAGATGCACAAAGGGGTAGATTTCCGTGGCAAGCCCGGCACCCCCATCCTGGCAACGGGCCCGGGCGTTGTAAGCTGGGCGGGCCGTCATCCGGAATTTGGCAACATGGTGGAGATCAACCACGGCAATGGTCTGGTGACCCGCTATGCCCACAACTCCAAGTTGCTGGTCGAAGTGGGCACCCTGGTCGATGAGGGCCAGAAAATTGCCTTGATGGGACGCACCGGTCGCGCGACCGGGGTCCATTTGCATTACGAAGTGTTGAAAGATGGTCGTCAGGTGGACCCCGCGCGTTTTCTCAATGCCAGACGGGGTTAGGTTTTTTTCTCCAGGTTCCAGTGACGGAACGCTTATATAACCAGAAATAGTTGGTACCCATGATTAGCACACTGCTTACCAAGATTATCGGCAGCCGGAACGACAGAACGCTCAAGGCTTTGCGTAAAATTGTAAAACAGATCAACGCGATGGAGCCGCAGTTCGAAGCTCTGTCCGATGCACAGCTGCAGGCCAAGACGGCCGAGTATCGTCAGCGTCTGGAGCAGGGTGAGACGCTGGAGCAGCTGCTGCCGGAGGCCTTTGCCACCGTGCGTGAAGCCTCCCGTCGGGTGTTCGGCATGCGTCATTTCGACGTGCAGCTGATAGGCGGCATGGTGCTGAACTCCAACCGCATCGCCGAAATGAAAACGGGTGAAGGTAAGACCCTCACCGCCACCCTGCCGGCCTACCTGAATGCCCTGAGCGGCCGCGGCGTGCACGTGGTGACGGTGAACGACTATCTGGCCAAGCGTGACGCCGAGGCGAACCGCCCGCTGTTCGCCTTCCTCGGCATGACCGTCGACTGCAACGTGCCCGGCATGGATGCGTCCCAGAAGCGCGACGCCTACGCCGCCGACATCACCTACGGTACCAACAACGAATTCGGTTTTGACTACCTGCGCGACAACATGGCGTTCTCGCCCGAGCAGCGCGTGCAGCGTCCGCTCAACTACGCGCTGGTGGATGAGGTGGACTCGGTGCTCATCGATGAAGCTCGTACCCCGCTCATCATCTCCGGCCCAGCCGAAGACAGCTCCGAGCTCTACATCCGCGTCAACAAGCTGATCCCGCTGCTGGTCAAGCAGGACAAGGAAGACTCTGAAGAGTACACCGGCGACGGCCACTACACGGTGGACGAGAAGAACCGTCAGGCATTGCTGACCGAGAACGGCCAGATCTTCGTGGAAGAGCTGCTCAAGAAAGAGGGGCTGCTGGCCGAGGATGACTCCTTGTTCTCCGCCACCAACATCAGCCTGCTGCACCACGTCAACGCCGGCCTGCGTGCCCACACCCTGTTTGAGCGCAACGTCGACTACATAGTCCAGAAGGACGAGATCGTCATCGTCGACGAGCATACCGGCCGTACCATGCCGGGTCGTCGCTGGTCCGACGGTCTGCATCAGGCGGTCGAGGCGAAGGAAGGGGTGAAAATCCAGAACGAGAACCAGACGCTGGCCTCCATCACCTTCCAGAACTACTTCCGTCTGTACGACAAGCTGGCGGGCATGACGGGTACAGCCGATACCGAAGCCTTTGAATTCCAGCAGATTTATGGCCTGGATACCGTGGTTATCCCGACCAACAAGCCGATGGTGCGCAAGGACATGGGCGATCTGGTCTACCTGACCGCCAACGAGAAGTATGCCGCCATCATCGAAGACATTCGCGGCTGCGTCGAGCGTGGCCAGCCGGTGCTGGTCGGTACCGTCTCCATCGAGAACTCCGAGCTGCTCTCCGGCATCCTGACCAAGGAGAAGATCCCGCACAAGGTGCTGAACGCCAAGTTCCACGCCATGGAAGCTGAGATCGTCGCCCAGGCCGGTCAGACCGGCGCCGTCACCATCGCCACCAACATGGCCGGTCGTGGTACCGACATAGTGCTGGGTGGCAACTGGCAAGCGGAAATCGCCCAGCTGGAGAACCCGAGCGAAGAGCAGATCGCCGAGCTGAAGGCCGCCTGGCAGGTGCGTCACGATGCGGTGCTGGCCGCCGGTGGTCTGCACATTATCGGTACCGAGCGTCACGAGTCCCGTCGTATCGACAACCAGCTGCGCGGCCGTTCCGGTCGTCAGGGGGACCCGGGCTCCTCCCGCTTCTACCTCTCCATGGAAGATACCCTGATGCGGATCTTCGCCTCCGATCGCGTGACCGGCATGATGAAGAAGCTGGGCATGGAAGAGGGCGAAGCCATCGAGCACCCCTGGGTGACCAAGGCCATCGAGAACGCCCAGCGCAAGGTGGAAGGTCGCAACTTCGACATCCGCAAGAGCCTGCTGGAGTTTGACGACGTGGCCAACGACCAGCGCAAGGTGGTCTACGAGCAGCGCAACGAGCTGCTGGACACCAGCGACATCTCCGAGACCATCCACGTCATCCGTGATGACGTCTACGGCGCCATCATCGACGAGTACATCCCGCCCCAGTCTCTGGAAGAGATGTGGGACGTGCCGGGTCTGGAAGCCCGCCTGAAGTCTGATTTCGCCCTCGATCTGCCGCTGCAGCAGTGGCTGGCGGAAGACGACAAGCTGTATGAAGAGAAGCTGCGCGAGCGCATCCTGGATGAAGCCACCAAGCTCTATGCCCACAAGGAAGAGCTGGTTGGTAAAGAGGTGCTGCGCAACTTCGAGAAGGCGGTCATGTTGCAGACCCTGGACGGCCTGTGGAAAGAGCATCTGGCGGCCATGGATCACCTGCGTCAGGGCATCCATCTGCGCGGTTACGCCCAGAAGAACCCCAAGCAGGAGTACAAGCGCGAGTCCTTCGATCTGTTCACCCAGATGCTGGAGACCCTCAAGCGCGACGTGGTCAGCATACTGAGCCGGGTACAGGTGCAGGAGCGCGACGTGGAGGCAATGGAAGAGCAGCAGCGCCAGCAGGCCGAAGCCGCTCCCCGTACCTACACCCACGCGACGGCCGACAACCAGCTGGCCGATGAAGAGCAGGCCGAAGCGGGCCCGGTCACCTTCGTGCGGGACGAGCAGAAGGTGGGGCGCAACGATCCCTGCCCCTGCGGCTCCGGCAAGAAATACAAGCACTGCCACGGTCAGTTGACCTGATAGCGCCATGACCATGAATGCACCGCCTCCGGGCGGTGCATTCATTTCTGGCAAGCGAGGAGAAGCGTCATGAGCAAGATGCCGACGGGCTGGGATGCCGCGGCCCACACCAGCTGGCTGGCCGGCCAGCGTCAGGTTGCCATCCAGCAACTGCTGGCGAGGCTCAACGGCAGCGCGGTCAAGCCGGTGGCTCTGCAGCTGCAGTTTGCCTATTACCTCTTTTTGTGCGGTGACCCGGCGTCGGCGGCCCAAGTACTGGAGATGGCTCACAAGGCCGAACCTAGCAACAACGAGGTGCTGCGCAACCTCTGCTCTTGTCTGTCACGGTCCGGTCAATACGAACAGGCGGTGGCGCGGCTGCAGGCCCTGTTGCAGCGTCTCCCCGACGACTTCCATGCGCTGGATGCTCTCTGCGCCTCGCTGGCCAAGCTGGAGCGCCACGCCGAGGCTGCCGTGGCGGGAACCCGCTCGCTGGAGCTAAAGGCTCGGGTGAGCGACAAGGCGCCGTCAGACTGGACTCTGCCGGCAGTCGCACCGTCGGCCTGGCTGGCGGCAGACAAACCGGATGTCATCGCCTTCTCGCTGTGGGGCAGTGCCCCTCGTTACCTGCGGGGCGCCATCGACAATGTGCTGGCGGCCGCCTATCTCTATCCGGGTTGGCGGGTACGTTTCTACGTGGATGAGAGCGTGCCCGCCGAGCTGCTCGCTGCGCTGCGCGAACTGGGGGCCGAGCTGTTGCTGCAACCCGCCGGTCAATCTTTGCGTCGGCGCCTCTGCTGGCGTTTTCAGGTAGCCAACGATCCGCGGGTGGGACGCTTTCTGGTGCGGGATGTGGATTCGGTACCGGGTGTACGCGAGCGGCTGGCGGTACAGGAGTGGCTTGCATCGACGCGCTGGTTTCATATCATGCGCGATTGGTGGAGTCATACCGATCTGGTGCTGGCGGGTATGTGGGGTGGAGTGGCCGGTGTGTTGCCGCCACTGGCGCCCCTGCTCGAAGCCTATCAGCCGGACGTCATGGAGACGCCGAATATCGACCAGTGGTTTTTGCGCGACCGGCTCTGGGGTTATCTCTCGTCGAGCTGTCTGGTGCATGACCGCTGCTTCACGCCGTCTGGCGCCATCCCCTGGCCGCTGCCCGCCCCGGACGGGAGCGAGCATGTGGGGCAGGATATCTTTACGGCACAAGGGGAAACACAGGCCCGCCGGCTGGCGCCCTGGATTGCCCGTTTGCCATGTTTACGCTGAGGACAATGATGGAACAGAAGAAACGGATCTGGGTGGCGGTCGGCGTCATCGAGAACGAACGGGGCGATATCTTCATCGCCAGACGCTCCGCCGATCGTCATCAGGGGGATCGCTGGGAATTCCCCGGCGGCAAGGTGGAGGCCGGAGAGGATCTGCTCACCGCGCTGGACAGGGAGCTGTGGGAAGAGATCGGGATCCGGGTACAGGATTGCGCTCCCTTCATGGAGCTGCATCACGACTACCCGGACAAGCAGGTACTGCTGGATATCTGGAAGGTGACCCGCTTCAGCGGTGAGCCGTTTGGCAAGGAGGGGCAGGAGTGTCGCTGGGTGCCGCTGGCCTCGCTGCATGAGTATCACTTCCCCGACGCCAATGGCCCGATCGTGACGCGCCTGCAGGCATCGCTGGCCGCACAGGGCTGATATGAGCCGCAGTGCATACCAAAATAAAAAGGGCCGTATCGGCCCTTTTTGCTTGCTGGCTTACTGCCACTGCTCCCCCTCTTCGGGGTAGGGCAGCAGCTCCGGGTCTATTTCCCCCGGGATCCGCTTCTCCTCGTCGGCCCACTCGCCGAGATCGATCAGCTGGCAGCGCTTGCTGCAGAACGGGCGAAACGGGCTCTGCGGGCCCCATTCCAGCTCGGTCTGGCAGGTCGGGCACTTTACCTTGGTCACCATGGATGCTCCTTAGCAGCAGGCCAGCTGGAAGGACACGTCACCGATCTGCTGCTCCGCAGTGGGCAAAAAGCGCAGGGCAAACCGGTTCTTGTGGCCGCTCAGGGTCGGGTAGCACTGCTGGGTACCGCTCAGGCGAATGCGGATCAGCTCGGCACTCTCGGCGGTATCCTGGAAGAAGCCGTTGACGGCCACCTGTTCGCTGAAGTTGCCGGATTCACGCCACAGGCGCAGCAGCAGGGAGATGGCGTTCATCAACAGGTTGATGTCGCTCAGCCACAGCTGCATCTGCTGATGACGGGCGATGGCCGGGGTGGCCAGCCAGTGGTGCAGTTGCGGTACGTCGAAGGCGCACAACCCGCCCGGAATGGAGAAGCGTTGGCGGATGGAGCCAAGCAGGCGATCTTCTTTCAAGCGGGCACCGGGACGCGGTGCACTCAGCAAGTTGCGGGAGAGCTGGGTGCTCTCCTGCTGCATCAGGTTGATCTGCTCCAAGTCGACGTCTGGCAGGCTGGCCCAGTGGCTCAGGCGCTGGCTGAGGCGCTCCAGATCCTTGATGAGATCGGCGCGCAGGTCACCGCGCTCCAGCAACTCCTGCAGGTCGAACAGGCCCTTGAAAAAGGCGATGTGTGCCCAGGGCTGGTCGCTCTCCAGATTGTCGCGGATCTGGGAAAACAGGGACTCCAGACGAAGATAGGTCCGGCTTTTTTCATTGAGGGGAAAATCGTAAATCATGCCTAATCCTGGCCAGCCATAAACCGGCCTAGTGTACTCACAGTTGGCGGGCTTGTTGAGAGGCAAATGCCAGATATGTCTCGTGCAGCGCGAAAATTCGGCTCTTTATTGCCTCGGGCGTGCCGTTCTGGTTGTCCAGCACATCGTCGGCTGCCGCCAGCCGCTCGGTCCGGCTCGCCTGGGCGGCCAGGATGGCTTGGGCCTGCTCCCGGGTCACGCCGTCCCGGCGACAGGTACGCTCAATCTGGGTCGCTTCGTCCACGTCGATCACCAGTACCCGGTTGGCCAGTGCGGTGAGCCGGTTTTCCACCAGCAGGGGCACCACCAGCAGGCAATAGGGGGAGCGCGCGGCCGCGCACTGGCGCTGCATCTCGCTGCGAATGAGGGGATGGAGCAGGGCGTTGAGCCAGTCCTTGGCCTGCGGGTCAGTGAAGACCCGCTCACGCAGCTGGCGGCGATCGAGCCGGCCATCCGGGGCGATGACGTCTGCGCCAAAATGGGTGGCGATGGCCGCCAGGGCCGGGGTACCGGGTTCCACTACCTCGCGGGCGATGATGTCCGCATCCACCACCTCGATGCCCAGCTCGGCAAACTGATTGGCAACCGTGGTCTTGCCGCTGCCAATCCCGCCGGTAATTGCGACTACATACATGGGTCAGTGCTGCCTTTGATCAGAGAAACGTCGTGAGATACCAGCGGGTGATGGTATCGCCCCACAGCAGCGCGATCCAGCCGGCGATGGCCAGGTAGGGCCCGAAGGGGATGGGTTTGCCCTGATGATGGTTGCGCAGCAGGATGAGACTTATCCCTATGATGGCGCCGACCAGGGAGGAGAGCAGTAACACGATGGGCAGGGCCTGCCAGCCGAGCCAGGCCCCCAGCGCTGCCAGCAGCTTGAAGTCGCCGTAGCCCATCCCTTCCTTGCCGGTCAGCAGCTTGAAGGCCCAGTAGAGACTCCAGAGCACCAGATAGCCGGCCATGGCACCGATCACCGCATCGGCCAGAGGAACGAATCCCCCTGCCAGATTGAACAGCAGGCCGCCCCACAGCAATGGCAGGGTCAGCTGATCCGGCAGCAGCATCTTGTCCAGATCGATGAAAGTGAGCGCCACCAGCACCCAGGTGAGCAGCAGGGCGGCCAGCAAAGCCCAGCCCGGTGGGAATGTTGCGGCGACGACCAGCGAGAGCAGGGCTGTCAGCAGCTCCACCAGCGGATAACGGGCCGAGATGGGGGCCTGACATTCACGGCAGCGACCCTTGAGCCAGAGCCAGCTGAGCAGGGGGATATTCTCCATGGCCGTGATGGCGTGGCCGCAATGGGGGCAGGCGGAACGCGGCACCATCAGGTTGTAGCGTTCCTCCTGCTGCAGTTGTGTCTCTGGGGTGAAATAGCTGAGGTATTCGGCCTGCCACTCCCGTTCCAGCATGATGGGCAGGCGATGGATCACCACGTTGAGAAAACTGCCGATCATCAGAGAGAAGAGGAATACCAGCGAAGAATAGAGCCAGGGCAGGCTGTGAAAAACGTCAGTGATCAGCAACATCGGGTTCCGGATTGGTTGGGGGTCAGTGGATGACCGACCCCAGTTTGAAGATGGGCAGGTACATGGCGACCACCATGCCGCCGACCAGTACCCCCAGCACCACCATGATGAGAGGTTCCAGCAGGCTGGTGAGGCCGTCGACTAGATCGTCCACCTCCTGTTCGAAGATGGTGGCGACCTTGGAGAGCATATCATCGATGGCGCCTGACTCCTCGCCAATCATCACCATCTGGATCACCATGTCGGGGAAGAGATCGACGGTGCGCATGGCCACGTTGATCTGCATGCCGGCCACCACCTCGTTGCGAATGGCCATGACGGCGGTGCGATAGACATAGTTGCCGGAGGCGCCTGCGGCGGAGATCAGGGCATCCACCAGCGGGATACCGGCGGAAAAGGTGGTGGAGAGGGTACGGGCGAAGCGGGCCATGGCAGCCTTGTGCAATATCATGCCGACCACCGGGATGGTCAGAATGAACTTGTCGGTGTTGTCTCTGACTTTCTGCGAGGCACGCCAGGCTCGCACGTAGAGGAAGATGGCGAGTGCAACCCCGCCAAAGATCATATACCACCAGTTCTGCATGAAGCGGGAGATGCCGATGACGAACTGGGTAAAGGCGGGCAGTTCGGCGCCGAAGCTCTTGAAGATGTCCTCAAACTGCGGAATGACGAACAGCAGCAGAATGGAGGTGACGACAATGGCCACCAGGATGACCATGGTGGGGTAGAACATGGCCTTCTTGATCTTGGATTTGAGCGCTTCGGACTTTTCGCGATAAGTCGCGATGCGGTCGTAGATGGTTTCTAGGGCGCCGGACTGCTCGCCCGCCTCGACCAGGTCGCAATAGAGATCATCGAAGTGGCGGGGATGGCGGCGCAGCGCCTCGGACATGGGGGTACCGGTCTCCACATCGGCGGCTATCTGGCCCATCAGCTCGCGCATGGCCGCCTTCTCGTGGCTGCGGGCGATGATCTGCAGGCTCTGGACCAGAGGTACGCCGGCCGACAGCATGGTGGTGATCTGACGGGAGACGACGGCAATATCCATCGGCTTTATCTTGGCGCCGCCCTTGGAGAAGAGCCCCTGGCTCTTCTTGCTCACCTTGGTGACGTTGACGCCCTGCTTGCGCAGCTCGGCCTTGACCGTGTTGATGCTGTCGGCCTGCAGCTCGCCGGAGACCTTCTGGCCCTTGCGGTTCACCCCGCTCCAGCGAAAGGCGAAGACTTTCTTGGGGGCATTCTGTTTCTGGGTTAGCGTTGCCATCACTGCGTCCTGCAATGGGGCCCGGCTTGCTCGTCGCTAAGACAAGCCGCCTCGGCCTGATGGAAATCGCCAGGGCCGGCGGCACCTGGATGAATCGGCTGAGCGATAGACTCTGTCAGTTGGTTGTTACCCGGTTTATCTCGGCCAGGCTGGTCACCCCCAGCCGGGCCTTCTCAAGACCGGAGGTCCGCAAGGTGCGCATGCCCTCCTTCTGGGCAATGGCCGCAATTTGCATGGAGTTGGCTCCCTGCATGATCAATTTTGCAATATTTTCGGACATCAACAGGATTTCGTAGATGCCGACCCGCCCCTTGTAGCCGCCCGAACACTCCTTGCAACCAACCGGCTTGAACAGCCGCAAGCCTGCTGCCAGCTGCTGTTGGGTGAACCCCAACTCCAACAGTTCAGCCTCCGGCACCACTTCGGGGGCCTTGCAGTGGTCACACAGCTTGCGTGCCAGTCGCTGGGCCATGATCAGGGTAACCGAGGAGGCGATGTTGAAGGCGGGCACCCCCATGTTCATCATCCGGGTCAGTGTTTCGGCCGCCGAGTTGGTGTGCAATGTGGAGAGCACCAGGTGGCCGGTTTGTGCCGCCTTGATGGCGATCTCGGCGGTTTCAAGATCCCGTATTTCCCCGACCATCACTACGTCGGGATCCTGGCGCAGGAAGGAGCGCAGGGCACTGGCGAAGGTCAGCCCGGCCTTGGGGTTGACCTGTACCTGATTGACCCCAGGCAGGTTGATCTCCACCGGGTCTTCGGCGGTTGAAATATTCACTTCTGTGGTGTTGAGAATGTTCAGGCCGGTGTAGAGCGACACCGTCTTGCCCGAACCGGTCGGGCCGGTCACCAGGATCATGCCCTGAGGCTTCGAGAGCGCGCGCAGATATTGTGCCTTCTGCCGATCGTCAAAGCCGAGCTGTTCGATATTGAGGCGCGCAGCGGAAGAGTCGAGCAGACGGATAACGATCTTCTCGCCCCACATGGTGGGCAGTGTGTTGACCCGCATGTCCATCGACTTGTTGCGCGACATCTTCAATTTGATGCGGCCATCCTGGGGCAGCCGCCGTTCGGCGATGTCCAGGCGCGCCATCACCTTGAGGCGGGCAGAGAAGCGGTTGGCCAGATTGACCGGTGGCGTCGCTACCTCATGCAGGATCCCGTCTATCCGAAAGCGAATACGGTATTTGGTCTCGTAGGGTTCGAAGTGGAGGTCGGATGCACCGCGCTTGATGGCATCCATCATGATCTTGTTGATGTATTTGACGATGGGGGCGTCATCGTCCGCCGTGTTGACGCTCTCGTCGAGTCGTGACCCCTCGTCAGACACCTCCAGCTCGGAGATCTCGGATTCGTCGATGTCCTCCATGCCGAGGGCGTCCTGATCGTTCTCCATCAGCTTGCTGATGGCGGCGGTCAGCTTGTTCTCCTCGACCAGCAAGGCCTCGGTGTGCAGCCCGAAGCTGAAACCAAAATCCTCCAGTGCCGACACATTGGTCGGGTCGGACATGGCGATATAGAGGGTGTGGCCCTGGGTGTAGATGGGCAGTACATGGTGTTTCTCAATCAGCTTCTGATTGAGGTACTTCTGCGGGATCTCGGCCAGGTCGAAGGCGGCAAGATCCAGCAGAGGTACCCCATACTCCAGCTCGCAGAAGTCGGCCAGCGCCTTGCTGTCGAGGATCTCGTTCTCGATCAGAAAGGTCACAAAAGGTTTGCGCTGCGCCTTGGCCTGGCTCAGATAGCGCTGTGAGTCGGACTCACTGAGCAGGGAAGAAGCGGCCAGACTTAACGCCAGGCCGCTATTGGGGCTAGAGGTCATCTATTAGCAGATACCTGCAGCGACACACGAACCAACGGATCCACTGGGGTTAGCTTCCCATTTCACTCTACCTGCATCTTCTGTGCCGATTATGTAATAGGTTTCTGCTACTGGGGCTAAACCTGTGGCTTTTACTTCATATACGGCGGAGCCTTGGGTTGAGTTAGTTGCTTGCACCTCAACCTTGTCTACGATCGCCGTGCCAACACTACCACTTACTGCTGTTGTTGCCGCAGTGACGCAGGCTGCAGGTGCGCTGCCTGCTTGGCTACAAACTTCTATTGCGGTCTTAGCCGCACCAGTTGCAGCGACCACTTCAGTAAATTTCGCTTTTTTGGTGTATGTCTGATATGCCGGCAGCGCAATGGCGGCCAAGATGGCGACGATCGCGACCACGATCATCAATTCGATAAGGGTAAAGCCTGATTGTTTCTTCATTTCAAATATCCTTTTTGTCCTTGGTTCCTGGGAAGTGCCGGTGGAAAACTATCCACACGTCAGTATCTTATCCGAGCTGTCCGACTTGGCAACAGAGGTCGGGGTCTTTGTTAACAATCTTTCTGTCATTTGCGAAAAATTTGATATAAATCATGGATAAAGAGCCCCTATCGACTCTTTGTAGCTGGCGGGGATGGGTCCATCTCACACTCCTTTGCCGAGGGATCCTGCCTTAAAGAAAAGGCGCCCATGGCGCCTTTTGCAAGTCCTTCATCTTGTTATATGTCACCGGCCCGACGGGGCATGGTGAACGCCCTTCGGCTAGATAAAACGCATCGAGAGGTCCAGGGCCCGCACATGTTTGGTCAGGGCACCGACCGAGATGAAGTCGACACCGGTAGCCGCATATTCGGCCAGGGTGTCCAGCGTGACGTTGCCGGACACTTCCAGCTTGGCCCGCCCCTGATTGAGTGTAACGGCCTCGCGCATCATGGGCACGTCGAAGTTGTCCAGCATTACTATGTCTGCCTGGGCTGTCAGCGCCTGTGCCAGTTCGGCCAGGGATTCGACCTCGACTTCCACCGGTTTGCCCGGGTTGAGCCGGCGAGCCTCGGCAATGGCCTGCACTATGCCACCACAGGCGAGAATATGGTTCTCCTTGATGAGATAGGCGTCATAGAGGCCGATGCGGTGGTTCTTGCCGCCGCCGCAGGTGACCGCGTACTTCTGGGCGCTGCGAAGGCCTGGCAGGGTCTTGCGGGTGTCAAGCAGGCGGCAATCTGTGCCTGCCAGCTCGGCCACGTAGCGGGCGGTGAGGGTGGCGACGCCGGAGAGGGTCTGCACGAAGTTCAGCGCATTGCGCTCGCCGGTCAGCAGGGTGCGAGCCGGGCCGTGCAGACGAAACAGCTCCTGATTGGGGGTGAGCACTTCACCATCCTGCACCAGCCACTCCACCTGCACATCGCCGCCAAGCTGGGTGAATACCTCGTCTACCCAGGGTTGGCCGCAGAAGACACCGGCTTCGCGGGTGATGACGCGGGCCGTCGAGATGCGATCCGCCGGGATCAGCTGGGCCGTGATATCGGCGCTGGCATCCGGTTGGTCCAGCGCGGTGAGGGCGTCGCCCAAATCTTCGAGTAGTGCGGCGCGCACGGCGCGACGGATGTCCTGTTGTAGCATGCCTTTATTCCTGCAAAGGTCTGAGCAGCAACTGCCGCTCCTTTTGAACCAGCTCCAGCCGGCCGAGGGCATTCATGCCTACCAGCACCTCGTCGCCAGCCGCCGCCGGGTTGATAAAGATGGCCAGATCGTACAAGGTCAATGGTCCCATCGCCAGCGTTTCGATGGTGCCGTTGCCGACCCGGATAAACCCGGCTGCCGTATTCACCTGGCTGCTGCCGTGGGCGGTCAGGCCGAGCCGCTCGGCGACCCGTTGCGGCACTGTGATGCGCGTTGCGCCGGTATCGAGCAGCAGTTGCACCGGCTGGCCGTTGATGGCACCCTCCAGTCGATAGTGGCCGCTCTGGTCGGCCCTCAGCAGGAGTTCGCCGCTGGCGGTGACGCTCGGTTGGGTGCGGGAGTGGAAGTAGAGGGTCAGCAGGCCCATCAAAGAGAGCCAGGCCAGTAGCCAGAACCAGCGCGCCGTTTGCTGCATACCTCATCCACATCGAGCCCAAGATGACCCAGCCTAACACACAATTTTCCACTGATTCAGCGGCTTGGTGACAAGATGCCGGCCCGGATCGCGCTTTTCCCCTCAACTCGTATCGAGTAGCCGATGACCCATCCTGACCTCACGTTTTCCATCGACGCCGCCGGCTGGTGCCGAGAGGCTCGCAAGGTGCCCTCTCCCCACCACAACGAGCGGGCCAGCCCGAGCGACATCTCTCTGCTGGTGGTGCATGGCATCAGCCTGCCGCCAGGCGAGTTCGGCGGACCCTTCATCGATGACCTTTTTCTGGGGCGGCTTGATCCCGCGGCTCACCCCTACTTTGCCGACATCCATCAGCTGCGGGTCTCGGCCCACTGTTTGATCCGGCGCGATGGTGAACTGGTGCAGTATGTGCCGTTTGGTGCCAGGGCCTGGCATGCCGGAGTGTCGAGCTGGCAGGGGAGGGAGGCGTGCAACGACTTCTCCATCGGCATCGAGCTGGAGGGGACAGACGAACTGCCCTACACGGATGCACAGTATGAGGTATTAGTTGGGCTCAGTCGAACCTTGTCGAGTCATTATCCCGCCATCACGGCGGATCGCATCGTCGGCCATTGCGACATAGCGCCGGGGCGCAAGACGGATCCGGGTGAGAGTTTCGAATGGCAGCGATATCGCCAGGCACTCAACTTTAAGTAAATATTCTAAAAATAAGTTTGTGTTTTTAAAACAATGGCTTGCCTCTATGGCAGGCCATTTTTATTCGCTGTTGATCAAATGTTGCCTGTGAGCCATGTCAAAAATATTGGTCTGACCAATTTCTATGAGGCAAATCATAAATCTCTCTATTTACCCCTTAAGTGGCAAGGTTGATTCTTGATTCAGATCATCTTTTGGGTGGACTTTTCCCATGCCCTCTGCTAATTTTCGCCCCATTCATGAAATTGGTAATACCAATTTAACAAAGCAGCCTCATGCCCTATCTCAAGATTACTCAACCCAAGTTGGCCGACGCCATTGTCGCCGAGCTGGAACAGATGATTCTGGAAGGCAGTTTGCAGCCGGGCCAGAAGTTGCCGCCCGAGCGGGAACTGGCTATCCAGTTTCAGGTTTCGCGCCCTTCGCTGCGCGAAGCCATCCAGCGCCTCGAGGCAAGAGGACTCTTGTATCGTCGTCAGGGCGGCGGCACTTACGTACAGAATGCCTTGAGCAAAGGGATCGCCGATCCCCTGTTCGAGCTGCTCAGCACCCACCCGGAAGCCCAGTACGACCTGCTGGAGTTTCGCCATGCGCTGGAAGGCATCTGTGCCTACTATGCTGCATTGCGGGGAACGGAAGCCGATTTCGAACGGATCCGTCAGGTGCAGTCCGCCATCGAGGAGGCTGGCCAGCAAGGCTCGCTGGTAGCCGAATCCGCTGCCGTCACCCAGTTCTATCTGGCGGTGGCCGAGGCGTCCCACAACGTGGTGCTGCTGCATCTGCTGCGGGCCATGGGCCCCATGCTTGAGCAGAACATTTTACGCAATAACGAAATTCTGAATCGCCGTCCGGGAGTGGTCGCCAAGATCCGTCGCCATCGCGCGCATCTGATCGAGGCTATCCTGTCGGGGGCTCCGGAGCGGGCCAGGGCAGCTTGTCATGAGCACCTGGCCTTTATCGAGGACACCTTGTTGGATATGCAGAGGGAAGACAGCCGGATCCAGCGATCCATGCGTCGGATCCGTCAGCAGGAAAACTAATCCCACAAGGCTTTATTGTCGAATGCTTGCGCCCTTCGCCGTGCAATGCCGTGCAATCACAACATAATAGGAACCAGCCATGTCTGATATCCTGAAGAACGATGTGGACCCGATAGAAACGCTGGAGTGGCTTGCCTCTCTGGAATCCCTGCTGCGTGAAGAGGGTCCGCAACGCGCTCAGTTCATCCTTGAACAGTTGGCCGAGAAAGCCCGCGCAAGCGGTGTGGACGTGGCTGCCAAGGCAAATCGCGACTACATCAACACCATCCCGTCCAGCGACGAGCCGGCTTACCCGGGCGACCTGGAGATGGAGCGCCGCATTCGCGCCATCATCCGCTGGAACGCCATGATGATCGTGTTGCGCGCCTCCAAGAAAGACCTGGACCTGGGTGGTCACATGTCTTCCTTCGCCTCTTCCGCGACCATCTACGAAGTCTGCTACAACCACTTCTTCCGTGCCCGCAACGAGAAGGACGGTGGCGACCTGGTTTACTTCCAGGGTCACATCTCCCCGGGCATCTACGCCCGTGCATTTGCAGAAGGTCGCCTGACCGAAGAGCAGCTGGACAACTTCCGTCAGGAAGTGGATGGCAAGGGTATCCCTTCCTACCCGCACCCGAAACTGATGCCGGAATTCTGGCAGTTCCCGACCGTCTCCATGGGTCTGGGCCCCATCGCCGCCATCTATCAGGCCCGCTTCCTGAAGTACCTGACCGACCGTGGCATCAAGGATTGCTCCGAGCAGACCGTTTACGCCTTCCTGGGTGACGGCGAGATGGACGAGCCGGAAGCCAAGGGCGCCCTGACCGTTGCCGTGCGTGAAAAGCTCGACAACCTGGTGTTCGTGGTCAACTGCAACCTGCAGCGTCTGGATGGCCCGGTTGTCGGCAACGGCAAGGTCATCAACGAGCTGGAAGGCCTGTTCGCCGGCGCCGGCTGGGACGTCACCAAGGTTATCTGGGGTCGCAAGTGGGATGAGCTGCTGAAGAAAGACACTTCCGGCAAGCTGATCCAGCTGATGAACGAGACCGTGGATGGTGACTACCAGACCATGAAGTCCCGCGATGGCGGCTACGTGCGTGAGCACTTCTTCAACCGTTACCCGGAAACCGCCGCGCTGGTCAAAGACATGACTGACGAGGAGATCTTCGCCCTGAACCGCGGTGGTCACGATCCTCGCAAACTGTTTGCCGCCTTCTCCAAGGCTGCACAGACCAAGGGCAAGCCGACCGTGATCCTGGCCAAGACCATCAAGGGCTATGGCATGGGCGAAGCGGCCGAAGGCAAGAACATCGCTCACCAGGTCAAGAAGATGGATCTGGGCTCAGTGCGTCACCTGCGCGATCGTTTCAACCTGCCGGTGACCGACGAGCAACTGGAAAACCTGCCGTACCTGAAGATCGAAGAGGGTACCGAAGAGCACAAGTACCTGCACGCCCGTCGTGCCGCGCTGAAGGGTTATGTTCCGACCCGTCTGCGCGAGAGCACCACCAAGCTGGAAATCCCGGCGCTGGATGCCTTCGGTCCGCTGCTGGGTGAACAGGCGCGTGAAATCTCCACCACCATGGCGTTCGTGCGTTCCCTGAACGTGATGCTGAAAGACAAGTCCATCGGCAAGCGCATCGTGCCGATCCTGGCTGACGAAGCCCGTACCTTCGGTATGGAAGGCCTGTTCCGCCAGATCGGTATCTACAGCCCGCACGGTCAGCAGTACACCCCGCAAGACCGCGACATCGTCTCCTACTACAAGGAAGACAAGCAGGGTCAGGTTCTGCAAGACGGTATCAACGAGCTGGGCGCCATGTCCTCCTGGCTGGCTGCTGCGACCTCTTACAGCACCAACGACTGCCCGATGATCCCGTTCTACATCTACTACTCCATGTTCGGCTTCCAGCGGATCGGCGACATGGCGTGGGCAGCCGGTGACCAGCAAGCCCGTGGCTTCCTGCTGGGTGCGACCTCCGGTCGTACTACCCTGAACGGCGAAGGTCTGCAGCACGAAGATGGTCACAGCCACATCCTGGCCAACACCATCCCGAACTGCGTCTCCTACGACCCGTCCTACGCCTATGAAGTAGCGGTGATCGTACAGGACGGTCTGCGTCGCATGTACGGTGAGAACCCGGAGAACGTGTTCTACTACATCACCACTCTGAACGAGAACTACGCCATGCCGGCCATGCCGGAAGGCGCCGAGGAAGGCATCCGCAAGGGTATCTACAAGCTGGAAACCGTGGCCGGCACCAAGGCCAAGGTACAGCTGCTGGGTTGTGGCTCCATCCTGGGTCACGTGCGCACCGCCGCCCAGATCCTGGCCAACGAATACGGCATCGGTTCCGACGTGTTCAGCGTCACCTCCTTCAACGAGCTGGCTCGTGACGGTCAGGACGCGGATCGCTGGAACATGCTGCACCCGACTGCCGAGGCTCGTGTTCCCTACATCGCTCAGGTACTGGGCAGCGAAGCCACTATCGCCGCGACCGACTACATGAAGTCCTTCGCCGATCAGGTGCGTGCCTTCGTGCCGACCGAAAACTACCGCGTGCTGGGTACCGACGGTTACGGCCGTTCCGACAGCCGTGCCAACCTGCGTCGTCACTTCGAAGTGAACGAGTTCTACGTAGTGGTTGCTGCCCTGACCGAACTGGCCAAGCGCGGCGAGGTAGACAAGCAGGTTGTGGCCGAGGCCATCGCCAAGTACGGCATCGATGCCGACAAGGTCAACCCGCTGTACGCGTAAGAGGATCAAGTGTCGTGCCGGGACTCGCTGCCCGGCACGACCTTGCAAAGGTTAACGCGAGAGACGCGTGACAGCAGTCGGTCACGCGGATGCACGCAAGAGGATAAAGCACAATGTCCAAACAGATTATGGTGCCGGATATCGGCGCCGATGAAGTTGAAGTCACCGAGATCATGGTGGCCGTGGGTGACAAGGTCGAACTCGATCAGTCCATCATCGCGGTAGAAGGCGACAAGGCCTCCATGGAAGTCCCGGCCCCGTCGGCCGGTATCGTCAAAGAGATCCTGATCAAGGTGGGCGACAAGGTTGCCACCGGTTCCCAGATCATGATCTTCGAAGCCGAGGGTGCTGCCGCACCGGCGCCGGCCCAGGCCGCTGCACCGGTTGCAGCCGCACCGGCCGCTGCTCCTGCTGCTGCCGCTCGCAAAGACGTGCACGTGCCGGACATCGGTGACGACGAAGTGGACGTGACCGAGATCATGGTTGCCGTGGGCGACATGGTTGAAGCCGACCAGTCCATCATCGCCGTGGAGGGTGACAAGGCCTCCATGGAAGTGCCGGCACCGTTCGCGGGCCGCGTGGTCGAGATCAAGGTTGCCGCTGGCGCCAAGGTCTCTACCGGTTCTCTGGTGATGGTGTTCGAAGTGGCTGGCGCCGCTCCTGCCGTTGCTGCTGCACCAGCCCAGGCTGCCGCTCCCGTGGCTGCTGCCCCGGTTGCCGCTGCTGCCAAAGAGGTCAATGTACCGGATATCGGTGGCGACGAAGTCGAAGTTACCGAGATCATGGTCGCCGTGGGTGACAAGGTTGAAGCCGACCAGTCCCTGATCGCCGTGGAAGGTGACAAGGCCTCCATGGAAGTGCCTGCGCCGTTCGCCGGTGTGGTCAAGGAGATCAAGGTGAAGGCGGGTGACAAGGTCTCCACCGGTTCCCTGATCATGGTATTCGAAGTGGCTGGTGCCGCTCCGGCTGCCGTGGCGGCTCCGGCTCCTGCCGCTGCACCTGTTGCTGCCGCTGCTCCTGCTCCGGTTGCCCAGGCTGCTGCCGCCTCCGACTTCGTTGCCAACGATGCCTACGTACACGCCTCTCCGGCGGTACGCCGTCTGGCTCGCGAGTTTGGTGTCAACCTGGCCAAGGTGAAAGCCTCCGGTCGCAAGGGTCGCATCGTCAAAGAAGACGTGCAGGCCTACGTGAAGGATGCGGTCAAGCGCGCCGAGTCCGCTCCGGCTGCAGGTCAAGGCACTGGCAACGGTAACGGCATGAGTGTGCTGGCGTGGCCGAAGGTCGATTTCAGCAAGTTCGGTGATGTGGAAGAGGTTGATCTGACCCGCATCCAGAAGATCTCCGGTCCGAACCTGCACCGCAACTGGGTCATGATCCCCCATGTCACCCAGTTCGACGAAGCCGATACCACCGAGCTGGAAGCGTTCCGCAAAGAGCAGAACGCGATGCTCGAGAAGCAGAAGGCAGACGTGAAGATCACCCCGCTGGTGTTCATCCTGAAAGCCGCCGCCAAGGCGCTGGAAGCTCACCCGCGCTTCTGCAGCTCCCTGTCCGAAGATGGCAGCAAGCTGATCATGAAGAAGTACATCCACATCGGTGTGGCGGTGGATACCCCCAACGGTCTGGTTGTGCCTGTGGTGCGCGATGTCAACAAGAAGGGCATCATGGAACTGTCTCGCGATCTGGCCGAGATCTCCAAGAAGGCCCGTGCCGGCAAGCTGACCGCTGCCGACATGCAGGGCGGTTGCTTCACCATCTCCAGCCTGGGTGGCATCGGTGGTACCAGCTTTACCCCGATCGTCAACGCGCCGGAAGTGGCCATCCTGGGCGTCTCCAAGTCCGAGATGAAGCCGAAGTGGAACGGCAAAGAGTTCGCGCCACGCCTGATGCTGCCGCTGGCCCTGAGCTACGACCACCGCGTCATCGATGGTGCCGATGGAGCCCGCTTCATCACCACCATGAACGGCGTGCTGTCCGACATCCGTCGACTGGTCCTGTAAGTGAGAGGGCGGGCCCAGAGCCTGCCCTTTTTACTTCTCATTTCGTTAACAGGATTGTAAACTTGCCCCGTTTTTTTCACGGCTGCAGCCGCCTTGTCCTGGCTTAAGACTGCGCTGTCCGGGGATATAAGAACGACAAAGAGGTCATGATGAGTAAAGAAATCAAAACCCAGGTCGTAGTACTGGGTGCTGGCCCTGCCGGTTATTCCGCTGCCTTCCGTGCGGCTGACTTGGGTCTGGATACCATTATCGTCGAGCGTTACTCCACCCTGGGGGGCGTCTGCCTGAACGTGGGCTGCATCCCGTCCAAGGCGCTGCTGCACGTCGCCAAAGTCATTGAAGAAGCCAAGGCGCTGGCCGAGCACGGCATCGTCTTCGGTGCCCCGCAGACCGACATCGACAAGGTGCGTCTGTGGAAAGAGAAGGTCATCAACCAGCTGACCGGCGGTCTGGCCGGCATGGCCAAGATGCGTAAAGTCCAGGTTGTGAACGGCTTTGGCAAGTTCACCGGCCCGAACACCCTGGAAGTGGAAGGCGCCGACGGCAAGACCACCGTCACCTTCGACAACGCCATCATCGCCGCCGGTTCCCGTCCGGTGAAGCTGCCGTTCATCCCCCATGACGACCCCCGTGTATGGGACTCTACCGATGCGCTGGAGCTGACTACCGTTCCGGGCAAGCTGCTGGTTATCGGTGGCGGCATCATCGGTCTGGAGATGGGTACCGTGTACTCCTCCCTGGGCTCCGAGATCGACGTGGTGGAATTTGCCGACCAGCTGGTACCGGCTGCCGACAAAGACATCGTCAAGATCTACACCAAGCGCGTTGCCAAGAAATTCAACATCATGCTGGAGACCAAGGTAACCGCAGTTGAAGCGCGCGAAGACGGCCTGTACGTCTCCTATGAAGGCAAGCACGCCCCGGCCGAGCCGGTTCGTTACGACAACGTGCTGGTTGCCGTAGGTCGTGTGCCGAACGGCAAGATGCTGGATGCCGAGAAGGCCGGCGTTGCCGTGACCGAGCGCGGTTTCATCGAGGTGGACAAGCAGCTGCGTACCAACGTGGCGCACATCCACGCCATCGGCGACATCGTCGGTCAGCCGATGCTGGCTCACAAGGGTGTGCACGAAGGCCACGTGGCTGCCGAAGTCATCGCCGGCAAGAAGCACTACTTCGACCCGAAAGTGATCCCGTCCATCGCCTACACCGAGCCGGAGATGGCCTGGGTGGGTCTGACCGAGAAGGAAGCCAAGCAACAGGGCCTGAACTTCGAAGTCGCCACCTTCCCGTGGGCTGCTTCTGGTCGCGCCATCGCGTCCGACTGCTCCGACGGCATGACCAAGCTGATCTTCGACAAGGAGAGCGGCCGCGTCATCGGTGGTGCCATCGTGGGTACCAACGGTGGTGAACTGCTGGGTGAAATCGGTCTGGCCATCGAGATGGGTGCCGACGCCGAAGACATCGCTCTGACCATCCACGCTCACCCGACTCTGCACGAGTCCGTGGGCCTGGCTGCCGAAGTGTTCGAAGGCTCCATCACCGACCTGCCGAACGCCAAGGCCAAGAAGAAGAAGTAATTCTCTTCCCGCACCATGAAAAAGCCGCTCAATCGAGCGGCTTTTTGTTTTTCAGCGGCAGACGGCTGGTTGTCAGCAGCGCCCCTTCTTCGCCTGGCCGGGCGGGCAGAAGGTGCCGTAGCCACCCCGATCCCCGTCGCTGACCCGGATCCGGGTATCGTCCACGCTCACGTCGGCACCGTGCACCCGCACCGGCCCGCTGCTGCAGGCGCTGAGCAGCCCCCCCAGCACTATCATCACTACCAGCTTGCCCATAACTCCTCCTCTCATTTTCCTGATTATGGGGCATTTTCAGAAGCCGGTGGAGGCGGCGCACAAGCACCTGCGTCACGGCTTGCCGTGGTGGCGACAGAGGGCGCCGCAGCGCCCTCTGTCGGGTGATGAAGTGGCCGCCAAGAGTTACAGCCGGAAGTTGCCGACCAGCTTGTCCAGCTCGCCGGAGAGGTGCTGCAGGCTGCGGCTCGACTCGGTGAGCTGGTGGGCGATGTCGGCGGTCTCCATGGTGAGCTGGTTGATGTCTTCCACGTTGCGGTTGATCTCGCCCACCACGCTCGATTGCTCCTCGGTGGCGGTAGCGACCTGGATGTTCATGTCGCTGATCTGGGTGATGTGGGCGGTGATCTGGCCGAGTGCGCCGTTGGCCGCATCGGCCTGGGTAACCACTTCCAGGCTCTGGTTGCGGCCCTGGGTCATGGCGCTGACCGCGCGGGCGCTCTGCTCCTGCAGCCGGTTGATCATGCCCTGGATCTCGGCGGTGGAGGCGGCGGAGCGACTGGCGAGGTTGCGCACCTCGTCGGCCACCACTGCGAAGCCACGGCCCTGCTCGCCGGCACGGGCGGCCTCGATGGCGGCGTTGAGCGCCAGCAGGTTGGTCTGCTCCGAGATGCTGCGAATGGTGTCGAGGATGCTGCCGATGGAGTCGGTCTGGCTGGCCAGCGACTCGATGACCCCGGCCACCCCTTCAATCTCGCCGGAGAGGCCGACGATGCCGTGGCGGGCCTGAGCAACCACGCCGGCCCCCGCATCCGCCTGCTCATTGGCCTGTCTCGCCACCTCTGCGGCGAGGGAGGCATTGCCGGCGATTTCGCTTACAGTGGCCCCCATCTCATGGATGGCGGTGGCCACCTGCACGGTGCGATCCCGCTGGGCGGTGCAGTTGTGCTGGGTGAGCTGGGCCTTGGCGGCCACCTCGTCGGCGGTGGCGGCCAGTTGATGGGAGTTGCGGGCTACCTGCTCGATGGCGCTGTGGATCTTGCTGACGAAGTGATTGAAGCTCACCGTGATCTCCGCCAGCTCGTCATTGCCCTTCAGCTGGGCACGGGAATCCAGCGCCAGGTGTTCGGCGGCATAGCCAATGTACTGCTGCAGGAAGCTGACGCGATTGCGCAGGCCACGCAGTACCAGAAAGGAGACCAGCAGGCAGATGACGAGTGCGCCTCCTATGATGGCGAGCATCTGGCTTTCGCCCCGTGCGAAGCTCTGCTGACTGATGGCGTGACGCTGCTGGGCCAGCTTCATCAGTTCGTCGAGCTGGGTATTGGCACTCTTGCGCATGGTGCCGTAGGTCACCGCGTAGCGCTCCTTGTAGATGCGCCGTGCACTCTCCATGTCACCCTGCTCCATGGCGGCCAGCATGGGCTGCAACTCACTCTTTTCCATCGCCTCGAATTGTTCGAACAGCTGCTGGGCATTTTGCCGCGCGGCAGGATCGACCTGGGCGTTGACCGCTAGCTGCATGGCCTGGCGCATCTCGGGGATGTCCTCTTCCCGTGTCTCCTTGACCCGGGTCAACACCCCTTTTTCATCCTTGAGCGAGGTTTCTTGCAGCAGCATCATGTCGAGCCCCACCCGCATGCGGGGGATGCGCGACACTACCTCTGCCATGGCCCGCATCGGGGTGGCGGTGTTCTCGTAGAGCTCGGTGGCCTGTCGTTCGATAGCGCCCATGCTGCGAAGGCTGGCGGCGCCCACCAGCAGCAGCGCCAGACAGGGCACGGCGACAGCCAGTATCAACTGGCTCTTGATTGTCAGTTTACCCTCTAGCATGGGCTCTCCTCGCTGATCATGACGATGTGAGTTATCACAGTATAAATCGACGGATCTGGCGCCAACTTGAGCCTTTGTTAACAAACGGCCAACAAAAAGGGGCGCCATGCGCCCCTTGTGATGTCAAAAGCCTCAAAGTCGGAAGTTGCCGACCAGCTTGTCCAGCTCGCCGGAGAGGTGCTGCAGGCTGCGGCTCGACTCGGTCAGCTGGTGGGCGATGTCGGCGGTCTCCATGGTGAGCTGGTTGATGTCCTCTACGTTGCGATTGATCTCGCCCACCACGCTGGACTGCTCCTCGGTGGCGGTGGCGACCTGGATGTTCATGTCGCTGATCTGGGTGATATGGGCGGTGATCTGGCCGAGGGCGCCGTTGGCGGCATCGGCCTGGGTGACCACTTCCAGGCTCTGGTTGCGGCCCTGGGCCATGGCGCTGACGGCACGGGCGCTCTGCTCCTGCAGCCGGTTGATCATGCCCTGGATCTCGGCGGTGGAGGCGGCGGAGCGGCTGGCGAGGTTGCGCACCTCGTCGGCCACCACCGCGAAGCCACGGCCCTGCTCGCCGGCGCGGGCCGCCTCGATGGCGGCGTTGAGCGCCAGCAGGTTGGTCTGCTCCGAGATGCTGCGGATGGTGTCGAGGATGCTGCCGATGGAGTCGGTCTGACTGGCCAGTGACTCGATGACCCCGGCCACCCCTTCAATCTCGCCGGAGAGGCCGACGATGCCGTGGCGGGCCTGGGCGACCACGCCGGCCCCTGCATCGGCTTGCTCGTTGGCCTGCTTGGCCACGTCAGCCGCCAGCGACGCATTGCCGGCGATTTCACTCACGGTGGCCCCCATCTCGTGGATGGCGGTGGCTACCTGCACGGTGCGATCCCGCTGGGCGGTGCAGTTGTGCTGGGTCAGCTGGGCCTTGGCAGCCACCTCGTTGGCGGTGGCGGCGAGCTGGCGGGAGTTGTCGGCCACCTGCTCGATGGAGCCGTGGATCTTGGCGACGAAGTTGTTGAAACCGGTAGCCACCTGGGCCAGTTCATCCCGCCCTTCCACCTTGAGACGCTGGGTCAGGTCGCCGTCGCCGCTGCCGAGTTCGCGGAACAGGCGGGCCAGCTGGTTGAGCGGGCGGCTCACCGAGCCGGCCAGCAGCATGCCGAGCAGGCCCATGCCGGCGGCGATGGTCAGGCTCACCAGCAGGATGTGCAGGCGGGCGCGGTCCAGTTCGGCATAGATCTCCGCTTCCGGTACCTGGGCCACCAGGTACCAGTCGAGCAGGGGGATGTAGCTGCTGGCCAGCACCACCGGCTGACCATCCACCTCGGCGTGGGTGGCGGCAAAGGGTTGCTTGGCCAGCAGGTTGCCGCTGCCGCTTGCCAGCTGGGTCAGGCTGTCCCGGTCGATACGGCTGGCGTCGGGGTGCAGCTTCACCTTGCCGCTGCCATCGGTCATAAAGACGAAGCCGCTGTCACCGATGCGGAAGTTGGCGAGCATACTGACCATGCTGTCGAGGGACTTGGCGAGACCGGCGAGGCCGCGGCCATTGAGTTGCTGGAAGTTGACGAACAGCTTAACCTCGCCGTTGCTCTCACGAAAGATGCTGAGCATCAGGTCTTGCTGGCTCTTGGTGTAGCCATAGAACCAGGCGTCCTGCTCCGGGGTGAGGTTGCGCAGGAAGCCATCCTGGTTGTAGTAGGCGGCGCTCTGGCGATCGGCGAAGGAGGCGGTGACCAGACCATACTGGCTCGTCATATCCTTGAGCTGGTTGATGAGGATGGACTCCTGCTCCTTGGGCATGCCGCGCTCGACCCAGTCCAGCACGAAGCGATCGTTGGCCAGCTGTCTGGCGGCGCCGGCGACCGAGGTGAGATCCTTCTCGATCTCCTTGCCGATGCGCTGGGTCAGGTTGGGCAGCTCCTGCTCGAACATGCGGGTTTCGATCAGTTGCTGGGCCGAGCGCTGGCTGAAGTAGCCCACCAGCAGGCAGGAGAGCACCACGGCGAGGGTGACCGTGGCCAGGATTTTCTGTTTGAGTGTCAGGCTTGCAAGCATAAGAGTGACTCGGATGGATGAACGCGGGATTGAGCACATATTAGCGGCAGCCCGGCGCCACCCTTGATAGGCCGGCCCACTTTATTGATGGATTACGTTTGCGCTCACATCGCTGCCTGGCCGGGCCGTACCCGCCTGCGTCGGAATGCGCGCCGATAACCCCTGCCAACTGTTGCGGTTCGCTTTGCGCACCTTATAGTAGGCTTCACTGCCTAGCTGGCTCGCCCTGGATTCAATGGAAAATCATATGCGCATCTTTCGTCGAGGATGGAACCCCCTGTTCCTGATTTTGCTGGCCTGTCTGCCGCTGATGGCGGCGGCCCAGCCCGAACGGCCCAAAATTGCCCTGGTACTCAGCGGCGGCGGCGCCAAGGGCTCGGCCCACATCGGCATCCTCAAGGTGCTGGAGCAGAAGCGCATCCCGGTCGACATCATAGTGGGCACCAGCATGGGCTCCTACGTGGCGGGCATGTACGCCATGGGGCTCAGCGCCGAAGAGGTGGAGCGCACCACCCTGGCCATCGACTGGAACAAGGGCTATCAGGACAAGGTAGGGCGCGACGAACTCTCCCTGCGCAAGAAGCAGCAGAGCGAACAGTACCAGCTGCGCACCGACATCGGCATCAACGGCGACTCGGTCCAGTTCCCCGACGGCTTCTTCCAGGGCCAGTCCATGGCCAGCCTGCTGCGCCACGCCACCTCCAACCTGCCGGTACAGAAGAGCTTCAACGATCTGCCCATTCCCTACCGCGCCATGGCCACCGACATGGAGACGGTGACCCCCTTCGTGCTGGACCACGGCAGCCTGGCCAAGGCGATGCAGGCCTCCATGTCCATTCCCGGCGCCCTCAAACCGGTGGAGTGGGAGGGGCACATCCTTGCCGATGGCGGTACCGTCAACAACATGCCGGTGGACGTGGCCAAGGCGATGGGGGCCGACGTGGTGATCGCGGTGGACATCAGCGCCAGGCTGCGCACCCGCGAGTCTCTGAAATCGGGGCTCGCCATGATCGACCAGCTCACCACCTACATGACCCAGGTCGGCACCGAGAAACAGAAGGCGTTGATGGGGCCAGACGACATTCTGCTGACGCCCGAGTTCGGCAACATGGGCATTGCCGACTTCGCCCTGATGCCGGAGGGGATCAAGCTCGGGGAGGAGGTGGCCAACCGCGCCTCGGCCCGGCTCGACAAGCTCTCCCTCTCGCCGGCCGCCTATGCCGCCTATCGCAACCAGAAGCTGAGCCGGCGTGCCGAGCGCAGCGGTCAGCCCGCCTACTACATCGACAAGGTGGAGATCATCAACAAGTCCCGTCTCTCCGACGAGACGGTGCGCGCCATGCTGAAGGTGCGTCCCGACAAGATCCAGACCAACGAGAGCCTGGAGGCGGGCATTCGCCGGCTCTATGCGCTGGAGTCGTTCGATCGCATCACCTACGAGGTGGTGGAGCGGGGTGGCGAGAACGTGCTGGTGGTCGACGCCAGCGAGAAGAACTGGGGGCCGGGCTACCTCAACTTCCAGTTCGGCTTCTCCGATGATTTCGAGAGCAGCTCCAACTACAACGTGGGCATGTCCTACACCCTCACCAACGTCAACGACTGGGGGGGCGAGTGGCTGACCGAGGCATCGCTCGGTACCGCCAAGCACTTCAAGACCGACTTCTATACTCCGCTGGAGCCCTCCCAGACCTTCTTCGGCGAGGCGAGCCTGGCCTATGACAAGACCCAGCGCCGCATCTTCATGCCCGAGGAGACGCGGGCGGCCGATGGGGTGAGCTATGTCGATTCCGAATACAGCTTCACCAGCGTCGATCTGGCGGTGGGCTGGAATCGTCAGCCCTGGAGCCGTCTCTCGCTCGGGCTGGAGGGAAAAATGGGGGACATCGACATTCGCAACGTGGCGGATGCCAAGGTGGATGCCTCCTCCTGGGGCCCCTATGTCCGCTTCGAGCACGACACACTCGACAGCCGCTACTTCCCCTATCAGGGCGCCTACTGGGACATCAAGGGGGGTTACTCCGCCGTCCGGCTGGATGACAGCAGTGACATCAATGATCGCTACGAGGGGGTCAACTACCACCTGGCGATGATCAAGCCCTGGTCCTGGGACAGACACAGCCTCAACCTGCTGCTGGAGGGAGGGGGCTCCACCTCCCAGGAGGAGTACCCGCTGTTCGTGCAGGATCTTGGCGGACTGTTCCGCATGTCCGGCTTCCAGCGCTACCAGCTGAGCGGCCGCTACAGCCTGTTTGGCGGGCTGCGTTACATCTACCGGGTGGCTGACAACGACTTCGGCGCGCTGCGGGCCCCGCTCTATCTGGGGGGCTCCATCGAGCAGGGTGGGGTGTGGAACAGCGGCAGGGATATCAGCGTGGAGAGCTCCTTCACCGCCGGCTCCGTCTACGTGGGGGTGGAGAGCTTTCTCGGCCCCATCTTCCTCGGCTACGGCATGGCGGAGGGGGGCAACGACATGTTCTATCTGCAATTGGGCAGCACGTTCGAATAACGGGAAAATGATGCCTTTTTGTTAACTTATTTCTGGTGTGCCATTTATCCGCTTGTAAAACATCAGCAAGTTTAGATGGTTATGTTGTTTTGATGAATATCTGTACAGGCTTTGGATTTTAATTAGTCGTTAAAACTTATATAGTGGGGGGCACCCTACGGGTGTCCCGCAAGGACGATCGCCGCGAGCGTGGGCGAACCCCAAAAAAAGACCAAAGAGGAATTAGTCGTGCTTGAAACATACCGTAAACACGTCGCAGAACGTGCCGCCGAAGGCGTGGTTGCCAAACCTCTGGACGCAGAGCAGGTCGCCGCCCTGGTTGAACTGCTCAAGAACCCGCCCGCCGGTGAACAAGACTTTCTGAAAGAGCTGTTGTCCTCCCGTATTCCCCCAGGCGTTGATGAAGCGGCCTATGTGAAAGCCGGTTTCCTCACCGCCGTTGCCAAGGGCGAAGCCCACTCTCCCATCCTCACCGCTGCCGAAGCCGTCGAGCTGCTCGGTACCATGCAGGGTGGTTACAACATTCAGCCGCTGATCGACCTGCTGGACGACGCGACCCTGGCTCCTCTTGCCGCCAAGGGCCTCTCCCACACCCTGCTGATGTTCGACTCCTTCCACGACGTGGAAGAGAAGGCCAAGGCCGGCAATGCCCACGCCAAGCAGGTGATGCAATCCTGGGCCGACGCCGAGTGGTTCCTCTCCCGCCCCGAATTGGCCGAGAAGATCACCGTCACCGTGTTCAAGGTGACCGGCGAAACCAACACTGACGATCTGTCACCGGCGCCGGACGCCTGGTCCCGCCCGGACATTCCGCTGCACGCGCTGGCCATGCTGAAGAACGCCCGTCCCGGCATCACCCCGGACAAGGATGGCGTCATCGGCCCCATCAAGACCATCGATGCCCTGAAAGAGAAAGGTTTCCCGCTGGCTTACGTGGGTGACGTGGTCGGTACCGGCTCTTCCCGCAAATCTGCCACCAACTCGGTGCTCTGGTTCATGGGTGACGACATTCCGTTCGTGCCGAACAAGCGTGCCGGCGGCGTTTGCCTCGGCGGCAAGATTGCCCCCATCTTCTTCAACACCATGGAAGATGCCGGCGCCCTGCCCATCGAAGTGGATGTCTCCAAGCTGGAAATGGGCGATGTGATCGACATCTACCCGTACCAGGGCAAGATCTGCAAGCACGGCACCGACCAGGTGCTGGCCCAGTTTGAACTGAAGACCGACGTGCTGATCGACGAAGTGCGCGCCGGTGGCCGTATTCCGCTGATCATCGGCCGTGGCCTGACCGACAAGGCCCGCGAGGCGCTGGGTCTGCCGTTCTCCACCGTGTTCCGTCGTCCGCAGCCTGTCGCCGACACCGGCAAGGGCTTCACCCTGGCCCAGAAGATGGTGGGCAAGGCGTGCGGCGTGAAGGGCATCCGCCCGGGCACCTACTGCGAACCCAAGATGACCACGGTCGGTTCCCAGGACACCACGGGCCCGATGACCCGCGACGAGCTCAAAGACTTGGCCTGCCTCGGCTTCTCCGCCGATCTGACCATGCAGTCCTTCTGCCACACCGCGGCCTATCCCAAGCCCATCGACGTACAGACCCACCACACCTTGCCGGACTTCATCATGAACCGCGGCGGTGTTTCCCTGCGTCCGGGTGACGGCGTCATCCACTCCTGGCTGAACCGCATGCTGCTGCCGGATACCGTGGGTACCGGTGGTGACTCCCACACCCGTTTCCCCATCGGGATCTCCTTCCCGGCGGGCTCTGGCCTCGTGGCCTTCGCCGCCGCCACCGGCGTGATGCCGCTGGATATGCCGGAATCCGTGCTGGTGCGCTTCAAGGGCGAGCTGCAGCCGGGCATCACCTTGCGTGACCTGGTCCATGCCATCCCCTACGCCGCCATCCAGAAAGGGCTGCTGACCGTCGAGAAAGCGGGCAAGAAGAACATCTTCTCCGGCCGCATCCTCGAGATCGAAGGTCTGCCGACCCTGAAGGTGGAGCAGGCATTCGAGCTGGCGGACGCCAGCGCCGAGCGCTCCGCCGCCGGTTGCACCATCAAGCTGGATAAAGAGCCGATCATCGAGTATCTGAAGTCCAACATCGTGATGCTCAAATGGATGCTCTCCGAAGGTTACGGCGACGTGCGCACCATTACCCGCCGCATCAAGGGGATGGAAGAGTGGCTGGCCAACCCGGTGCTGATGGAAGCGGACAAGGACGCAGAGTACGCCGAGATCATCGAGATCGATCTGGCCACCATCAAGGAGCCGATCCTGTGTGCGCCGAACGATCCGGACGATGCCCGCCTGCTGAGCAGCGTGGCTGGCGACCAGATCGACGAGGTGTTCATCGGTTCCTGCATGACCAACATCGGCCACTTCCGCGCCGCCGGCAAACTGCTCGAGAAGTACCAGGGCGAGCTGCCGACCCGCATGTGGATCGCCCCGCCCACCAAGATGGACAAGGATCAGCTGACCGAAGAGGGCTACTACGGCATCTTCGGCCGGGTCGGTGCCCGCATCGAAATACCCGGCTGTTCCCTCTGCATGGGCAACCAGGCGCGGGTAGCGGAAGGGGCCTCCGTGGTCTCCACCTCCACCCGCAACTTCCCGAACCGTCTGGGCAAGGGTGCCAACGTCTACTTGGCCTCCGCCGAACTGGCTGCGGTTGCCGCCATCCTCGGCAAGATCCCGACCGTGGCCGAGTACCTGCAGTATGCCAAGTCGCTGGATGCCACTGCCGCCGACACCTATCGCTACCTCAACTTCAACGAGATCGCCTCCTACACCAAGAAGGCCGATGCGGTGATCCTGCAGCAAGCGGTATAAGGGGAGGCGCCGACAGGGCGCATCCGTACTGACTCCAAGCCCCGGCCCGTGCCGGGGCTTTTGTTTGTCTCGCTGTCAGCAGCTGGTCAATCTTTGCGCATGTTAGGGCCTGATTCAGCATCGGCTGTTAAGGTGGGCTGCCATGTTTGCTGTATGGTTCCGCCATGTCGATGTCGCCGCTCAACCTGGATTTCTCCCGCACCTGGCTAAGGTTCGGATGCACCTTGCTGCTGTTCATGCTGCCCTTTTCGCTCGGGCTGTGGACCATCTACCACGGTCATCTGCAGACGCTGGATCGCCAGTCGCAACGCTCGGCCCGGCAGGCGGTCACCCTGATGGAGACCATGCTGACCCACGCAGAGGGGGCCAACCAGGCCTTGCGTCCCTTCGTTGACAAACCGTGCGAGCAGGCCCTGTTCACCCTGCGCCAGCAGGTGGCGCTGGTGCCCTTCGTGCGCACCGTCAACCTGGTGGGGGAGCAGGGGATCTACTGCAACTCGCTGTTTGGTGCTATCCAGTGGCCGGATCGGCTCGAGCATTACAGCGGTGGCCGGCTGCGGTTGATGGCCGGCAATCAGGTGAGGGCCGATCACCCCCTGCTGGCGCTGCGCGACAGCGAGGGCAAGGGCGCCATCTTCAGCACCATAGACGGCGACTACCTGCGCTTCATGCTGGTGCTGAGTGGCCACCCCTGCACCCTGCTGCTGCACGTGGGCAAGCAGTGGCTGGATGAGCGGGGCGTGCTGAGTGAAGAGCCGCAGGCGCCCTCCATGCTGGCCGGTCATGAGATCCGCTCTGCCCGCTACCCGCTCTCCATCTATGCCGGGCACGATCTCCCTTCGCTCTGGCGCTCCCTCTGGCAGACCCGCCCCTGGGCCATTCTGCTGCTGCTGGGGATCTGCTTCGGCTTTGCCCTGCTCATCTGGTGGTTGCTGGGGCGACCCCGTTCCCCCGGGATCGAGCTGGCCCGTGCCCTGCGCAACCGGGAGTTCGTACCCTATCTGCAACCGCTGGTGGAGGCGGGGAGTGGTCGGGTGATGGGAGGCGAGGTGTTGATGCGCTGGCAGCACCCGACGGCCGGGTTGATCCGCCCCGATCTCTTCATCCCCCAGGCGGAGGCGAGCGGCCTGATCGTGCCGATGACCACCCTGCTGATGGAGGAGGTGGCCCGCGAGCTGAGCATGGCGCGAGAGCTGGTGCCCGATGGCTTTCACATCAGCTTCAACATCAGTGCCGGCCATTGCCGCGACATGACACTGCTTGCCGGGTGCCGGCGCTTCCTCGATCACTTCGCGCCTGGCCAAGTGGTGCTGGTGCTGGAGTTGACCGAGCGGGAGTTGCTGGTGGCGGATCCCAAGACGCTGGCACTGTTTCGCCGGCTCGACGAGATGGGGGTCAGGCTGGCCATCGACGACTTTGGTACCGGCCACTCCAGCCTGCACTATCTGCAGCAGTTCCATGTGGACTATCTCAAGATAGACAAGTCATTTATCGGCAGGATCGGCACCGAATCTCTCTCCGAGCACATAGTCGACAACGTGATCGATCTGGGAACCCGGCTCGGCCTCGCGCTGGTGGCCGAGGGGGTGGAGACGCGCCGGCAGGCCGACTACCTGAGGGGCAAGGGGGTCGACTACCTGCAGGGCTATCTGTTTGGCCGCCCGCTGCCGTTGCGCGAATTTCAGGAGGTGCTGCGCCACTCCTGCGTCGATCCCGCGCGGCAGGCGCTCTCGGCCTGAGTCGTCAGGTGAGGGCGTGCAGCCACTCCGCGAGCTTGGCGTGGGCACTGCCAGGGGCGGGCGGAGCGGGGGCGAGCAGGTGATAGCCGGTGCCATCCGCAATGAAGCCGAGCGGCGCTACCAGCAGGCCGGCGTCTATGTCGTCGCACACCTGCCGGTAGGGGCCGATGGCGACTCCCAGCCCGGCAACCGCCGCCTGCAGGCTGAAGTAGAAGTGCTCGAAGGTCTGCCCCGGTGCCTCCTCGCAGGCAAACTGGCCGGCGTGCTGCAACCACTCCTGCCAGGCCCCCGGCCGGGTCTTGGTGTGCAGGCGGGGGGCGCCAGGGCGCAGGGCCGGGCCGTTTGCCCCCGTCTCGAAGAACTGCGCCACCTTGCCCGGCTGGCAGACCGGCCCGGTCAGCTCTTCGAACAGCGGCTGGCTGTAGAGCTCGGCGGGCCACTGGAAGTCGTTGCGCCGGATGGCGAGATCGATGCCGCTGCCGAAGTTGAGGGCGCCGCCACCGGCCATCAGGTGTACGTCCAGCTCGGGGTGCAGGGCCTGGAAGGCGGGCCAGCGCGGGATCAGCCAGCGCATCAGCAGGGTCGGTTCGCAGGAGATGACCAGCGACGTCGGCCGTCCCTGCTGGCGCAGTGCCTGCGCCGTCTGGCGAATACCGCCCAGCCCCTCCCTGACCGCCTGATAGAGCCGTTCGCCCGCCTCGGTCAGAAAGACCCGGCGCTGGCGCCGCTCGAACAGCATGACCCCCAGATCTTCCTCCAGCATGCGCACCGCCCGGCTGACGGCGCCGTGGGTGAGGTGCAGCTCGTCGGCGGCGCGGCTGAAGTGTTCTGTGCGGGCCGCCACCTCGAAGCAACGCAGCGCGGTCAGGGCGGGCAACGACAGGCTTTTCTGTGAATTATTCTCACCGTTCATGTCAGAAGTTATCGTTCGTTATTGGTACTATGGCCAAATAAAATAGCCGATATTCCATCTGATCAGGACTATTTTCATGACCGAACTGTTAGCCGTAGTGGCCATTACCTTCTTTGCCGTCATCAGCCCCGGGCCCGACTTCGCCATGGTGTCGCGTAACAGCCTGCTGCTCTCGCGCCGCAGCGGTGTGCTGACGGCGCTCGGCATAGGTGCCGGGGTCTGCGTGCACGTCACCTACACACTGCTCGGGGTGGGGCTGTTGATCCAGCAGTCGCTCTGGCTGTTCAACCTCATCAAGCTGGCGGGGGCCGCCTACCTCATCTTCCTCGGCATCAAGATGCTGCGGGCCAAACCGGCGACCGCCGAGGTGCTGGCCGACCAGCCCGCCCTCTCCAGCCTGGGGGCGCTGCGCACCGGTTTCCTGACCAATGTGCTCAACCCCAAGACCACCATCTTCATCGTCAGCCTGTTCATGCAGGTGGTGCAGCCGCAGACACCGCTGGCGGTCCAGCTCGGTTACGGCGCCTTCATCGTGCTGGCCCACGCCGTCTGGTTCAGCGCGGTGGCGATCTTCTTCTCCACTGACTCGGTACGGGGTCGGCTGTTGGCGGTGCGCCACTGGATCGATCGGGTGTTTGGGGGGCTGCTGGTGGGATTCGGCATGCTGCTGGCACTGACCCAGCAGACGCGCTGAGGCGAGGGGAGAGGCGCTCTCCCCTATCCACCCCCGACTGTAGGGGCTTGTTTTTCATGCCTTGTGGTCCGCTTTTCGGTAGAATTGGTGCTCATTTTGACGTCAATAAAGATGAGGGGCGGTATGACGGTCAGGTTCCAGGCATTTCACAGCATCAAGGCGATAGGTCAGCGGGAGGTGCTGTTCAACTGGTCCAGGACCAATCCCCTCGGTGCGCTGGAACAGGTGTGGCGTCCGAAGAATCGCGACGAACTGCAGCAACTGCTGCGGGAAAACCCCGAGCGCAAGCTGCGCCTCATCGGCTCCGGCCTCTCCTTCGAACCCATCCACAGCGTCTATGCCGAGGGTAGCCAGGCGCTGCTGGTGGACTTGCACCACCTGCGTGGCCAGTTGGCGCAGACCGCCGACACCGTCACCTATCAGGCGGGCACCCCGCTCGACACCGTCTACGCCGATCTCATCGCCATGGAGCGGATGCTGCCGGCTTCCCCCGGCGTCATCGGCATCCAGACCCTGGGCGGTGCGCTCAGCACCGGCACTCACGGCCAGGGGCTGCACCAGTCCGCCCTCTGCGATGCGGTGGCGGCCCTGACCGTGATGTTGGCCAGTGGCGACATCATCCGGGTGGATCGCACCGACTCGCGCTTTGGCGCCTTCGTGATGGGGATGGGCATGCTCGGCATCCTGCTCGACGTCACCTTGCAGACTGTGCCCAACCGCATCATGCGCTGCACCAAGTTCACCACCGACTACCCCTTCCTGCTGGAACACAACGAGCGGCTCAACCGCGAGCACGCCTTCGTGAAAAGCTGGTGGTTCGCCTGGACCGGCGAGAGCCACATCTGGCTGGTAGACCCCGCCTCCGAGGAGGAGGTGGCCCGCTACCGCGCCGGTGGCAGCGAGCCGCTGCTGCTGGAGGGCGACATCGATGCCCGCATGAATGCCACCATAGATGCGACTCTGCAGAAGATGGCCAAGGACACCAAGGATGAGGCGCTGGCCGGTGAGCACTTCGAGACGGTGCGCCGCTTCAAGGATGCCTCCGATCTGGTGGGCAACGTCTACCAGATCCTCTGCAAGGGGATCCCGGCGCCCCAGATCAACTGCGAAGTGGCGGTGCCGCTTAATCGCATGAACGAGGCGCTGGAGACCCTGCAGGCGTGGCAGCAGGCCAACCCCGGCGTGCTGCACTACCCCTTTATCCTGCGCTGCACCGGCCCCTCCGAAGCCTGGCTCAGCGCCGCCTACGATCAGTCTGTCTGCTGGATCGGGTTCCTGGTCTATCTGGCGGCGGACGGCACCTTCGTCAACGGCTCCATGGAGCAGATGCGCGAGCTGCAGCAACTGCTGGTGCCGCTTGGTGGCATCCCGCACTTTGGCAAGCACCTGGCGATGGATCTCTACGACTTCCCGGCCCTGCTGCCGCGCTGGCACGACTTCCTGGCCCTCAAGGGCGAGCTCGACCCCCACGGCCGCTTCGAAAACCGCTGGCTCGCCGACCTGTTTGCCAACCGGTAAGGATTTGACATGACCGATATGCAAGATACTCGCATCCCCGTGACCCTGCTGACCGGCTTTCTCGGCAGCGGCAAGACCACCCTGCTCAACCACTGGGTCAAGCAGCCGGAGCTCGGCGAGTGCGCGGTGCTGATCAACGAGTTCGGCTCGGTGGGGCTGGATCACCACCTGGTGCAGCAGGTGGACGAGCAGGTGGTGCTGCTCGATTCCGGCTGCATCTGCTGCTCGGTGCAGGGCTCCCTGGTGGAGGCGCTGCAGGGGCTGTTTATGAAGGCCATTCAGCGCAAGATCAAACCGTTCAAGCGACTCATCATCGAGACCACAGGCCTCGCCGATCCGGCCCCCGTGCTGTTCACGTTGAGGGAGGAGGGCTTTATCGCCCAGCGTTACCGCTTCGACGGCACCGTCACAGTAGTGGATGCCGGCCATATCGAGCAGCAGCTGGTGGCTCAGTATGAAGCGGTGAAACAGGTGGCGTTGGCGGATCTGCTGGTGGTGAGCAAGGGCGATCTGGTGGATGAGGAGACGCTGGTACGGGTGGAGGCCCAGCTGGCGACTCTCAACCCGGCGGCCCCCATCGAGCGGGTCAGCAATGGTGTGCTCTCGCCCGCCGTGCTGGAGAAGCTGGGGGCCTACAACGAAGCGGCCGGGCGCGACGTGCGCCAGCTGCTGGCCTGGCTGCGCACCGAATCCCCGAAACAGGGGCTGGCCTCGCCGATGCAGCCGAAGATGAAGCCGTTTGCCGCCAAGGTGGGCACGGCCGCGCCGACCCACTTCGAGCACGGCAATATCGAAAGTTTCTCCCTGCGCATCGGCGAGCCGCTCAAGCCCTCCCGCCTGCTGGCCGCCATCGACGCGGTGCAGGCGCAATACGGCGATGCGCTGCTGCGGCTCAAGGGCATCTTGCAGTTGGAAGGCGAGAGCCAGCCGGTGGTGATCCACGGCGTCCATGGCCAGCTCTATCCGCTGCAGGCGCTGGGAGAGTGGCCGGAAGGCAAGGCCCAGTCCCGGCTGGTGTTCATCGTGAAGAGTCAGGACAAGGTGGGCATAGAGCGGTTGTTCCTTGATACCCTCAAGGCCCCCGAGCCCAGCCTGGAAGAGCAGCTCAGAGCCATGCTCGGCCAGCCTGATGCCTGATGCAATGAGATGACCCGCGCTTGTGCGGGTCTTTTTTTGTCTGAAGAGGAGGTGGCTGCAGATGCCCGATAGCACACACATGGTGACCCCTGCCCAGCGCAAATGGCTGCCGCCGCTCACGGCGGTCGGTTTCTTCATGCAGACGCTGGATGGCACCATCCTCAACACCGCCCTGCCCAGCATGGCCGAGACCCTGGGCGAGAGCCCGCTGCAGATGCAGTCGGTGATCATCGCCTACATGCTGACGGTGGCGCTGCTCATTCCCGCTTCCGGCTGGCTGGCGGACAGATTCGGTACCCGCCGCATCTATCTGGCCGCCATCCTGCTGTTTACCCTGGGCTCTCTGGCTTGCGCCGCCGCCAACTCCCTGCCGGTGCTGGTGGCCGCCCGGGTGCTGCAAGGGATCGGTGGCGCCCTGCTGATGCCGGTCGGCAGGCTGGCGGTACTGCGGGTCTACAGCAAGCACGAGCTGCTGCGGGTGATGTCGTTCGTCACCATCCCCGGCTTGGTGGGGCCGCTCATCGGTCCGGCACTGGGGGGCTGGCTGGTGGAAGTGGCGAGCTGGCACTGGGTGTTTCTCATCAACCTGCCGGTGGGGTTGCTCGGCTTTATCGCCAGCTGGTATTTCATGCCGGACTTGCGCCAGAGCACGGCCAAGTTCGACTGGCAGGGATTCGTGATGTTCAGCGCCGGCATGGTGCTGGTGTCGGTGGGCCTGCAGGGGCTGGGGGAGCACAGCATCTCCACCGGCTGGGCGCTGTTTGCCCTGTTGTTCGGGCTGGCAGCCATGGCGAGCTACTGGCTCTACGCCGCCAATGCCGAGGAGCCGCTGTTCGGGCTGGGGCTGTTCAAGACCAGCACCTTCGCCATCGGCATCTGGGGCAACCTGTTCGCCCGCCTCGGCAGCGGCGCCATGCCGTTTCTCACCCCGCTGTTTCTGCAACTGGGGCTCGGCTTCTCGCCGAGCAAGGCGGGGATGACCATGATCCCCACCGTGCTGGGGGCCATGCTGACCAAGACGCTGGTGAACAAGCTCATTCCGCGCATCGGCTATCGCCGCATCCTGATCGGCAACACCCTGGCGCTCGGGGTGATGATCGCCAGCTTCTCCCTCATCGACAACCAGCTCCCCTACGGGGTGCTGCTGGGCTGGCTGATGGTGTTCGGCGCCATCAACTCGCTGCAGTTCTCCGCCATGAACACCCTGACCCTGCAGGATCTCAGCCCGGAGTTCGCCAGCAGCGGCAACGGATTGCTGTCGGTGGTGATGCAGCTCTCCATGAGCCTGGGGGTGGCCATCGCCGCCAGCCTGCTGGGGCTCTTCTCTGCCGGCTCGTCGGCGGCGGATGGCCAGTGGCTGGGAGGCTTTCACCTCACCTACCTCTGCATCGGCCTGATGTCGATGCTGGCGGCGCTGATCTTCGCCCAGCTGGCACGGGACAAGCGCTGAGCCGCGGGCTCAGGGGGCCGGCAGGTAGTTCACCTGGCAGGGCAGCTGGGCCAGCAGCCCGGACAGGTGAGCGGTTTCCAGCAGGAAGGTCTGCTCGGGGTGGCCTGGGGTCCAGGTAAAGGCGTGGTGGGTCATGAGCACCGGATCCACCAGCAGCGGGATGTCGGCGCGGGGCAGGAAGGGGCAGACCGCGCCCGGCAGGCAGCCGATTTCGGCCTGCATCTCGTCGGCGGTGCAGATGGAGGGCTTGGCGCCGAGCGCCGCCTTGACCGCCTTGTTGTCGAGCCGGCCGTCCCTGTGGGTCAGCAACAAGGCGAAGCGGCCATCCTTGAACTTGAGAAACAGGGTCTTGCTGAACTCGGCCTGCCAGCCGAGGCGGGCTCTCACCTTTTCATCGGTGGCGTAGTCGAGGATGGGCTCGTGCTCGAAACGCTGATGGGGCAGTTCGGCCAGCAGCCGGCAGTTGAAGTCGTGAATGGTATCGAGTGGCATGGGGTCCTCCTGTGATGGCGGCCATCCTGCCACTTGCCGTGGCGCAGGCCCAATCACGGTTTCTTATCCGTTATCAGCTCCGTCCATCAGCAACAAGGGCACCCGTGGGTGCCCTTGTCGTTCAGTGGTGCTGCAATGCGCCCGCTTCCCAGTGAAAGGGGATGGGGCAGAGCCGTTGGGAGGCCTTGTCGTAGCACGCCCACAGCTCGCCGATGGTGCGGCCATCGACGGGGTGGCAGAACTTGGGCGCCAGCTCTGCCAGTGGCCAGAGCACGAAGGCGTTGGTGAGGATCTCGCCGCGTGGCAGCACCAGCGGCGTCTCGCAGATCAGCTCGCCGTAGAGCAGCAGATCGAGATCCAGAGTGCGCGGGGCGAACTTCTTGGCATCCGGCTCGCGGCCGTGGGCGAACTCCATGGCGCGCAGTCGCTGACACAGGGTCGCCAGCGGCAGCTCGGTGTCGGCACCCACCACCAGGTTGTAGAAGGGGCGGCCGTTGAAGCCAACCGCCTCGCTCTCGAACACCCGGGAAACCTGCAGCTCGCCAAACTCGGCCTGCAGCGCATCGAGGCCGGCGCGAATATGGCGTTCCCGCTCGATGTTGGATCCCAGGCTGATATAGACACGAGTCATGCGGTGCTCCCTGTCATCTGGCTGGAACCCAGGCTGATATAGATGCGGGTCATCAGTTGGCGCTCGCGGCCGGGGTGCGGTGACGCAGGATCTCGACGCCGACACCGGCGGCATTGGGGACGGCACCCGGCTTGGTCAGGGTGACCTTGACCCACTGCACCCGTTCGTCGGCCAGCACCAGCATGGCGACCTGTTCGGCCATGGTCTCGACCAGCTCCACCACCTTGCTGGCGACGTGATCACAGATCTTGCGAGAGAGGGTGGCGTAATCCAGTGCCAGATTGATATCGTCGGTTGCGGCGGCGGGGCGGTTGTCGAACCCCATCTCGAGGTCGAAACAGAGCTTCTGGCGAATGCCTTTCTCCCACTCGTATACACCGATAGTGGTCAAAACCTCGAGTCCGCGAATAAACACCTTGTCCATGACAGTACTTCTTCTTTACTCTTGATGGGCTGTGATGACAGCGCAGGGATGCAGGCCTGGCCAGCGGATGAGTGCCGGCGGCCGGTTTGGGCGACACGCGGTGGGCAACCCCACGCAGGCGCCAGAGAATGTGGCCCGCATCATACCCCATTCATATCGTGGTAAAAACGACCAAGATGACGGCCCTGACGATTTTGATGATTATTCTGGCCTACCTGGGCGGCTCGCTGTCCAGTGCTGTGCTGGTTTCCCGCATCACGGGTCTGCCGGATCCCCGTGATCACGGCTCCCACAACCCGGGGGCCACCAATGTGCTGCGCCTCGGTGGTCGGCTGGCGGCCGTGGTGGTGCTGCTGCTCGATGTGCTCAAGGGCACGGCTCCCGTCTACCTCGCCTGGTATCTGCAGATCAAACCCGTCTACCTCGGCTTTATCGGGGTGGCTGCCTGTCTCGGCCACATGTACCCCATCTTCTTTCACTTCCGTGGCGGCAAGGGGGTAGCCACTGCGCTCGGCACCATGATGCCCATCGGCTTCACCATGGGGGGCGCGGTGATCGGCACCTGGCTGCTGGTGCTGCTGGTGAGCGGCTATTCGTCGCTGGCCTCCATCATTACCGTGTTGCTGACCCCGCTCTTTACCTACCTGCTCAAGCCGGAATACACGCTGCCGGTGTCGCTGCTCTCCTGCCTCATTCTGATCCGCCATCACGAGAACATCGCCCGCCTGCTGAAAGGGGAGGAGCCCAGAGTCTGGGGCCGCCAGAACCGCGCCGAGCAGGAAGAAGTGCTGGAAATGGATGATCCTGAGCAAAAAAGAGACGAACGAGACAAAAAGTGAAATTTCCCGTTGACCACCTGCCTTAAAATCCGTTTAATAGCGCCCACGCCCAGATAGCTCAGTCGGTAGAGCAGGGGATTGAAAATCCCCGTGTCGGCGGTTCGATTCCGTCTCTGGGCACCAAATTTTGGTGTCGTGAAAGAAAAACTTGTTCATGCACAATGGTTTAAAGTGTGCCGGCTTAGCTCAGTAGGTAGAGCAACTGACTTGTAATCAGTAGGTCACCAGTTCGATTCCGGTAGCCGGCACCATTTGCCCAGATAGCTCAGTCGGTAGAGCAGGGGATTGAAAATCCCCGTGTCGGCGGTTCGATTCCGTCTCTGGGCACCACTTATAATTCCTCCTTAGCTCAGTCGGTAGAGCGACGGACTGTTAATCCGCAGGTCGCTGGTTCGAGCCCAGCAGGAGGAGCCAATTCAAAAGCCCAGCAGCAATGCTGGGCTTTTTCTTTGCCCGTTTTCCGGCATCCGGTGCCCCATTGAGCAAGATCTCGCCAGCTCGGCGGCAAGTTGTCGCAGCGCCCCTGCCGTACCGTTCCCGCCAGTGACTTCCCCCGCCCGCCTAGTATGATGGCGTGATGAGTCCCTATTCTGCCCATCTTGCCCTGGCGGCCTCTGTCGCATCGGTGGGCGCAGGAAAACAGGATCGCTTTCTTGAGTGAGGTCATGCATGAATGCAACAGAGCTTTGGCAGCTTTCCCCCGAACAGTTCAACGAGTGGCGCCGGGCCAACGACTACCCCCTGATCTGGGATCTGCTGGTGGCATCGCTGCCCCATTTCGACGACTGGATGACGGAGCAGAAGATCGACAAGCAGGTGATCTTCCAGATCGGCATCGCCCGCTTCATCAGCTCCCGCTGCGTGCTGAGCCTGTGCCTCTACATGAGCGACGACAAGATCAGACTCTATGAGACCGCCTCGAGCGCGCTGGAGTCCCTGCGCAAGAGCGGGCTGATCCGCGCCGAGACGCGCTTTGAACCCTATTGCATGTGGCTGGCCGGCAAACACGGCAAGGACGAGGTGAAGCGGGTGCAGAGCCTGCTCTCGGTCTCCGAGAACAACAAGGGGGAGGCCCAGGTGCTGGGCAGGCACCGGCTGCTCAACATTGGCGGCGTCGAGCTCAAAAGCCCCATCATCTCCGGCCGGCTGCTCGACTTCACCTGCCTGGACGAGCTCTCGCTGGATGGCGCCGTCAACAACTCCAAGGTCTATCTGTGGCACTGCTCGGCCAAGGGGGTGAGGGTCAACGGCGGGGTGATCGGGCTCGATCTGTTCGACTCCCTGCTGTGGGACCACAGGGCCTGGGCCAAGAAGCGGGAGCTGGCGCTGGAGGACGGGGTGTTTCAGGACTTCACTATCGAGTGTGAAGAGATCCGCTTTCACTCCTCCCGGGCGGTGCTGAAAAACTTCAACGTGCGGGCCAAGAACTTCGACGCCACCATGGAGCACACCAACCTGGACAAGGTGCAGGTGGCCTACAACGAGAATGGCCGGGTCGATCACAGTGAGGCCAGCAAGCTCTATCGCAACGCCAAGCGGCTCTTCTCCAGCGTGGGCGACACCGTCGATGCCGGCGAGTGCTACTACAAGGAGAAGCTGCACGAGATGAAGTCGCTGGCGAGCCCCAGGGAGCTGTTCAAGGAGTGCTGGCTGCGCAGCGGCTTGCTCAAGAAAGGCTGGCTCACCCTGCTGTGCTACCTGAAATGCGCCGCCAAGTTCATCAGCTTCATCACCTGGGGCTTCGGCGAGCGGCCGATCCGCAGCCTGCTGCTGTCGATGGGGGTGATCCTGCTGGCGACCCTGACCTATTATCTGGCGCCGGGATCGGTCACCCATGACCATCTTGGACGCTCGCTCTATTTCAGCATCGTCACTTTCGTGACCTTGGGCTATGGCGACATCTCCCAGACCTCCTCCCCGCTCCAGCTGCTGTCGGCCATCGAGGCCTTCTGCGGCATGTTCCTGACCGGGCTGTTCCTGGCGGGGTTTGCCGCCAAGACCAAGCAGTATTGACGGCGCGCCGGTCACTGGCCGAGCAGGTCAGCCGGCTGGCGTGATCTCCTGCATCTTGAGCCAGAAGGCCTCCTGGCAGGGGTTGTGGAACAGCTTGCGCACAGGGGTGATGGGGATGGGGCTGGCGACCACCCGGTAGCTGATCCAGCACTCCGGGCAGACTTGTGAGGAGGGCTCTTCGTCCAGCTCCAGCTGGTGGCAGATGACCACGCCGTTGGCGAACCAGTAATGGGTCTGCCGGTGGTGGGTCAGGGTGCCGCTCTCGTCCTGCTCGCTGTGTTGTTCGCTCTGCTGGCGGACGAGTATCGCCGGTCCTGCCTGGCGATGGATGGCCCTGATATAGGTCACGAGGTCGTTCATGGTGCTGCCCATGTTGCTGCCGGATGGTGAATGACGGAGTCGATTGCCGATGGGGAAGCTTACCCGCGCAGGCGCTGAGCGGCAATCCGCTCCGGTCGCCCCTTGTTTCGCCGACCGGCCCCAGTTGCTATACTGCCGCCCCGTTTCGTCGCCAGGCAGGCCGTGGTGCCGGTGCGCTGGCGCGAGACAGGCAGACTGGACAGGATCGTCCGGCCACCCGTTTTCTCCTCCCCGGTTCAGTCGCCAGCGTGGTGGACAGTCAGTCCGCATGGCACAGCTCGAGCCCGGCAGAAGAATCAATGCAAGGAGCCCTTGTCGCAAGACAAGGGCTCCTGCTTTATGGGTGCCATAACAACAATACTCACCACACAGCGACAGATTTCAGGATTGGTATGGAAAATCAAGCAGTTAAAGATTCTCACCAGGGGGCGGCCTCCCTTCGCCGCTGGCTGGAGCCGGTATTGGTGCTGGCCATCCTCGGCAGCCTGTTTGGCTACCTCGGCAGCCAGATGGGCCTCTCCGCCCTGGTCAACACCCTGTTCAACACCGCCCACCAGCTGCTGCTCAATACCGTGCTCTTCATCATGGGCATTACCGTGCTGTCTGGCGCGCTCAGCCAGCTGCTCAGCGAGTTCGGGGTGATCCGCTTGCTGGAGGTGCTGCTGGCGCCGCTGATGAAGCCGGTGTTCCGGCTGCCGGGCCGCACCGCACTGGCGGCCCTGATGACCTTCTTCTCCGACAACCCGGCGGTGATCAGCCTCGCCAGAGACAGCCGCTTTCGCAAGGGCTTCACCCCCTGGCAGCTGGTCTCGCTCACCAACTTCGGCACCGCCTTCGGCATGGGGTTGATCGTGGTGACCTTCATGGCCACCCTGCAGTTGCCGGGGGGCGAGTCCACCGCCAGCGCGGCGCTGATCGGCCTGCTCGGCGCCCTCATTGGCTCCGTGGTGTCGACCCGCTTGATGCAGCGGATGATCCGCCCGCTGGTGGGGGAGACCCCGATCGCCGACGAGGTGGCGAGCGTGGGGGCCAAACCCGGCCTGAGCCGGGAGGCGGCGCCTACATGGCTGCGGGTGCTCAACGCCCTGCTGGACGGTGGCAAGTCCGGGGTGGAGCTGGGGATGGCGGTGATCCCCGGGGTGCTCATCATCAGCACCTTCGTGATGCTGCTGACCTTCGGCCCGGGCGAGCAGGGGTATACCGGCGAGGCCTTCCAGGGGGTGGCGCTGCTGCCGGTGCTGGCGGCCAAGGTGGGCTGGCTGTTCGAGCTGCTGTTCGGCTTCACCCACGCCGAGCTGGTAGCCTTCCCGGTCACCTCGCTGGGGGCGGTCGGGGCCGCCATGTCGCTGGTGCCTCCCTTCATCGGCAAGGGCTGGATCACCGGCAACGAGGTGGCGGTGTTCACCGCCATGGGCATGTGTTGGAGCGGCTTCCTGAGCACCCACACTGCCATGCTGGATGCACTCGGCTATCGTCATCTCACCTCCCGCGCCATCGTGGCCCACACCGTCGGTGGCTTGTGTGCCGGGGTGGCGGCTCACCAGCTCTATCTCTGGCTGGGCTGATCCATCACGCAAGCAAAAGGGCGCCTCGGCGCCCTTTTGCTTGCGTGGCCGACCGGCGGCCTCACAGGTTGCCCGGTTTGGGAATGGGGATGCCGAGCAGGAAGTTGTCCATCATGCCGACCATGCGGCCCAGCTCCGGTTTGGTGATGGTGTCGTTGGCTCCCAGCTGCAGCGCCTTCTGGCGGTTGTCATCGCTCATCAGCGACGAGAACATGACGATGGGAATGGTCTTGAAGGCGGGGGTGTCGCGCAGCCGCTTGAGCAGGTGCATGCCGTCCATGCGGGGCATCTCCACGTCGGTGATGATGCCGCTGACGAACTCGGCCACCGGGATCTTCTCCTCCTGCGACAGACGATCGAACTCCATCAGCATCTCCAGCCCGTCGCCCCCGTCCTTGGCGGTCACCACGTTGTAGCCCGCGGTGCGCAGGGTGGTCTCGATCATCTTGCGGATGAAGGCGGAGTCGTCCACCACCAGGATGGTTTTGGCCTGGCGCATGGCCATCATGCGATCGTCGATGATGACCTTGCGATCCTGGGTCACATCGTACTTCTCCATGCTCAGCTCGGGGTTGATGTCGGCGATGATCTTCTCGAAGTCGAGGATCATGATGAGGTTGCCGTCGCGCCTGACCACCGCCACCACGCAGTCATTCTCGCCCGCCTCCAGGAACTGGCTGGGGGACTCCACATCCTCCCAGGAGACCCGGTGGATCCTGCTGACGCTGTCGATGAGGAAGCCGTTCGCCATCTTGTTGAAATCGGTGACGATGACCACCTTGTTGCTGTTGTCCGGGTTGGTTTTGATACCAAGCCAGCCGGCCAGATCCACCAGCGGGATCAGCCGCTCGCGCAGGGAGAAGACCCCCACCATGTGACGCTGGGCGTTGGGGTAGTCGGTGGTTTCCGGCACCCGGATCACCTCGCGCACCTTGGCGACGTTGATGCCGTAGTAGGCTATTTTCTCGCGGCCATCGGGCAGCTGCTTCTTGAGGTGGAATTCGATGATCTCGAGCTCGTTGGTGCCGCTCTCGGTCAGGATGGATTTACGCTCTTCCCCGTCTTTGGACATCATGGTCACTCTCGTGCTTCTGGTTGCGCTGGCAGCACCCGCTGCGGTTTTCCCTCAGTATAGGAATGGATCCGCCGACGACGGCGGGATCCACACAAGATCGCCTCCATAACCGCTTGATCCCGCAGGCTGGAAGGCGCGTATCAGCCTATCAGGAAAAGCGCGGGGCGATGGAGAAGGCCATCACACTCGCCACAAGGGGGCTCGTCATGGAAGAGAGTGTCGTGGTGATCGGCGCCGGCGGAGGGCTGGGAAGCGCCCTGGTCGAGCACTGGCTGGCGGCGGGCGCCGCGCCCGTCATCGCCGTCAGTCGCCAGCCGCAACCGGCGGGGGTCAATAGCCACAAGCTGCACTGGCTGCGCTGCGATTACAGTGATGAACAGCTGGCAGAGGTGGTGGCCCGTATCGGCGAGCTGGCGCCGAGGCCTCGCTGGCTGGTGATCTGCAACGGCCTGCTGCAGCAGGGAAGCATCCGGCCGGAGAAGCGGCTCGAGGTGCTCAACCTCGAGGCCATGACCCAGCTCTACCAGACCAACGCCCTGCTGCCGCTGCGCTGGATCAGCCAGCTGCTGCCCCTGCTGGGGTCGAGCCCCTGTACCCTGGCGGTGCTCAGTGCCCGGGTCGGCAGCATCGGCGACAACCGTGCCGGGGGCTGGTATGGCTATCGCGCCGCCAAGGCGGCCCTCAACATGCTGCTCAAGTGTGCCGCCATCGAGCTCGCCAGACGGGCGCCCGGCGTCAAGTTGCTGGCGTTTCATCCGGGCACGGTGGATACCGCGCTCTCGCGACCGTTTCACGGCAACTTGGCCGCCGGCAGCCTGCACAGCCCGCAACAGGCTGCCTCGCATTTGGTGACGCTGATGGCGCGGCTGACAGCGGATGGCGAGCTGAGTTACCTCGACTGGCGAGGCGAGCCTATCGAGTGGTAGCGGGCGGCAACAGCCGGGCCAGCAGGCCGCGCAGCGCCTTGATGACCGCCGGCTTGCCCGCCAGTTGCAGCCTGGCCGCCAGCGCTCCCCAGTCGGCATATTGCCAGATGGTGGCGATCAGCAGTTGCCGCTCGGCGGGGTCAAGCTGTGCCAGTTTCGTCAGGTTGCCCGCCAGCCAGCGTTGCAGGCTGGGTTGGCACAGCTCGAACGGCTTGTGGTGGTGGGCAAAGCAGGCCAGCTCATCCTTATCAAAGGCATCGAGCCCGCTCGAGCTGGCCTCCGCATCCTGCAGGCACTGCCACACCAGCTCGGATTCAAGGGTTTTCAGCTCGCCCGCCAGCAGGGTGGGCAGCTGGCGCACGAAGCGTTGGTGCCAGTCGGCCAGCTCGGCGGTGCGAGCCGGTTGCAGCGCCTTGAGCAGCAGGGCAGCGTGGCTGCCGCTGGCGGCATCCCGCTGCAGGCCGATGCGCAGCACCCTGAGCCCGGCCTTGTGCCAGAATGGCAACAAGTCGGCGCTGGCCGAGAAGGCGGAGCCCAGATAGTCGAGCCCTGCCGCCTGATAATGCTGTTCGAGATGGGCCAGCAGGAGCGACCCCAGCCCGTGGCGATGCAGCGCCGGATGGATGGCGATGCGCATCACCCGGGCGTAGCTGCGCGCACCTGCGGTCTTGAAGCCGGCGTGCGTCAGCAGCGACTGGGGCAGCAGATGACCGCGCGGACGGCGTCGGCCGGCCCAGATCGCCTCGGCCAGCTCAGGATCTATCTCTCCTTCCCGGGCCACCAGCGCCACCCCGAGCAGATGCGGACCCTGCTCCAGCAGGTGGATGTCGAGGGCGGGGCTCTCCAGCAGGTAGCGTAGATCGCTCGGTGTGGTCTGGTAGTGGGCCAGCACCAGCAGGCCGAACACCCGATGGAGCAGCCCCTCGTCGGCAGCCAGTGCATCCTGCTCGAGCCGGCGCCAGCCAGGCTGGGTGGGCGCTGGCGGCGTCTCGACCTCGGCGTTGAGGCCGAGCAGTCGGAAAACCAGCGGCTCCAGCGGATCCCGGCTGCTCCAGCGGATCGGCTCGGCCAGGTGGATCTCCTGCCAGCCGGGTGTCTCGCGATCGAGTACCCGCTTGAAGCGCAGGTGAAAACCGCGCCCGGTGCCCTCGTAGCCATGTTCTGTGGTGGCGAAGACGATGCGACCGTGCCGGGCCAGCATGGCCTCCAGCAGCGGGGTGGGAATGGCGGCGGCTTCGTCCACCAGCAGCAGATCGGGCTGCAACGGCTCGTGCACCAGCCGATCCGGCGAACAGTAGCTGAGCCCTGCCAGCAGTTGCGGCGCATCTTCAAGGGCGAGAGCTGCGTGGGCAAACAGGGTGGCGACCGTAGCCTGGGAGGGGGCCGTCACCAGGATCTGCAGGTCGGGTTGTTGGCGCAGCAGCTCGGCGACGGCCAGCCCCAGCAGGCTGCTCTTGCCGCGGCCTCGATCCGCGCTCAACACCAGCGGGCGGCGGCGGTGACCGTGCAACACCTTGTGGATGGCGGGCAGGGCGCGGGCCTGATCGCTGCTCAATGGCTGCGCTGGCCCAACCGGCTGCCACGGGGTCGGCGTGGCAGGGGGCGTCAGCTCGAGGGCAGGGTCGCCCGCCAGCAGTCGCACCAGCCGGGCGAGAAAGCCGTGGCCTGCCAGCGCCATATCTTCCGGTTGTGCCACCAGCCGAACCCGGTCCGGATCCGGCCAGGCAGGCCATTGGGCTCGCGGCGGGGTCAGCAGCAGCAGTAGGCCGCCCGCCCGCAAGGTGCCCGCCAGCGCCCCGAACGCATCGGGGTGAAAACCGCTGAACGCATTAAACACAAGCGTGTCGCACTCCTGACCGAGTCGCTGCAGCGCCTTGGCTGCCGGCTGCGGGTTGTGCTCGCTCGGGCCATCTCCCAGCCAGTAGCTGATGCCGCTTAGCAGCGCCTCGGCTCGGGCGATGCAATCGGCCTCGTCACCTTCCAGCCAGATCAGCCGCCGTTCACCGGCGCGGGCCAGCGCCTGGCGCAACTCGTCGAGCGCAGCCGGCATCATGAGGCGGCGCTGTCGGCCGGTTTGCGGGGCTCGAACATGCGATCCCCCATCTGGTCGATGAAGGTGTGCGCCTTCTGCACCATGAAGCGCTCCGCATCGGCGGGGTTGGCAAACAGATCGGAGCGGATGAAACGGTGGGTCTGCAGCACGCCGTCCAGCTCCTTGGTGATGCGGCCCGCCAGCCGATACTGACCCCCTTCGGCCATGGGCTCGGGATAGATGAGGTAGCCGGCATATTCGGTGGGGGTGACTTCGGCGGCGGGAGCGGGCTGGCCGCCAAACAGGGCAGTGAACAGTTTCTTGAGCATGATGTTTCCCTCAGTGACAGGGCATTGTCACCAAGGGGTTGATGGCTGGCAAGCGGGGATCTTATTACCAATCGTTATTTGCACTACGAACCATTCTCATTTAGATTTCATGGCAATCCAGCATGAGGTAAACACTATGTACGTCTGTTTGTGCCGCGGCATTACAGATTCCCAGATCCGCAAGGCGGTACAGGCAGGCAAGACCGAGTTTCGCCAGCTCAAGCAGTCGCTCGACGTCGGCGCCCAGTGTGGCAAATGCGTGCGCATGACCATGGAGATCATCGCCGCCGAACTCGACAAGGCCGAGCTGGATCAGGCGCCGCTCTACTACGAGGTGGCCTGAGCAGAGCTCGTCGCCGGCAAAACCGGCCCGTCTTTTCAATCCCTTCCCACTGGCGAGCAAGCTCGCCGGACCTCCTGTTGTCATCTTTCTGGACTAAGCTCTAAGGATCTAAGCCTCAGGCACGAACCAAGGAGCACTGTCGATGAAAGGAGATCCCAAGATCATCGCCCACCTCAACAAGGTGCTGGCCAATGAGCTGATAGCCATCAACCAATATTTTCTGCATGCCCGCATCTATGATGACTGGGGCCTCAAGGCGCTCGGGCACAAGGAGTATCACGAGTCCATCGATGAGATGAAACACGCCGACGAGCTGGTCAAGCGGGTGCTGTTTCTGGAAGGGCTGCCCAACTTGCAGGATCTGGGCAAGCTGCGCATCGGCGAGACGGTGGAGGAGATGCTGCGCTGTGACCTGTCGCTGGAGATGGATGCCATCCCGGATCTGAAGGTGGCCATCGCCTATGCCGAGTCGGTGCAGGACTACATCAGCCGCGACCTGTTTCAGGATATTCTGGAAGATGAAGAGGAGCACGTGGACTGGCTGGAGACCCAGCTCGATCTCATCGATCGCATCGGGCTGGAGAACTATCAGCAGTCCCAGCTGCATCACGGCTCGTCCTGAATAGTTATGGCATGAAAAAACGATTAAAAAACCCGCTCAGGCGGGTTTTTTAATGTCCGTCTGCATAGCTTTTCATGGGCCTTATCATCATGAAAAGTAAGCTTATTTTTGTTAATCATGTCGCAAAAAAGCGAGCGAGAGAGGTGCACTATTGGAACCCCTTTTCGGGGGCAAACAATAACAACGGTTAAAGGACTACACCATGCACTTCTTGCCCAACAAACTGGCGCTGGCTTGTGCCATCGCACTCTCGCTTACTGCCTGCAATGACAACAGCTCCAACGCGCCGGCGGATCCCGCCGCCACCAAGACCTACCTGATGCAGACCATGGACGAGGCCCTGCGCGAGAGCCAGGCGCTCGACCCCTACGGTTTTGCCATCGATGCCGCCAGCATCGCCAAGCGCAAGACCCTCGACAGCGCCCTGCTCAAGCGGCTGGATGCCCTGGACGTGAGCGTGCTGAGCGAACGTGATAGGTTGTTCTACGACATGATCCGCTGGGATCTGCAGATCAACCTGACCGGTTACGATCTGCCCCAGTCCCAGATCCCGATCCACCACTTCAGCAACCGGGTGGTTGATCTGGCCGATGAGGTGGGGGCCGCACCGGCCAGCGGCAAAGCTGCCCGCACCGTCGAGCCCGGCTTCGACTACTTCGAGCAGAGTTCGGCCGAGCGGGTTGCGCCGGGGGATGCCACCTGGCGGCGCGACATCGATCGCCCGGCAGCGGCACCGGTTGTGGCCAGCAAGGCGAGGGCCGCAACCGCACCACTGGCCTGGTATCAGGAGCACCTCAGCTGGCTCAAGGCCTATGACGGCTACCTTGCCGAGGTGAAGCACCAGTTCGAACTGGGCAGCGCCCAGGGCAATACCCTGCCAGACGAGCTGGTGGACCGGCTGCTGGCCCAGCTCGACAGCAAGCTGGAGGGCGAGGCGATCGCCGGTTCCTACCTCGGCTGGCAGCAGCTGCCGGGAGAGGCGGACGAGGCGCTGCGCACCGAGTACAAGGGGGTGCTGGACAGCATCAACGGCCGCTATCTGGCGCTGCGCGACTACCTGGATTACCAGCATGGCGGCGCCTATGCGGTGCGCCTTGGCAGCGGTGAGTGCGACGACGGCTTCTGCGGCATGACCAACGGGCGCGACTGGTATCGCTGGCTGCTGAAGAAGCACACCACCACCGACATGACGCCGGAGCAGGTGCATGAGCTGGGGCTGAGCGAGGTGGCGCGGATCTTCGGCGCCATGGTCAAGGTGTGCCATACCGTCGGCAAGTGCGACAGCGACGACGTGGCCCATAGCAAGCAGAGCGGCCAGATCTACGCCTTCTTCCGCTACCTGAACGAGCCGGCCTTCTTCTATCAGAACCCGCTGGCGGTCTGGTCGGCCGGCCTCAACCCCGGCAACGTTGCCGGTGCGACCTTGAGCGGGTCGCAGCAGCAGGCGCTGGCCGAGCACGAGCGGGCACTACAGGAGTACAACGCCTTCAAGAGCAAGGCCGCGCTGGTGCTGCCGGACTTCTTCGATGCCGAGCGCACCATTCCCAAGCTGGATTACGAGGTGGTGCCTGTCTCCTATAAGGACGCGCCATACGGCGGGGTGGCCTGGTATCAGGACGGCAACCCGCAGACGGGCCGCAAGGGGCGCTTCTTCCTCAACACCTACTACCCCTATGGTCTGCAGAGCTGGAACATCAGCACCCTGCTGGCCCACGAGGCGGCGCCGGGTCACCACTTCCAGATCACCATCGCCCAGGAGCTGGCCGCCAAGGATCCCGACTTCCCGCAGTACGTGGCGAACGCCTCCTACACCGCCTATGCGGAGGGCTGGGCACTCTACACCGAATACCTGGCGGATCACGACATGGGGCTCTATCAGGGGCGCGGTCTCTACGATCCAGCGGTGGGAGACGTGAAGGTCGAGGGATCGTCCGCCTTCAACAACCAGCTGCAGTACTTCGGCCGCCTCAACGAGGAGATGCTGAGGGCGATGCGGCTGGTGGTGGATACCGGCATCCACTGGTATGGCTGGAACCACGACCAGGCCGCCAGCTACATGAAGGAGAACTCGGCGCTGGGGGACGGGGACATCAGTTCCGAGGTGCCGCGCTACATGGCCTACACCGGCCAGGCGACCTCCTACAAGGCGGGCCAGCTGGCGCTGATCCGGATGCGGGAGTCGGCTGAGCAGGCGCTGGGCGCAGGCTTTGACCTCAAGGCGTTCCACCACCATGTACTGGAATACGGCATGCTGCCCATCTCGGTGCTGGAGCAGAAGAACAAGCAGTGGATTGAACAGTCGAAGTGATCACAGTTACGGCGCCCGGCAAGGCAACGGGCGCCGCTTTCGATTAGGATACGGCTCTATTCAAACAACAATGCTACGGATGATGTCCATGGAACAGATCGCCCGTGAGATGGCGCCCCACAAGCGAGTGGCGCTGGTGGCTCACGACAACATGAAAACCCCTCTGCTGAACTGGGTGATGCGGCGCAAGGAGGAGCTCAAGCTCCACCACCTCTACGCCACCGGCACCACAGGCACCATGCTCGGCAAGCAGGCACAGCTGCCCATCACCTGTCTCTTCTCCGGCCCCATGGGGGGCGACCAGCAGCTTGGCGCCCTGATAGCCGAGGGCAAGATCGACGTGCTGATCTTCTTCTGGGATCCCCTCAATGCGGTGCCCCACGATCCGGACGTGAAGGCCTTGCTGCGCCTCGCGGCAGTCTGGAACATCCCGGTCGCCACCAACGAGGCGACGGCCGATTTCATCATGGACAGCCCCCACATGCGCCAGGCGTTCAGCGTGCAGATCCCCGACTACGCCGGGTATCTCAAGGCCAGAACCCAGTAACGGGGCAGAAACGACAGAGCCGGCCACAGGGCCGGCTCTTTTTATTGGCGGGAACGACGATCAGCGCTGGAAGCTTTTCTGTGCGAACTTGGGTCTGGCGTTCATGATCTGCTCCACCTGCTCGTCACTCATCTTGCCGCGCGACAGCCCCAGCACCTTGTAGGTGAGCAGCGGCCGGGCCGGCAGGGCGATCATCAGGGCGCGGATCTGGTTCTCGTCCTCTTTCTCCCGGGCCGGCTTGCCATAGGCGTAGGTGAGCACACCGGCATCCATCAAGTTTTTGACGGCGGGCTCGGTGATCGGCAAGTTTATGACGCTTTTACGTTGCAGCACGAACTCGCGCAGCACCGCCTTCTCGTTGAAGTCGAGGAAGGAGATCATCTGGGCCAGCTGATCCTGCTGGCGGCGCGACTGCCACTCGTCACAGGCCCACTCCCAGGCGATCAGGAAGCCCTGACTGCAGAAGTAGGAGATGGCGATCAGCATGCCGACCCCGAGCCAGGCGGCGTGTGTGGCGGCCCACTGGCTGACGGCGCCCTGCATCAAACCGGCCGGAAACAGCAGAATGATGCTGCAGCAGAGCAGCAGCCAGACCATCAGCCAGTTGAGGCGGTTCAGTTGATAGAAATGTTGGATCCACCGTTTCATCGTTCACCCTTCCCAAATCAGTGTGGACAGTAGTCATCTCAAAGCAAACGGTGTGCCAAGGCGAGGAGCTTACCGGCATTGGAGTGGATCCGGATGGCAAAGCCGGTGGGTGGACGGTTACATTCCCTTACAACTTGTTGAGTCAATGATCATTAGTTTGCCTTGTGGGGTGGCGGTCAACTTGGTAAAAAGCCCGCACTGTCATAGGGGAGTAGCAACCCGCCCGTGATCCGGGCAGGGCTCATGTCAACATTCTTGGATCTTCAGATCCATGGCATGGGCGGCGATGGTATCCATCGCTCTGCAAGACCTTTGGCCTCGATATGCAAGCCAGCCGGGCGAGCCATATCGGGTCCATTGGTTGTTCTGCTCGCCTGGCGGTTACTCATCATGCTGATCACCCTGCTGTTATTTCTGCTCTCTGCCGTCACCATCTATCTGGCCTGCGAATATTTCGTCAATGGCATCGAATGGACCGGCCACCACTTCAAGTTATCCCAGAGTGCCACCGGCTCCCTGCTGGCGGCCCTCGGCACGGCCCTGCCCGAATGCATCGTCACCCTGACCGCCTTGCTGATGGGGGATGCCCCCGCTCAGCAGCAGATAGGCATAGGTGCCGCCCTCGGCGGCCCGCTGGTGTTGGCCACCATAGGTTATGCCGCCGTCGGCGTGACCCTGCTGCTGTGCATGAGCCGGGAGCACAGGGCCATCGATGGCGAGGTGCAACGGGAGATAGGGCGAGACCAGGCCTGGTTCGTCGGCATCTTCCTGCTGGCCGTGCTGCTCGGCATGGTGGCCTTCACCGGTAAAACCTGGCTGGCCCCGCTGTTCGTGCTGGTGTATCTGGTCTATGTGCGGCGCGAGCTGAAACAGACCGACAGCCACGAGGTCGAGCTGCCAGAGCCCCTCAAGCTGGATCCGGGCGCCGAGATCCCGGCGCTCGGCAAGGTGCTGCTGCAGACCCTGGTGGCGCTGGTGGTGGTGGCGCTGGCGGCCCAGCTGTTCGTTCACCAGTTGGAGAGCATGGGCGAGCTGTTCGGTCTCTCACCGGTGCTGGCGGCCCTGTTACTGAGCCCGGTGGCGACCGAGATGCCCGAGCTGATGAACGTGCTGATCTGGGTGCGGCAGGGCAAGCACCGGCTGGCGCTGGCCAATATCTCGGGGGCCATGATGATCCAGGGCACCATTCCCAAGGCGTTCTGCCTGTTGTTCACCCCCTGGCTGCTAGACAGCACCATGATGGTCTCCTCGCTGGTGACCCTGCTGGCGGTCGTGCTGTTGTGGTGGGGGTTTAGTCGGGAGCGGATGACGGCGGGCAGGCTCGCCTGGGTGGGGCTGATCTATCTTGGCTTCTGCGGCTGGCTGGTCATGGGCTGATGTGCCACGAACAAGGGCGGGATAGTATCCCGCCCTTTTTATGGTCATTCCCTCTGCCGGCCGATGCCGGGCAGGGCGGTCAGAACTGCTGGAACCAGCGCTGGATCTGGGCCGGATCCTTGCTCTGGGTCAGGGCAAGCATCAGTAGCACCCGCGCCTTCTGCGGATTCAGGGTCTCGGCGGCGACGAAGCCGTACTTGGCGTCATCGATCTCGGCATCCAGGGTGGTGGAGCCGGTCGGCACGCGGGCGGAGCGCACGACGCGGATACCGTCCTTGCTCGCCTTAGCCAGGGTGTCGAACAGGGTGTGGTAGAGGTTGCCGTTGCCCACCCCGGCGCTGACGATGCCATCGAACTTGGCATCCACCAGGGCCTTGGCCGGCAGAGCAGAAGCGTTGGCGTAGCTGTAGACGATGCCGACCTGGGGCAGCTTGTCGAGCTTGCTCACGTCAAACGGGGTCTTGCTGGTGTGCTGGCGGGCCGGGCTGCGCTGATAGTCGATCTTGCCGTTGTGGATGTAGCCGAGCGGGCCGAAGTTGGGGGAGGCGAAGGTCTGCACCCCTGTGGTGTTGGTCTTGGTGACGTCGCGGGCATCGAGCACGGTGTCGTTCATCGCCACCATGACGCCACGCCCCTTGGAGGCGGGGTCGGAAGCGGTCACCACAGCGTTGTAGAGGTTCATCGGGCCGTCGGCGCTCATGGCGGTGGAGGGACGCATGGCGCCGACCAGTACCACCGGCTTGTCGCTCTTGACGGTCAGATTGAGGAAGTAGGCGGTCTCTTCCATGGTGTCGGTGCCGTGGGTGATGACGATGCCGTCCACGTCATCCCTGGCCAGCAGCTCGTTGACCCGCTTGGCGAGCTTGAGCCACACCTCGTCGTTCATGTCCTGGGAGCCGATCTTCACCACCTGCTCACCCTGCACGTCGGCCACGTTCTTCATCTCGGGCACGGCGGCGATCAGCGTCTCGATGGCCACCTTGCCGGCCTCGTAGTTGGACTGGGTGGCGGACTGCCCCGCCCCGGCAATGGTGCCGCCGGTGGCCAGGATATGGACGTTGGGCAGGGCCATGGCCATCGGGGAGAGGGTCAGGCCGAGGACGGCGGCGAGCAGGGTTTTGCGGATCGGGAGAGTCATGCTGCAATTCCTTCTGGGTGATAAAAATTGCAGCAAGTTTGCGCTTTCTGTTGCAGGGGTTTGTGATGACTCTCACCAAAAAACAGCTGGGTACAGAATTTTAACCTGTTTCATACCTATATGGAGATAATTTAACTCGCCGAGAAGCCTTTGGTTTCGATCAGGGCGATCAGCTCGTCCTTGCTCAGCTCGCTCTCGATGACGGCCTTGCTGCTGGCAAAGTCGACGCTGGCGCTGCTGACGGCGGGTTGGGCCAGCAGGGCTTTTTGCAGGCTGGCGGCGCAGCCACCGCAGGACATGCCGGAGACGGTGAGTTCGATGGTCATGGGATATCTCCTCTGTTGATTGAGAGTCAGCGTAAAGCTGCCGCCCGCGGCAAGGTCAAGGGGATGATGAAGGGGTGAGGGTCAGCACGTTTGCTGCTGGCTAGCCCATCAGCCCCAGGTAGTTCATCAGGGTGGCCCCCAGGCTGGTGGTGACGAGCGAGCCCAGCGTGGTGGTGGCGATGATGTTGGCCGCCAGGGCGCTGTCGCCCCCCATGGCGCGGGTCATCACATAGCTGGCGGCGGCGGTGGGGGTGGAGCTGATGAGAAACAGGATGCCAAGGGCCTGCGGGCTGAAGCCGAGCGCCCAGGCGCCCATCACCAGCAGCACCGGGATGCACAGCAGCCGGTTGGCGGTGGCCCAGCCGGTCAGCAGGGCACCGCCGCGCAGGGCCTTGAGGTTGAGGCTGGCGCCGGTGCAGAGCAGCGCCAGCGGCAGGGTCATGTTGGCGAAGTAGTTGCCCGTGGTGATCACCAGCTGGGGCAGCTCGATGCCGAGCAGGCCAAACGGCAGGGCCGCCAGGATGGCGATGATCAACGGGTTTTTGGCGATCCCCCTGAGGATCGGTTTGATCCCCTTGCTGCCCCCCAGGCTGCGGGTCAGGGTGATCACCGCAAGCACGTTGTAGAGCACGGTGACCGAGCCCACCAGCAGGGCGGCGGCGCCGATCCCCTCGGCGCCATAGGCGTTCTGCACATAGGCCAGCCCCATGATCCCCATGTTGCCGCGAAAGCTCCCTTGCACGAAGATGCCGCGCTGGCGCCGCTCGGGGATGAAGCGGGCCGCCAGCAGCTCCAGCACCAGAAAGCCGGCGAGGGTGCCGAGCAGGCCGTAGACGATGAGCCAGGGGCTCGGCATGGTGGAGAAATCGGTGCGCACCATGCTGAGAAACAGGAGCGCCGGCAGGGTGACCTGGAACACCAGGCGGGAAGCGGACTCGACGAAGCTGTCCGGCAGCAGGCCCAGCTGCTTGAGCCAGATGCCGAGCAGCAGCACCACGCAGATGGGGCCCGTGATGGAGAGGGAGAAGTGCAGACTGGCCAACAGAGTCATGATGGATCTCCTGTGCGATAGGCGGGGCCCGTGACGGAGAGAGATTGAAGCAGACTGGCGAATAGACCCATGATGCGCGTCCTGTGCGATGGCGGGTGGCACGGCATGCGCCGGCGCCAAAAGGGCATTCTAACGCCATGGGCTTGTATTCACAGGGGTTAATCACAACAATGTGGGCAATTCCACCGCCGAGCCCCTGTGAGCCACTTCATGGACAAAAAACTGACCATCCTCGATATCGCCCGACTCAGTGGTGTCGGCAAGTCGACCGTCTCCCGGGTGCTCAACCAGGATCCCAAGGTGAAGCAGGCGACCCGCGAGCGGGTGGAGCAGATCATCGCCGAGCACGGCTTCGTGCCGAGCAAGTCGGCGCGGGCCATGCGCAGCCAGAGCCAGCAGGTGGTGGGGATCATCGTCTCGCGGCTCGACTCCAGCTCGGAAAACCAGGCGGTGCGCGGCATGTTGGAGACCCTCTACCGGCGCGGCTACGACGCCGTGCTGATGGAGAGCAAGTTCTCCCCTGCCAAGGTGCAGGAGCATCTGGCGGTGCTGGAGCGGCGCGGGGTGGATGGCATCATTCTGTTCGCCTTCAACGACCTGGACTATGCCGCCATGGCGCCGCTCAGGGAGAAGCTGGTGCTGGTGGCTCGCGATCATCCCGGCTTCTCCTCGGTCTGTTTCGACGATGCCGGTGCGGTGCGCACCATGCTGGACCAGCTCGCTAACCGCGGCATTCGCGAGATTGCTTACCTGGGGGTGGACACCGCCGACCTCACCACCGGTCAGCGCCGGCTCGATGCCTACCTCGGCTACTGCGCCGAACAGGGGCTGACGGCGCGCAGCGCCCTCGGCGATCTCAGCCTGCAGAGCGGCTACCGGCTGGCGGGGGAACTGCTCACCCCGACCACGGGTGCCCTGGTCTGCGCCAGCGACACCCTGGCCATAGGTGCCGCCAAGTACCTACAGGAGCAGGGGCGCAGCGAGGTGCTGGTGACCGGTCTTGGCAACAACCCCATGCTCACCTTTCTCTTCCCCAACGCCCTCAGCCTGGATCTCGGCTACAAGGGGGCAGGCGAGCAGGCTGCGCGCCAGCTGCTCGGCCAGATCGAGCAGGATCAGCGTCCGCTGGCGACCATAGCTCCCTGCCGCTCTTTGTGAACTCCATCACCTAGCGCCGCACAAAAAACGCGCTTTTTGTGACCTCGACCACGAATTGGGAACGTTCCCATTTTGATCGTGACCAATTGGCGGCATGCTAAATGGGAACGATACCAAAAACGCTCGGGCCCACAGACTGGCCCAAAAGGGCGACGCAGACCAATATCAATGGAGTCACAGAGGGAAGGCTCATGTCCAAGATCAACGCACAACATCTGGCCACGCTCATCGACAAGATCGGTGGCAAGGAGAACATCGCAACCGTCAGCCACTGCCTGACCCGGTTGCGCTTCGTCCTCAACGATCCGGCCAAGGCCGACAGCAAGGCCATCGAAACCATACCGGCGGTGAAGGGAAGCTTCACCCAGGGTGGCCAGTTCCAGGTGGTCATCGGCAACGAGGTGGAGCAGTGGTACAAGGCGCTGACCGAAGAGATCGGCGTCAGCGGCGGCAGCAAGGAGGCCGCCAAGCAGGCGGCGCGCCAGAACATGAATCCGCTGGAGCGGGGCATCTCCCACCTGGCGGAGATCTTCGTGCCGCTGCTGCCGGCCATCATCACCGGCGGTCTGATCCTGGGCTTTCGCAACGTCATCGGCGACATCAAGATGTTCGACGATGGCACTCATACCCTCACCGAGATCAGCCAGTTCTGGGCTCAGGTGCACGCCTTCCTCTGGCTGCTGGGTGAGGCCATCTTCCACTTCCTGCCGGTGGGCGTCTGCTGGTCTGCGGTGAAGAAGATGGGCGGCTCCGAGATCCTGGGTATCGTGCTCGGTATCACCCTGGTCTCCCCGCAGCTGATGAACGCCTACGGCATCGGCCAGCAGACTCCCGAGGTGTGGGACTTTGGTCTGTTCGTCATCCAGAAGGTGGGTTATCAGGCGCAGGTCATCCCGGCCCTGCTGGCGGGTGTCTTCCTTGCCTGGGTGGAGACCAATCTCAAGCGGATCATTCCGGCCTACCTCTACCTGGTCATAGTTCCCTTCATCTCCCTGCTGCTGGCGGTGATCGTGGCCCACGCCTTTATCGGTCCGTTCGGTCGCTGGCTGGGTGACGGCGTCGGCTTTGCCGCCAAGGCCGCCATGACTGGCTCCTTTGCCCCCATCGGCGCTGCTCTGTTCGGCTTCCTCTACGCGCCCTTGGTCATCACCGGCATCCACCACACCACCAACGCGGTGGATCTGCAGTTGATGCAGAGCATGGGTGGCACCCCGATCTGGCCGCTGATCGCCCTCTCCAATATCGCCCAGGCGTCTGCGGTGGTCGGCATCATCCTGATCAGCCGCAAGGAGAACGAACGGGAAATCTCGGTGCCTGCCGCCATCTCCGCCTATCTGGGGGTGACCGAGCCGGCCATGTACGGCATCAACCTCAAGTACAAGTTCCCCATGCTGTGCGCCATGGTGGGCTCGAGCCTTGCGGCCCTCATCTGCGGCTTCGCCGGGGTAATGGCCAACGGCATCGGGGTAGGGGGCCTGCCGGGCATCCTCTCCATCCAGCCGCAATACTGGGCCGTCTATGCCATCGCCATGCTGGTGGCCATCGTTGTGCCTATCGTGCTGACTCTGCTGGTTTACCAGCGCCAGCAGGCGGCCGGCAAGCTGGCTCAAGCCAGCGCCTGACTCCACGCATCAGGGCGACCCGCCGGGGTCGCCCTCTCCCTTTTTCATTCGAGACAAGAGCAAGACCCATGAGCCAAACACCCTGGTGGCAAAGCGCCGTGATTTACCAGATCTACCCCAAAAGCTTTCAGGACAGTGGCGCGCGCGGCACTGGCGATCTCAAGGGGATCATGGCCCGCCTCGACTATCTCAAGACCCTCGGCGTCGACGCCCTCTGGCTGACCCCGGTTTACGTCTCGCCGCAGGTGGACAACGGCTACGACATCGCCGACTACCTGAATATTGATCCCGCCTACGGCACCATGGCCGACTTCGAGGCGCTCTTGGCCGCCGCCCACGCGCGCGACATTCGGATCGTGATGGACATCGTGGTCAACCACACCTCCACCGAGCACGCCTGGTTCAAGTCGGCGCTGGGGGACAAGAACAGCCCCTACCGCGACTACTACATCTGGAAAGACCCGGTGGAGGGTGGTGTGCCGAACAACTGGCAATCCAAGTTTGGCGGCAGCGCCTGGGAGCTGGATAAGGCCACCGGCCAGTATTACCTGCACCTGTTTGCCCGCGAGCAGGCGGATCTCAACTGGGAGAACCCGGCCGTGCGCGCCGAGGTCAAAAGCATCATCCACTTCTGGGCCAAGAAGGGAGTGGACGGTTTCCGCCTCGATGTCATCAACCTCATCTCCAAGGATCAGCGCTTCCCGAGCGACGACAGTGGCGATGGCCGCCGCTTCTACACCGACGGGCCGCGCATCCACGAATTTTTGCAGGATGTTAGCCGCGACGTGTTCGCCCCGGTGGGCGCCATGACGGTGGGGGAGATGTCCTCCACCAGTCTGGAGCACTGCCAGCGCTATGGCGCGCTGGATGGCTCCGAGCTCTCCATGGTGTTCAACTTCCACCACCTCAAGGTGGACTACCCCAATGGCGACAAGTGGACCAAGGCGCCGTTCGATTTCCTCGAACTCAAGCGCATCTTCAACCACTGGCAGAGCGGCATGCACGGCAAGGGGTGGTCGGCGCTGTTCTGGTGCAACCACGACCAGCCGCGCATCGTCTCCCGCTTCGGTGACGAGGGCGAACATAGAGTGGTAGCGGCCAAGATGCTGGCCAGCACACTGCACGGCTTGCAGGGCACCCCCTACATCTATCAGGGGGAGGAGATCGGCATGACCAACCCTGACTATCAGCGCATCGATGACTATCAGGACGTGGAGAGCCGCAACATCTTCGCCATCAAGCAGGCCGAAGGGATGAGCGAGGCCGAGATCCTGGCCATTCTTGGCGCCAAGTCTCGCGACAACTCCCGCACGCCCATGCAGTGGAGCGCTGCGGCCAATGCGGGCTTCACGGCCGGCATCCCCTGGCTCAAGCCCGCCGCCAACTATCCCGCGATCAATGCCGAGGCGGCGCTGGCCGACACCGACTCGGTGTTCTGGCACTACCGGGATTTGATCCGCCTGCGCAAGAGTCATCCCATCTTCACTCACGGGGATTATCAGGAGCTGCTGGCGGGGCACCCGCAGATCTGGGCCTATGCCCGCCGCGCCAACGGTCAGACCCTGCTGGTGGTGAGCAACTTCTACGGCGAGCCGATCAGCTTCGCACTGCCGGAGGAGCTGGCCACCGGCAAGGGGCGTCTGCTGCTTGGCAACTACCCGGATAGCCCGGCCCGGCCGCAATCCTGTATGCTGCGCCCTTATGAATCCCTGATCTGGCTGGTGGAGTAGGCGATGAGCGAGGTGATGATGAAGGCGGCGGTGCGCGGCCCCGAGTGGCAGAAGATGGTGGCAGGGGAGCCCTATGATGCGGGCGACTCCGAGCTCAAAGCCGCGCGCGAGCGCTGCCGCAGGCTCTATCACACCTTCAACACCCACTGGCAGGAGAAACCGGCGCGCGATGCCCTGCTCCATGAACTGCTGGGCGGCCGCGGCAAGGAGTGCGCCATCAACCCGCCCTTCTTTTGCGACTACGGGGCCAACATCTTCGTGGGAGAGAACTTCTACGCCAACGTGGGCTGCACCATCCTCGACGTGTGCGAGGTGCACATCGGCGACAACGTGCTGCTGGCGCCCGGGGTGCAGATCTACACGGCCGCTCACCCAGTGGCGGTGGCGCCGCGCATCAAGGGGGTGGAGTTTGGCAAGCCGGTGCGGATCGGCCACAACGTCTGGATCGGTGGCAGTGTCGTCATCTGCCCCGGCGTGACCATTGGGGACAACAGCGTGATCGGCGCTGGCTCCGTGGTGACCAAGGATGTGCCGGCGGGCGTGGTGGCGGCCGGCAATCCCTGCAAGGTGCTGCGGCCCATGACGGCAGCAGAGCTGGCTGGTGGCTAGTGGTACCGGCCAGCGCGCACTTTCCAACACCAAGGGCAGGTTATCCTGCCCTTTTTCTTGTCCGTCATTGGCTGAACCCGGGATGTACAGCCACTTCAGATTTTTTGAACATCTAGGCCAGTTTATCTCGCTAACAATGACGAGCCTGGATGTTTAATATTCACTCAACGCTTAGGCAGGAACGCCAAGCGGCCAAATAACTGGTCGTTCAAGGCTGTGAGACCTTCAAATAGGAGGTCTGATGTTGGTGAAAGAACTACACACTATTTGAATAACCTCTTGCATGGATGCATTGATTCGGGGCCGTCGGCCCAGGCAATGACATAGAAACCAAGAGAGTGAATGAACATGAAAAACGTAATCAAGATGCTGGCCGTTGCAGGCCTGATGACCGCAGGTTTTGCCCAGGCTTCCGTTCCGGCTGACTTCAACGCCGTCCCGGGTGTGCTGTTTGTGAACTGGCACGCCACCGCTGCCGTCGAAGGCAAGGCCAACCCCATGCTGGAAGTTCGTGACGAGTCTGGTGATGTGGTTGCCTCCGTGCACGCCAACCTGATGGGCAGCCAACAGGTGCAGATCCCGAGCCGTACCCAGGGCAACCTGACCGTGAGCCTGGGTGAGCAGAGCAGCGACTACCGCATTCCGTTCGGTATCGGCAGCGGGCGTCAGCGCTAAGGGATCCCCGGGCAACCGGACCCCCATGCGAGACAAAACAGGGAGGCCGAGGCCTCCCTGTCGTCGTTGGCGGGCGTCCGCTCCGGCTCCGGCCATCCGGCCACCGAGCTCAAAGGTGCAAGCCTGCCATGGATCGCCATACGGCAGATCCTCGGCGCGGTCAGTTCGCAGCGCACTCCTGCGCCACACTCCCGCGCCGCGAAGCGCGACAGATCCTCTCTTCCGATAGACCGCCTTTCATTTCCCTGCCCGACCATGCCGTCGGTGCCGTGCAGCTTGCACACATTCTACCTGTTCAATACATTGCGCGGGGATATCCATCCGCTGCCTGCCGCCTGCCGTTTTCCCGTTCCACAGAAGCCTATACTCCCTGAAGAACCAGTTGTGGGAGTAGTGATCATGCGTAGTCTCGTCTTGTTGGCCTGCTGTTGTATGGGGTCGGCCCTGGCTGCCCCGGTGCAGCTCAGGCTGCTGGAGTGGGGGTATCTGCCCGCCGGATATGAACAGCAATTTGCCGAGTACGCCAAGCGCGAGGGGGTGGAGGCGACAGTGACCCGGATCGAACCGCTGCTCACCGACTTTGACAGCGTCTATCGTGCTCTGCGCACCCGCAGTGCCGACGTGGTGATGCCGACCAGCTACTTCTACAAGGCGCATCATCAACCACTCTTCAAGCTGCTGCTGCCCATCGACTTTGGCCGTTTGCGCCATTACCAGGAGGTGAGGCCGGCCCTCAAGAATACCGAGTATGACAAGTTGGGGGAGCGCAACTATTCCGTGCCCTTCTCCTATGCCATGTTCAGTCTGGCTTACGACAGCAAGCAGGAAAACACCCCGCCCACCAGCTGGCAGGCGTTGGCCGAGCCGACGCGGCAGGGGCAATTTGCGGTTTTCTGCGATCAGTTTGAGCCCTTGCTCTTCTCCGTGCTGCTCTCCCTTGGCAAGTCACCCGCCCTCTTTGCCAGCGGCGAAATGCTGGCCGATAGCCCGTTGCAGAACGAGGTTGAAGGGCAACTGACCCGGCGGCTCAAGGCGAGCCGGGGCTTCTGGTTCAATCAGGCCAATCGGTGCGAGGATCTGCGCCATCAGCGCCTGGCCACCACCTGGGGGCTGGAGCTGGTGGAGTGCAATCGGCAAAACGGTCAGCAGTGGCGCATCGCCATGGTAAGGGAGGGGGCCATCTATGCCCTTGATGCCCTCTCGATTGCGCGGGATGTCGGGGATGATCCGGCCAGGCTCAAGGCGGCCTACCTGCTGATCGACTTCCTGTTGAGCGAACCCCTGCAGAGCCGCATGTTGATGGGCACACCGACGGTTTCCGGCAGCAATGGATCGGCCCGCCCCCCGCTGACCCCGGAGGAGCAGGCCGTGTTGCCGCCGCAGGCCCTGCCTGAATTTGACGAACGCCTGCTGGTGCCGGCCCTGCCTGCGCACATCAAGAATCGCTACAAGCGGATGGTGCAGCAGGCGCTGGCCAGCAGTGGCAAGGAGGGGCTGGCCAAGGTGTGTCCCTGGGATCTGGCGAACTGATGCCGGCGCTAGCGAGGTGTCAGGACGGGGCGATCGGAGAGGAGCTCCTGCACCAGCTGCACGGCCAGCGGGATGTTTGTATCCATGGTATCGCCATCTTGTGCTTCGGCTTTCCAGCTGTCGGGGGCTTCCGGATGGGGCCCGGAGACGGCCACTTTTCCTTTACCATAGGCGCCGATTAAGGCGGCGAGCCGGCCATCGTCGAAGTAGGCAAGCTCACGCACCGGTTCGGTACCTGGCTGCAGGGCGAAGGTGGGGCCGGCCTGGTAGTACATGCGGCGCACCTCCCCGAGCCAGCGAATGTCATGGATCTTGGGAGAGAAGTCACCGTCGTAGTCGTCTGACTCGGCCGGCACCAAACCGAGCGCCTTCACATAATTGCCCTCGTCGGCCCAACCCAGAGAAGCGACAAAGGCACCGCCGCAGATCCCCAGATAGCGCCCGCCCTGACTCAGATAGCGTTTGAGCGCCCCGGCGATGGCTGGGGTGAACCGATGAACCAGGGGCTCTACGTCATCTTCGGTCCCGCCGATGATAAACAGACGGGCGCCCGCCAGCTTGGCCGGGAGATCGCTCAGGTTGTCGAGATAAACCACGGGGAGGCCGGCCTGTTTGACCACGGCGGCGATTGCCTCGTTGCTGTCCGGGTCCGAGATGGGGCCGGTATAGAGCAGGGCGTAGCCTGTCGGATTGGCGTCTGTCTGTGGCTGGCTCTGGGCCTTTCCCGCGAGACAGCAGATCATCAGCAGGGTGGACCACAGCAGCCAGCGCACTGGTCGGCTCGCTGATGACCTCAACGCGTGAAGGCCAAGGTGTCGGTTGCTCAACATATCATCTTCCTGTGTGGGTCATCACTGTGGGGGGCAGGCCGACTCATCAGTCGGCCCGGTTGGGGGATGGGGTGAGCCGCAAGTGGCCGGCTCTGTGGGCGCCGCGCAGCCCTGATGGGACCATTCGCTTCGCAGCAGGGCAAACACTACTGTGCCCCACCACTGCCCCTTGAAGTAGCGATGCTCGCGAAAGTGCGCCTCCTGGCGCATCCCGAGCGAGGAGCAGAGCCGTATGGCAGCCCGGTTCCGGGACAGGGTCTCGGCATAGATACGGTGCGCCCCGAGCGATGCAAACCCGAAGCCCGTCAGGGCCGAGGCCGCCTCCTGCATCAGTCCGCGTCCCTGGCTGTGGCGCGCCATGCCGCACCCCATCGAGGCCTGCTGATCACTCTCCAGACGCAGGCAGACTGTGCCGATCAGGGCATTCGTCGCCTTATGCTCTATCGCCAGCTGATAGGCGCGCCGGGGGCGCTCGCCGGCCTGCTCGACAAACAGTCGGGTCAGCTCCCGGTACTTCTGCGCCCGGCCATCCTCCTCGCTGTAGAAGCGCTGATAGCGCTCGTCCTGGATGATGGTCACGAAGGCTGCCTCGTCGTCGAGGCGCATATCGCGCAGCCTCAGGCGTTCGGTCTCAAGGATAAACATGAAGGCCTCCTCCAATGAGCGGCCATTATGGGGCCTGGGATGAGGGGAGGGACAATCCCCAACCGGGGGGCGTCTCGGTGGTTGGCCGCGCCCCTCGCCTCGGCGAGGGTCAGGGGAGTCAATACCGTGCCCCCATTGCCTTATGCGGCGCAGCCGCATCTCTCTTGCCCGGTGCAATGCACTGTATTTCCAAGACGAATGAGCCCTCCCGGCCAGGGAGGGCTCGTGACAGGCCAGGTGTTCGGTCGAGCGCCTCCCATAGCGTCTCTACAACTTCACCATGATATGCCGCGGCACCGTGTAGTCCTCTAGGGCGTAGAGGGAGAGATCCTTGCCGTAGCCGGACATCTTCATGCCGCCGTGGGGCATCTCGGAGGTGAGCATGAAGTGGGTGTTGATCCAGGTGCAGCCGTACTGCAGGTGGCTGGCCACCTTGCTGGCAAGGCTCAGATCCTTGGTCCAGACCGAGCTGGCGAGGCCGTAGTCCGAGTCGTTGGCCCACTGCACTACCTGCTCGGCGTCGCTGAAGCGGGTCACCGACACCACGGGGCCGAACACCTCCCGGCGCACGATTTCATCCTCCTGACGGGCGTGGGCGATCAGGGTCGGCTCGAAGAAGAAGCCGTTGCCTGGGCGGATCTTGCCCCCCGCCGTCACCTCCACGTGACCGCTGCTCTGGGCCCGCTCCACGAAGCTGGCCACCCGGTTGCGCTGCCGGTCAGAGATGAGTGGCCCCATCTCCACCCCCTCCTCGCGCGGACCGCCCACCTTGATGGAGGCCACCGCCTCGGTCATGGCGGCGACGAACTTGTCGTAGATCTTGCCCTGGGCATAGATGCGGCAGGCGGCGGTGCAGTCCTGGCCGGCGTTGTAGAAGCCGAAGGTGCGAATGCCCGCCACCACGGCCTCCAGATCCGCATCGTCGAAGATGATGACCGGCGCCTTGCCCCCCAGCTCAAGGTGGGTGCGCTTCATGGTACGGGCGGCGCTCTGCAGGATCTTCTGGCCGGTGGCGATGTCACCGGTCAGCGACACCATGCGCACCAGCGGGTGCTCCACCAGCGGCGCCCCCACGCTCTCGCCCCGGCCGCAGACGATGTTGATGACGCCACGGGGGAAGAGCTCGCTGGCGAGCTCCGCCAGGCGCAGGGCGGTGAGGGGGGTCTGCTCGGAGGGCTTGAGCACCACCGTATTGCCGGCGGCGAGCACCGGGGCCATCTTCCAGGCCGCCATCATCAGGGGGTAGTTCCAGGGGGCGATACTGCCCACCACGCCGATGGGGTCGCGGCGGATCATGCTGGTGTGTCCCTCGATATACTCCCCGGCGAGTGGCCCCTGCAGGCAGCGAGCCGCGCCGGCGAAAAAGCGGAAACAGTCCACCACCGCCGGCAGCTCGTCGTTCAGCACCGCCAGATAGGGCTTGCCGCAGTTGAGGGATTCCAGCGCCGCGAACTCCTCGGCGTGGCGCTCGATGGCATCGGCCAGGCGCAGCAGCAGGGTACTGCGCTGGGCCGGGGTGGTGCGGCTCCACTGGGCGAAGGCGCGCTGGGCGCCGTTCACCGCCCGGTTCACCTGCTCGAACGAGGCTTCTGGCACCGAGGCGAGAAGCTCCCCGGTGGCGGGGTTGAGGATGGGCTCGGCCGGGCCGTCACCGGTGACGAACTGACCGTCGATCAAGAGTTGGGTAGAGAGTTTCATGGTTGCATCCTTGCGCACGCGTTGAGTCGTTATTTGCCACTGCCGGCGACGTCCTGGCCGTCGCGGGTGAGGTAGTAGGCAAGCAGAATGGGAATGGTGGTGAAGGCCACTATGATGAGCGCCACCACGTTGGTGACCGGCCTGTCCCGTGGCCGGATCAGCTCCTGATACATCCAGATCGGCAGCGTGGTCTGCTGGCCGGCGGTGAAGGTAGTGACGATCACCTCGTCAAAGCTCAGCGCAAACGCCAGCATGCCACCCGCCAGCAGGGCGGTGGCGAGGTTGGGCAGGATCACGTAGCGCAGAGTCTGGAAGCCGTCGGCACCGAGATCCATCGACGCCTCGATAAGGCTCTGGTTGGTGCGGCGAAAGCGCGCCAGGGCATTGTTGTAGACCACCACCACGCAGAAGGTGGCGTGGCCGATGACGATGGTCCAGAAGCTGAAGGGTATCTCCATCACCCCATAGGCGGAGCGCAGCGCGATACCGGTGACGATGCCGGGCAGGGCGATGGGCAGTACCAGCAAGAGCGACACCACCTCCTGGCCGAAGAAGCGGCTGCGGGCGATGGCCCCCGCCGCCAGGGTGCCAAGCACCATGGCCACCAGGGTAGCGAGCCCGGCCACCTCCAGCGACAGCTGGATGGCACGCCACACGTCGGGGCGGTTGAGGGTCACCTCGAACCACTTGAGGGTGAGCCCGGGCGGCGGGAACTGGTAGCTCTTGCTCTCGCTGGTGAAGGCGTAGAGGAAGATGAACAGGATCGGAAAGTGCAGGAACAGGAGGCCGCCGATGGCCGCGTACTTGAGCAGGCCGGAGGGCTGGCTGCCATGGTCCCGTTTCATGGGCTGATTAGAGCGCATCGAAGGCCCCCAGGCGTTTCGCGATGGTGAGGTAGATGGCGATGATGAGGATGGGCACCAGCGAGAAGGCGGCGGCGAAGGGCAGGTTGCCCGCCGTGCCCTGCTGCATGTAGACCACCTGACCTATGTACATGGTGGAGTTGCCTATGATGCCGGGGATGATGTAGTCCCCCAGCGTCAGGGAGAAGGTGAAGATGGAGCCCGCCACCACGCCGGGCAGGGCCAGCGGCAGGATCAGGGTGCGGAAGGTCTGGGCAGGCGTCGCCCCGAGATCGCCGCTCGCCTCAAGCAAAGAGCGCGGGATCCGCTCCACCGCCGCCTGGATGGGCAGGATCATGAAGGGCAGCCAGACGTAGACGAACACGATGAAGGTACCGATGCGCGAGAACGACAGCGACGGCCCGCCGATCACCGGCAGCGAGAGGATGGCGTCGAGCAGCCAGTCCAGCCCCAGAGTGTCTGCCAGCCAGCTGACGACCCCCTCCTTGGCCAGGATCAGCTTCCAGGCGTAGACCCGCACCAGATAGCTGGACCAGAGCGGCAGCATGATGCCGACGTAGAACAGGGCCCGGGTCTTGCCGCTGGTGTAGCGCGCCATGTAGTAGGCCACCGGGAAGCCGAGCAGGGCGCAGGCCAGGGTTACCAGCAGCGACATGCCGACGGTACGCAGGATCACGTCCAGATTCTCCGCCCGCAGCAGGGCGACGAAGTTCTGCAGTCCCAGCTCGTGACGGATCTGGCCGCTGAACTCGTCCAGCCCGAAGAAGGCGTTGGAGAGCAGCATCAGCAGGGAGCCGACGTAGATGATGCCGAGCCAGAGCAGGGGCGGCCCCAGCAGAATGGCCAGCAGCAGACCGGAGCGGCCGTAGAGCAGGGTGGAGAGGCGCCGCAGCGGCCTGACGCGAACGGAGTCGGTAGCTTGGCTCATGGCAAGGCTCGCACTGTGGGGGGCGCTCATGGTTGAGCTCCCTGGTGGGCGGTGTGCAGACGGTGGATCGCCTGCTCCGGCCAGCTGAGGCTGACCCGGGTGCCACGGGGCAGGCGGGCCTGGCCCTCGTTGGGGTGGTTGACGATAAGTTCGAGCTGTTCGCCGAGATCGACCCGATAGCGCACGAAGGGGCCGAGATACTCCACCTCGCGCACCTCCCCGGACCAGCCGGGCGTACCGGCCTCGGCGAGGCGGATCCGCTCCGGGCGCACTATCATCTGGCGCTCATCGCCGCACAGGCGGCGGGCCTGCTCTCCCTCGAACAGGTTGACGGTGCCGACGAAGCGGGCGACGAAGGGGGTGGCAGGGGCATCGTAGATGGTATCCGGCGCGGCGATCTGCTCGATCTTGCCCTGATTGAAGATGCAGATGCGGTCGCTCATGGAGAGCGCCTCCTGCTGATCGTGGGTGACGAAGATGAAGGTGATGCCGAGCTGGCGCTGCAAGGCTTTGAGCTCGAGTTGCATCTGCTCGCGCAGCTTGAGGTCGAGCGCCCCCAGCGGCTCGTCCAGCAAGAGGATACGCGGCTGGTTGATCAGCGCCCGGGCGATGGCGATGCGCTGGCGCTGGCCGCCGGAGAGCTGGCCGGGCTTGCGGTTGCCGACGCCGGGCAGGCGCACCAGCTCCAGCATCTCATCCACCTTGCGGTAGCGCTCCGCCTTGGCCATGCCCTTGAGCATCAGGCCGTAGCCTATGTTGTCGCGCACATCCATGTTGGGAAACAGGGCGTAGTCCTGAAACACGGTATTGAGGTTGCGGTCGTAGGGGGGCACGGTAGAGCAGGGTTCGCCGAACAGCCGGATCTCCCCCTCGCTCGGGTATTCGAAGCCCGCGATCATCCGCAGGCAGGTGGTCTTGCCGGAACCGCTTGGCCCCAGCAGGGTGAAGAACTCGCCGGCCTGGATCTGGAAGGAGATGTCGTCGACCGCCTTCACCTCGCCATAGTGGCGGCTGACCCGGTCAAATTGTACGGCGTTCATGGGACGTCCTTGTCTGTGTGGGAAGCGGGCCGGACTCCTGTCCGGCCCCATATCGGCATTTACTCAAGGCAACTTCAGCGGCCACCCAGAATGGCGATATAGTCCGAGACCCAGCGGTAGTAAGGCACGCAGGTTCCCTGGCTCTTGCACTGGGAGACGGGAGTTCGCCAGAAGCGAACCCGATCGAAGTTGTCGATGCCGTTGGTCTTGCACCCCTCTTTCCCGAGCAGGGCATTGCCCTCGCAGGCGGCCGGCACCACGGGCACGGAACCGAACCAGGAGGCGAGATCTCCCTGCAGCTTGTTGTTGAGGGAGTGCTCCAGCCATTTGTAGGCACAGGTGAGGTTCTTGGCGTCGCTGTGCACCATGCTGGTGTCGGCCCAGCCGGTGACCCCTTCCTTGGGCACTGTGGTGGCGATGGGTTGCTTGTCTGCGATCAGGGTATTGGCCTGGAACGGCCAGGAGCCGGAGGCCACTACCCCCTCGTTCTTGAAGTCGTCGATCTGGACGAAGGCATCGTGCCAGTAGCGCCCCACCAGCTGACGCTGCTGGCGCAGCAGGTCGAGGGCAGCCTTGTACTGATCTTCGTTCAGCTCGTAAGGATCCTTGATGCCGAGCGCCGGCTGGTGGCTCATCAGATAGAGGGCAGCATCGGCGATGTGGATCGGGCCGTCGAACGCCTGCACCCGCCCCTTGTTGGACTTGCCGTCCGGCAGTGTCTGCTCCTCGAACACCACGCTCCAGGAGTCGGGTGCCTTGGGGAACACCTTGGTGTTGTACATCAATATGTTGCCGCCCCACTGGTAGGGCACGCCATAGTGCTTGCCGTCCACCGTGTGCCAGGGGGCATTCTGCAGGCGGGGGTCTATCTTGCCGTAGCTCGGGATGAGCGCCAGGTTGAGCGCCTGCACCTTGCCGCCGGCGATGAGGCGCAGGCTGGCGTCGCCGGAGGCGGTCACCAGATCGAAGCCCCCCTCGTTCATCAACGCCACCATCTCGTCCGAGGTGGCGGCCGTCTTGACGTTGACCTTGCAGCCGGTCTCTTTCTCGAAGCCGGTTACCCAGTCGTAGTTCTTGTCGGTCTCGCCGCGCTCCACGTAGCCGGCCCAGGCCACTATGTTGAGCTGGCCTTCACCCTTGCCGAGGGTGGTGGGGGCTGCCTGGGTCTGTCCTGCCAGCAGGGCGGGGATCAGGGCCAGGGTGAGGGGGGTCAGTTTCATCTTGCTCTCCTTGCTGGGGCGGGCACTGTGGTGATGCCACGCTGACAATTAACATCCTGTTAACCAGTCATGAGCGTAGGAGAAGCGCTGAGCAATGAGAATTTCAATTTTTAACGCCAGAGGTATCTGCTAAATCGATATCGAGTGCAGATGAATCTGAATTTTAGTGGTCGCCCGGCAAGAGAGGGTTAGCGAGGGAGTGCCTGCCGGGCCCGCAGCCGGCTCTGATCCCGCGCAATGTCGATAAACTCGCGGGCGGTCCACTCCAGCCGGGAGCCACGTCGCCACACCAGGCCGATGTCGATGGCGGGAATCGGCTCCTTGATGGCACGAGCCTCGACCCGCTCCTGCTCCAGGGACCAGGGGCGGTAGGCAAAATCCGGCAGCAGGGCGAGCCCGAGCTGGCTCGCCACCAGGCTGCGCACCGCTTCCACCGAGGCGGTACGCAGCACGATGCGCGGCGCTATGCCGTAGCGGCGCAGGCCGCCGCGGATGATCTGGTCCAGTTGATCGGCGGTCAGCGAGATCATGGGCTCCTCACCGAGCGCCTTGAGAGAGAGGGTCGACTCGGCGCAGAGCGGGTGGTTGGCGGCGAGCCAGACCCGCAGCGGCGAGCGGGTCAGCAGCTCGGTATCGAACGCCTCCTGGCGGATGGTGCGGTTGGTCATCAGGATCCCCACGTCCACCTCGCCGTTGACGATCTGGTGCTCGAGATAGGGCTGCTCGTCCTCCTTCACCTCGATCTGTACCGCCGGGAAGGCGCGGCGAAAGCGGCCGAGCGCCTCCGACAGGTAGTAGCCGGCCACCAGCGTCGTCACCCCTATGGTGAGCCGCCCCTGATCCTGCTGGGCTACCGCCTTGAGGGAGTGGCTCGCCTCAGTCATGGCGCCGAGGATGCGACGGGCGTGCAGCAGAAACTGGTGGCCCTGGGTGGTGAGGCTGACGCCACGTGGATTGCGCTCGAACAGGGGGGCGCCGAGCTCGCTCTCCAGCTCGCGGATGGCGCTGGTGACCGCCGACTGGGAGATGTGCAGCTCGGCAGCGGCGCGGCTGACCGAGAAGCTGTCGGCCACCGCCACGAAATAGCGGATCTGTCGAAAGGTGAAGTTCATCTGGGCGTCCTGCCGCGTGCGATCAAGGTGAGTGCCAGCTTAACCTCGAATCGCGCCCAGACAAAAGGCGCCGTGTTGGCGCCTTTGTCATGATTTTTCCGGCGGTTAGCGGGAGCTGGCCGCTTCGATCACCGGGATCCGGTTCACCGCCTTGCCCAGATAGGCGAGGGTGATGGTCACAATGATGCAGGTGAAGCTGAGCCACATGTAGGGCAGGTAGTCGAGGGTGGCCACTCCCAGTACCCCGGCCATGAAGATGCCGTTGTCGCTCCAGGGCACCATGCCGCAGGTGAGGGTGCCGCCAAACTCGGCGTTGCGGGAGAGGTTCTTGCGCGCCAGCCCCAGCCGGTCGTAGTTCTTGGCCATGATCTTGGGGGTCAGGATCAGCGACACATACATGGCCGAGCCGAACACGTTGGCCAGGAAGGCGGTGCCTATGGTGTGGGTAGTCAGGCTGCCGGCACCCTTGATGCGTTTCTCGAAGGCGCTGGCGATCACTTCCAGGATGCCGACCTTCTCCAGCAGGCCGCCAAAGCCCAGACCGAAGATGATGACCGCCACCGAGCCCAGCATGGACTCCATGCCGCCACGGCCCAGGATGTTGTCGATGAAGTCGACGCCGGAGGTGATGGCGAACGGGCTGTAGGCGGAGTGCATCGCCTTCACCGGGTCCATGTCCTGGAACAGGATGGCCCAGACAAGGCCCAGCAGGGCGCCGAAGCTGATCACGGGGAAGGCGGGCTTGCGGTTGGCCAACAGGCCCAGCACCAGCACCACGGGCACTATGGCCAGCGGGGTGATGTTGAACTGCTTGTCGAGCGCCTCCATCACCAGGTTGACCTGCTCCAGACTGACGTTGCCGGAGTACTGCATGCCGACCACGGTGAACAGGGCGGCGGTGATGACGTAGGAGAACAGGCTGATGGGCAGCATCCCCTTGATGTGCTCCATCACGTCGACGTTGGACATGGTCGAGGCCAGCACCACGGAGTCGGAGAGCGGAGAGAGCTTGTCACCGAAGTAGACACCGGAGAGCACGGCACCGGCTACCAGCGGCGCTGGCACCCCCAGGCTGTGGCCTATGCCCATCATGGCGATGCCGGCGGTGGCGGCCGAGCCCCAGGAGGTACCGGTGGCCAGCGAGGTGAGGGAGCAGATGATCAGGGTCGCCAGCAGGAAGATGGACGGGTGAATCACCTTGAGGCCGAAGTAGATGATGCTGGGGACTATGCCGCCGGCAATCCAGGTGCCGACCAGGGCACCGACGGAGACCAGGATCAGGATGGCCCCCATCCCCTTGGCGACGCCGTCGACGGCCGCCTGCTCGAGGGATTTGTAATCATGGCCTAGCTTGATGCCGAGCCCCATGATGACGAACCAGGCGATGAACAGTGCCAACTGGATCGGCAGGTCGAGCACGCTGGTGAAGGAGAAGGCCAGGGCCAGGAAAATGGCCAGACAGGCAAACACCTGCGACATGCCCGGCAATCGGATGTGGTTGTGTTGGTTTTGCATAGATACTTCCTAAACTCTTGCTCGCCAAGGTCGGTCCCTCTCGTCCTGTGGATACACGTATCCCGAGGGGCCCACCCAAAAAGAGGCCGCAATCTACCACAAACCAGGGGGGACAAATCCCAACTGATTTGGCAAAAATGCAATTTTGATTGAAAAACTTACAATTTAGTTGATCTCATAACCCGTTTTTGAGTGCTCTGTCTGCCCCGACGGGACATTCGACTCCGATAGGAAAGTCCGATTGCATACTCCCAAAATACAAATGATAATTGTTATCAGTTGTTGGCGGGGAGTGTGTCATGAGATGGATAGTGAGGGCCATGCTGCTGATCGGGCTGCTGGCCATCCTGATCTGGGGTCAGGAGAGGGAGTACGGGGTATGGAGTCTGGGCTTCTTGCTGGCCGCCTGGGTCATGTTCGAACCCAGGCTGAGACCAGCGCTGATCCTGTTGCCGGTGGCCGGCATGACCGGAGTGGCGGCCCTTGTCTGGCAGCAGCCCTGGTTATGACGAGGTGGCCGGTGCGCTCTGCACCTTTTCCAGCGCCTGTTTGAGGGAGGTGATGACGTTCTTTTCCATCTCGTTGCGCTTGGCATCGGTCAGGAAGTAGATCATGTCGACGTCGTGGCGAATATAGTGGGAGGGGAGCTGGTTCAGGGTCAGGCAGCAGAGATCGGCCATCTGGTTGGCGCTCAGCGTCTGGCTGAGCCCCTGCTTCTCAATCTCCTTGAGCACCAGATGCTCGTAGAAGTTGTGAATGTCGGTATCCAGTATCATATGTATTCCTTGGCATGACGATGGGCGGTGAGTCGTCAAAAGCATAGTCATAACAAGGGGTAAAAACAAAAGGCCCGTCACTTTCGTGATGGGCCTTTTGCATAATGAATGGTGCGAAGAGAGGGACTCGAACCCTCACATCCGTGGGACACTAACACCTGAAGCTAGCGCGTCTACCAATTCCGCCACCTTCGCACACTGATTTTCTCCAGCTGGTTTTTAAATGCGGTTGGAGCGCATTTTCTGCGTTTTACATGCCAGAAGCATGGTGCGAAGAGAGGGACTCGAACCCTCACACCCGGGGGGCACTAACACCTGAAGCTAGCGCGTCTACCAATTCCGCCACCTTCGCACATCGGGTTATCAGTCTGGATTTACATGCTGTCTGATAAAGCATGGTGCGAAGAGAGGGACTCGAACCCTCACACCCGGGGGGCACTAACACCTGAAGCTAGCGCGTCTACCAATTCCGCCACCTTCGCACA
>NZ_JBFODH010000014.1:0-64371 GCF_040908225.1 Aeromonas sp. R5-3 | reverse complement strand
TCAAGGGGGTTGGCAAGGTGTATCTGCAAACCGTGCTGGACTGCTACAGCCGCCACGCCTGGGGGCGGCTCTACACCAGCAAGCTGCCGGTGACCTCGGTCCATGTGCTCAATGAAACTGTGTTGCCGTTCTTCGAGGCTCACGAGGCGCGGGTCTACACCATCCTATCGGATAACGGACGCGAGTTCTGCGGGCGCCCTGACCATCATCCCTACGAGCTGTTCCTGCAACTGGAGGGGATTGAGCACCGGACCACCAAGGTACGCAGGCCACAGAGCAACGGCGTTATCGAACGGCTGCATCGAACCCTGTTGGATGAACACTTCCGTATCAAAGGGAAGACAACCTGGTATGAGTCGGTGGAGCAGATGCAGACAGACCTGGATAGCTATCTGGAGCACTACAACAACCAGCGACCACATCAGAGCAGGATGATGGAGGGTCAGACCCCCTACAGCATGTTCAAAAAGGGACTGAAATTGATACCGAAGGAAGTGCGCTCTAAAGTAGCGTAAACAAGACACCGGTTTGAGGCCGGTGTCAGGTGATAACTAGATCTGTACAGAAGAACTCACGCAGAACTTCATCGAACGCTCACTTCAAGTCGATAGATTAACCAGATATGCGGTGAAAATGGTTGGGCATCACACGAGTATTAAATCTGTAGACATTAAAGCTTAGAAATATGAAAATAATCCCCTAATGAATCCCGCCTTGTTGCAGGGATAATACGAGAAGGTGCTTGCGCACAACACAATGATTGAGATCTAGTCCCTCGATCTCCATTGTCACGCCAAGAGGGAATATTTGGAGTTTTAATGAGCACAAAAACTGATGACGAAGCAAAAATTGCTGGTGCTGTTGGTGGTGTGGCTGGGGCTGCTGGTTCAGTAGGAACTGTTGCAGCAGCAGGTTCTGTTGCTGGCCTTGGAGCGACAGGCATAACTTCAGGACTTGCAGCTGTTGGAAGTGTTGTTGGTGGAGGAATGGCGACCGGGCTTGTTATAACTGCTGCAGCTCCGGTAGCCATTGGCGCCGCGGCTTATGGTTTATACAAATGGATTAAGCGATAAGTTCTTAGCTAGACGCTATAGTTCCAGACCTTGCAACACCATCTGCCGTCCTTCCGGAGTCAACGAACCAACCAAACTAAGAACCAATTGGCTGGTCGCTCTAGAAGATGGGCTGAGGGTATGACTGAACGAGAGTGTGGCCACCCAGCTGTGGCCACACTCTGCGTTGGTACACTGACAGTAGAGGTCAGCCACTGCCGAGCTCAGCTGATTGGTCTTGGTAATGCGGCCCCGCTGGCCACACACTTTGCAATAAACCCGCATTACGCCCCCTTCTCTATCCAAACCAACAGCCTATCTTGCCACAGCGAACACTGTTTGTTTATACAGTTGAACCGATATTCTCCCGAAAATCGACCCAGAGGGAGCGAGGGAGTCCCGCGCTGTTAATGGCATCCTGGATAAGCTCGCACAGTGGCAACACCTCGTTGCGGGCATAGGTCGCATCGTACTTCTCGGGATCCCCGAGCCCTCCCCCGCCATTGGTCAGAATGGTGCCGGCCAGCGCCGCCGGAAAGCGGTGGCTGGTCAATACATCCTGGGCAGTGATCCCCTTGATGGCCGCGAACTCGTCCTTGGTGGCAATGTCCCCCACCGGGATCAGCTTGATGCCATCGGGCTTGCCGTCAGGAATGTTGACGAACATGGAGCGAAAGTTCCCCACCCCCTTGCTGCTCGCAATCATCTTCTTCATTTCCTCCTCGGTGTCGTCGTCCATGTTCGGGTCGGTGGCGTAGAAGATGAAGCCCATGTGGGCGCCATTGAGGAAGTACTTGCGCCGAAACAGGGTGGCATCCTGGTTAAGCAGGGCCGACTGCAGGCCGCCTAGGTAATCGGGCATGCCATAGACTTGCTGCTCGGGGTCGTACTGGGCCAGCCAGATCACATCCTCTGGCCGGTAAATCAAGTTCGGCTTGCCCTGCTGCAGGTAAACAAAGCAGCCATCCTCGCGCCGGCGCAGGCAGACCGACGTCACCCGATCGCAACGCAACCCAGTGACATAGAGAGCGCATCAGAATATGGGATTGAGGGAGTCATGAAGAACCGGGTTAGCAAAAGAAGGGGGTAATTACGCCCATGGCATGCACGAAAGAGAACATTGACCACTGAGAGGCAAGAGCCAGGCTGCTCAAGGTAGACAGATAGGGAGAACAGAAAAGTAGATACCCGTAAAAACGGTATCTTGCAGATACAAAAAAGGAGGCCTGAGCCTCCTTTTAGCATTTATAACAGAACCGGATTAAACCAGAGCTGCTTTGGCCTTTTCAACCAGGGCGGTGAAAGCCAGCTTGTCGTGAACGGCGATATCGGACAGGATCTTGCGATCGATCTCGATGGAAGCCTTCTTCAGACCGTTGATCAGACGGCTGTAGGACAGACCGTTCTGACGGGCTGCTGCGTTGATACGAGCAATCCACAGTTGACGGAACTGACGCTTTTTCTGGCGACGGTCACGGTAGGCATACTGACCAGCTTTGGTTACCGCTTGTACCGCTACGCGGTAGACACGGGAACGAGCGCCGTAGTAACCCTTGGCGGCTTTCATTACTTTCTTGTGACGAGCGCGAGCGGTCACACCACGTTTAACTCTTGGCATTTTTCACATCCCCCCTTATGCGTACGGCAGACAAGCGACAACACGTTTGTGGTCGGCAGCGGAAACAAAGAACTTCGGTCCCAGCTGACGCTTACGCTTACTGCTCTTCTTGGTCAGGATGTGACGCAGGTGGTTGTGCTTGCACTTGAAGCGACCTGAGCCAGTCTTCTTGAAGCGCTTTGCGGCGCCCCGGTTGGTTTTCATCTTCGGCATTTCATACTCCGCATTGTGAGTGACAACAAAATCGCAAGGCGAACCGACTCATGGGGCTGGCCCCATGAGTCAATTTCTTGTGGGCCTTAAGATTTCTTCTTGGGTGCGAGAACCATCACAGCTTGACGGCCTTCGACTTTCGGGAACGATTCGACTACGGCCAGCTCTTCCAGATCGTTCTTGACGCGTTCCAGAACCTTGATACCAAGATCCTGGTGGGCCATTTCACGACCACGGAAGCGCAGGGTGACCTTTGCCTTGTCCCCGTCTTCCAGAAAGCGAACCAGGTTGCGTAGTTTTACCTGATAGTCGCCTTCGTCGGTGCCAGGACGGAATTTGATTTCCTTGACCTGGACGACTTTCTGCTTTTTCTTCTGTTCTTTGGTGGTTTTGCTCTTTTCGTAGAGGAATTTGCCGTAATCCATGATCCGGCAAACGGGCGGCTCAGCGTTCGGACTGATCTCGACCAGATCCACTCCGGCCTCAAGGGCCAAGTTCAGAGCATCCTGGATGGAGGTGATGCCAATGGCTTCACCATCCAGGCCAGTCAGACGAACTTCTTTCAGACGGATCTCTTCGTTGATCCGGTGAGCGCGGGCTTGCGGTTGCTTGCCCAGTTTTTTTCCGCCTTTTATAGCTTATTCCTCCACTTTCTTTTGTCCGCGGGTCTGAACTTCCTGGGTCAACAGAGCAATCAGCTCTTCAACAGGATAAGAGCCCAGGTCAGCCCCTTTACGGGTACGTACTGCAATCTTGCCGGCTTCTACTTCTTTATCGCCGCAGACCAGCATAAAAGGTACCCGCTTCAAAGTATGCTCGCGGATTTTAAAGCCAATCTTCTCATTTCTCAAGTCCGCTTTTGCGCGAAGGCCCGCATCATTCAATGCTTTGGCTACTTTCACCGCATAATCGGCCTGATTGTCGGTAATATTCATGACCACGGCCTGGGTAGGTGCCAACCAGGTCGGGAACAGTCCGGCGTACTCTTCGGTCAGGATCCCGATGAAACGCTCCAGCGAGCCCAGAATGGCGCGGTGGATCATCACGGGGACGTGACGCTCGTTGTCTTCGCCCACATAAGTGGCACCCAGACGGCCCGGCAGGGCAAAATCGAGCTGCACGGTACCACATTGCCAGGCACGGTCAAGGCAGTCATGCAGGGTGAATTCGATCTTGGGACCGTAGAAGGCCCCCTCACCCGGCTGCAGGTCGTACTTCAGACCGTTCAGCACCAGCGCTTCGGCCAGCGCGGCCTCGGCGCGATCCCAGGCCTCATCGGAGCCGATACGCTGTTCCGGACGAGTGGAGAGCTTGACCACGATGTTCTCGAAACCGAAGGTGCCGTAGACGTCGTAGACCATGCGGATGCACGCAGACACCTCTTCCATGATCTGCTCTTCGGTACAGAAGATGTGGGCATCATCCTGAGTGAAACCCCGTACCCGCATCAGGCCGTGCAGTGAGCCTGACGGCTCGTTGCGGTGGCAGGAGCCGAACTCGGCCATGCGCAGCGGCAGGTCACGGTAGGATTTCAGGCCCTGGTTGAAGATCTGCACGTGACCCGGGCAGTTCATCGGCTTGATGGCGTACTCGCGGTTCTCGGACTGGGTGGTGAACATGGCCTGGGCGTACTTCTCCCAGTGACCTGAACGCTCCCACAGTACGCGATCCATCATGAAGGGACCCTTCACCTCCTGATAGTCGTACTCTTTGAGCTTGCCGCGGATGAAGGTTTCCAGCTCGCGGAAGATGGTCCAGCCATCGTTGTGCCAGAACACCATGCCCGGCGCTTCTTCCTGCATGTGGTACAGGTCGAGCTGCTTGCCGATCTTGCGGTGGTCGCGCTTGGCGGCCTCTTCCAGACGCTGCAGATAGGCCTTGAGCTGCTTCTTGTCGGCCCAGGCGGTACCGTAGATGCGCTGCAGCATCTTGTTGTTGGAGTCGCCACGCCAGTAGGCGCCGGACATCTTCTGCAACTTGAAGTGGTGACAGTGACGCATGTTGGGCACGTGCGGGCCGCGACACATGTCGATGTACTCTTCGTGATGATAAAGACCGGGCTGGTCATCACGGGCAATGTTCTGATCCAGGATCTCGACCTTGTAAGTCTCGCCACGGGCTTCGAACACATCGCGTGCTTCCTGCCAGGAGACCTTCTTCTTGACGACGTCGTAATCCTTGGCGGCCAGCGCCAGCATGCGCTCTTCCAGGGCAGCCAGATCTTCATCGGTCAGGGTACGGTCGAGATCGATGTCGTAGTAGAAACCGTTGTCGATGACGGGACCGATGGCCATCTTGGTCTGGGGCCAGAGTTGCTTGATGGCATGACCCAGCAGGTGAGCACAGGAGTGGCGCAGAATGTCCAGACCTTCTTCGTCTTTGGCGGTGATGATGGCCAGGGAGGCATCGGCTTCGATCAGCTCGCAGGCATCCACCAGTTCACCGTTTACCCGACCGGCAATGCACGCCTTGGCGAGACCGGGACCTATGTCCGCGGCCACGTCCATGACGGAAACGGCGTGGGCAAATTGACGTTGGCTGCCATCAGGCAGAGTAATGATTGGCATTGTGTGTTTCCTTATACAGTGGTGCCCCCTACCAAAGGGCACATGCGGGATGGAAAGATTCATTCAAAAATGGGTGATGTTCTGGCTCTCCACAGCACTTTGTGAAGGCGCCCCGTGACGCAAACAATCCGTTCAACGTCGCAAGACAAACCAAAAACCGGACCATGCTACCAGAAGTAAGCGGGGCTGTATCGGGTTTGCTGAGATTTTCTACAACCAGATGAACCGCTTGGAGGTTATTCCCCCAACAAGGGCTGCCAGTTGAAATCGAACGTGGAGCTCCCCTCCTGGGCCAGTTCCAGCTCCTGCAGCACCTTGAGCGCAAGCTGGTTGCCCTGCCTGGCGGCCTGATAGAGCCACTCCTTGGCACGGGGCAGATCGACCCGCCCGCTGACCCCCATCAGATGGAGAACCCCCACCTTCAACATGGCGGGCACATCACCGTTCCTGGCCGCCAGCTCCATCCAGTGAAACGCCTCGCGCAGATCCCGCTTCACCCCGGCGCCCCGCAAATAGAGCTCCCCCAGCCGGTATTGGCCGAAGGCGTCCCCCGCCTGCGCCGCCTGACGATAGAGGCTGATGGCGCGATCCATATCCTGCTCGCTCCCCTGCCCCATTTCATGGCTCCAGCCCATCAATGCCTGGGCCCGTGGCTGGCCCTGATCCGCCAGCGGCGACCAGATCCGGGTTGCCTCATCGAAGTGACCGGTGCGCCAGGCGCGGTTGGCCGAGGCCAGCTCCTGCTCGGTAGAGAGCGGGATCAGACGCCAGATAACCAGCGCAATGACGGCAATGAAGAGCCAGCGGTAGGTGATGGGTGCCATGATGATTTCCGTGATCCAGTTCGCATTTCGTCTATGTAAACGAAATGTAGCGCCGCGATCAAGCAAGAGATCCTTTTGACATGCTTTTTATGGCGGGATAGGTCGGCAAAACTTGCATTCGGCAATGAGGGTCAGCATGATAACTGTATATATAAACAGTATTAGTGCAATGCGATGGCAGGACGAGGCAGTTCCCACAATGTCGATCACCGTTTCAGCGGCCCGCAGGTCGATGCGGTCGACGACGGCTGGGCCCAACCCGAGTGGGAAGCGGCATTTGCCGCCAGCGATCCCCGCACCGAGGTGACGGAGATCAGCGCCCGCAGCATCATCAGTTACAACAGCTCCCCCGATGTCCCCTTCGGTCGCTCCATCAATCCCTATCAGGGGTGCGAACATGGTTGCATTTACTGTTATGCCAGACCGAGCCACGCCTATCTCGAGCTCTCCCCCGGCCTCGACTTCGAAACCCGCTTGTTCGCCAAACTCAACGCCGCCGAGCTGCTGCGCCGGGAGTTTGCCAGACCCGCCTATCAGCCTCAGACCATAGTGCTGGGGGCCAATACCGACCCTTATCAGCCCATCGAGCACCACTATCGCCTCACCCGCCAGTTGCTGGAAGTGATGCTTGCCCATCACCATCCGGTGGGGATCATCACCAAGAGTGCCATGATATTGCGCGACCTCGATCTGCTGACGGAGCTGGCCCAAGAGGGCCTCTGCCAGGTGATGGTGTCGGTCACCACCTTGAATGAAACCCTGCGGCGACAGCTGGAGCCAAGAGCCAGCACAGGGGCCGGGCGGCTCAAGGTGGTGGAGAAACTGGCCAGGGCCGGCGTGCCGGTCGGCGTGCTGGCGGCCCCCATGATCCCGCGGCTCAACGAGCCCGAGCTCGAGCAGATCATCAAGAGCGCCGCCGAGGCAGGTGCCCATTGCGCCGACTATATCCTGCTGCGACTGCCCCACGAGCTGGCACCGTTGTTCAGTGACTGGCTGGAGCAATACTACCCAGGCCAGAAGGAGGCGATCCTCAACCAGCTGCGAGCCAGCCGGGACGGCGCCCTCAACAGTCCCGCCTTCGGCAGCCGGATGCGAGGTGAAGGCCAGTTTGCCGATCTGCTGGCCCAGCGCTTTCGGTTGATCGCCAAGCGGCTCGGGCTCGGCAAGCGCCACTTTCAGCTGCGCCAGGATGCCTTCATCCGCCCGGGCGAGCAGCTGCGGCTGTTTTAATTCCCGTCATGACGCCACCAGTGGGCATGACCAAGTCAGCTTCTGTGGCGCACTCCTGCAGCGCGCTCGCGGGCAATCAGCTCGACCGGCAGCCTCGCCGGTTCATGGGCCACTTCCAGCTCCTGTTCGTGCTGCGCCTCGTCCCTCCCGGCTTCGCCCCATACCCGGCTCCACCAGATCTCCCACATTACCCAGCTGGTCATAAGATACTCCTGTGCGGCAGAGGCCGCCGTTGTGATCGCCGACGCAGGCAAGATGCCCTGCCCCCATGACAGAGGCATGACGCCCCGATGACATCTCGGTTGCCGCTCTGGCGGCAGCCTGGCTGGGGCGGCCAACGGCGGGCATAAAAAAAGAGCGACCTGAAGGTCGCTCTTTTTATCGGGTAAAGGGGGAACGATTACTCGTCACCCGCCTCCCCTGCATCGACAGCACCGGTGTCTGCGGCGGTGTCGGTGCCTTCAGACACCTCCCCCTCGACGGCCAGGGCCTCGGTTTCCTCTTCGTCGCTCTCGGCAACGCGCTGCAGGCCGACCACGGTTTCGTCTTCACCGGTACGGATCAGACGCACACCGCCGGTGTTACGACCGATGACGCTCACCTCGGCAACACGGGTACGCACCAGGGTGCCGCCGTTGGTGATCAGCATGATCTGGTCGGTATCTTCGACCTGGATCGCATCGATCACCTTGCCGTTACGCTCATCCACCTTGATGGAGATAACGCCCTGGGTACCCCGGCTCTTGGTCGGGTATTCGTCCAGCGCGGTGCGCTTGCCGTAACCGTTCTCGGTGGCGGTGAGGATAGCCCCTTCGCCGCGCGGCACGATGAGGGAGACCACCTTGTCACCGGCACCCAGCTTGATGCCGCGTACACCGGCAGCGGTACGACCCATGGGACGTACGCCCTTGAAGGTGCCCTTACTTTCGGTGCCTTCGCCGTTGTCACTGCCATCATCGTCGTTGCCGGCGTCGTCGTCGGTCTCGACTTCATCGCTGGCATCAGCATCGGCGCGATCTGTTTCCGAACGACCGCTGCCTTCCGCGAAGCGAACGACCTTGCCCGCATCGGAGAAGAGCATGATCTCGTTGCTGCCATCGGTGATGTCCACCCCGATCAGCTCATCACCCTCTTTGAGGTTGATGGCACGGATACCGGAGGAGAGCGGACGGCTGAAGTCGGACAGGCTGGTCTTCTTCACGGTACCGTTGGCGGTGGCGAAGAAGACGTACTTCTCGGCGTCATACTCTTTCACCGGCAGGATGGCGGTGATGCGCTCACCCTCTTCCAGCGGCAACAGGTTGATGATCGGACGACCGCGGGCGCCACGGGACGCTTCCGGCAGCTGATACACCTTGAGCCAGTAGACCTTGCCACGGGTGGAGAAGCACAGAATGGTGTCGTGGGTGTTGGCCACCAGCAGACGCTCCACAAAGTCCTCTTCCTTGATCCGGGTGGCCGACTTGCCACGACCACCGCGGCGCTGGGCCTCGTAGTCGGAGAGCGGCTGATACTTCACATAGCCCTGGTGAGACAGGGTCACGACCACGTCTTCCGGGGTGATCAGATCTTCGATGTTGATCTCGGCACTGGACATGCTGATCTCGGTGCGACGCTCGTCGCCGTACTGCTCGCGCACGGCCAGCAGTTCGTCGCGGATCACTTCCATCAGGCGTTCCGGGCTCGCCAGGATGTGCAGCAGCTCGGCGATGAGATCCAGCAGAGATTGATACTCTTCCAGGATCTTCTCGTGCTCGAGGCCAGTCAGCTTGTGCAGACGCAGGTCAAGGATGGCCTGGGCCTGGATCTCGGTCAGGAAGTACTGGCCGTCGCGAATGCCGAACTCCGGCTCCAGCCACTCTGGGCGGGCCGCGTCGTCACCGGCTTTCTCCAGCATGGCAGCCACGTTGCCGAGCTCCCAGCCTTTGGCAACCAGGCCCGCTTTCGCATCGGCCGGGGTCGCACTGTGGCGAATGAGCTCGATCACCGGATCGATGTTGGCCAGGGCTACCGCCAGACCTTCCAGGATGTGGGCCCGATCCCGCGCCTTGCGCAGTTCGAACACGGTCCGGCGGGTCACCACTTCGCGGCGGTGCAGCAGGAACGCATCCAGGATCTCTTTGAGGTTCATCACCTTGGGCTGGTTGTTGTCCAGCGCCACCATGTTGATGCCGAAGGTAGTCTGCATCTGGGTGTGCTTGTAGAGATTGTTCAGCACAATCTCGCCGGACTCGCCGCGCTTGATCTCGATGACGATGCGCATGCCGTCCTTGTCGGACTCATCGCGCAGGGCACTGATGCCCTCGATCTTCTTCTCTTTGACCAGCTCGGCGATCTTCTCGATCAGGCGAGCTTTGTTCACCTGATAGGGGATCTCGTGGACGATAATGGTCTCGCGACTGGTCTTCTCGTCTACTTCCACCTCGGCCTTGGCGCGCACGTAGATGGAGCCACGACCGGTACGGTACGCCTGCACGATGCCGGAACGACCGTTGATGATGCCACCGGTGGGGAAATCCGGGCCGGTGATGTAGGTCATCAGCTCGTCGATGGTGAGGTCGCCGTTCTCGATCAACGCCAGACAGCCGTTGACTATCTCGGTGAGGTTGTGAGGCGGAATGTTGGTCGCCATGCCCACCGCAATACCGGAGGAGCCGTTGACCAGCAGGTTGGGAACCTTGGTGGGCATGACAGCCGGGATCATCTCGGTGCCGTCATAGTTCGGCACCCAGTCCACGGTCTCTTTGTCCAGATCGGCCAGCAGCTCGTGGGAGATGCGGGCCATCCGCACTTCGGTATAACGCATGGCCGCGGCGCTGTCGCCATCGACCGAACCGAAGTTGCCCTGACCGTCGACCAGCATGTAACGCATGGAGAAATCCTGCGCCATGCGGACGATGGTGTCATACACGGCACTGTCGCCGTGCGGGTGATATTTACCGATTACGTCACCGACCACGCGGGCCGATTTTTTATAGGGCTTGTTCCAGTCGTTCCCCAGCTCGTTCATTGCATACAGAACGCGGCGGTGAACCGGTTTCAAGCCATCACGCACATCCGGCAGAGCTCGTCCTACGATCACGCTCATGGCGTAATCAAGATAGGAACTCTTGAGCTCTTCTTCGATGTTGACCGGCGTGATCTCTCTGGCCAGATCGCTCATAGAAAGCCTTAATCCCTAATTAGTTGTTCTTTGGCTTAAACAGCGCGACATGGTAACACACTGAGCCAAATATCTTAAGCCACAAATCCGGTAACAAGTCGGGCTGGTGTGACAAAGTCCGTCCGTTATAATGCCCGCCAGGACAATAGATTGCGCGCGCACTCCCCTGCCTGCGCGCCCTTGCCACAGGATCATCAAAAAATGCACAGTGATGCCAATGTCGATCTGACAGAAATCGCCAAATTCGAAGCCATCGCCTCCCGCTGGTGGGACATGGAGGGAGAGTTCAAGCCGCTGCATCAAATCAACCCGGTGCGCCTTGACTGGATCACCGACAAGAGCGGCGGCCTGTTTGGCAAGCGCATCCTCGACATCGGTTGCGGCGGCGGCATCCTCGCCGAGAGCATGGCTCGTCGCGGCGCCCAGGTCACCGGCATCGACATGGGCAAGGAGCCCCTGGGCGTCGCCCGCCTGCATGCCCTGGAAGCGGGGGTGGAGCTCGAGTATCGCCAGATCACCGCCGAGGCCCACGCCGACGAAGCCCCGGGTCAGTACGACGTGGTCACCTGCATGGAGATGCTGGAGCACGTGCCGGATCCTGCCTCCGTGCTGCGCGCCATCGCCACCCTGGTACGCCCGGGCGGCAAGGTGTTCGTCTCCACCATCAACCGCAACCCGAAAGCCTATCTGATGATGATCCTCGGTGCCGAGTACCTGATGAAGATGGTCCCCAAGGGCACCCACGATCACAAGAAGTTCATCACCCCGGCCGAACTGTGTCGCATGGGTGAGGCGGCAGGCCTGCTGGTACGGGACATGAGCGGCGTCCACTACGCGCCGCTCTCCAACAGCTTCAAGCTTGGTCGCAACGTCGACGTCAACTACATGGTGGCGTTCGAACGCCCGGAGCAAGGCTGATGACGACTCACCCTGCTGCGCCCCTTGGCTGCGTACTGTTCGATCTGGACGGCACCCTGCTCGACACCGCGCCGGATCTCGGCGCCGCCGTCAACCATGTGCTGGTCAGCGAAGGCTTTGCGCCGCTTTCTGACGACATCATCCGTCAGACCACCTCCCACGGGGCGCTCGGGCTGCTCAGGGCCGGTCTTGGTGACGAGCTGCTGGAAGAGCTGGGCGCCACCCGCCTTCGCACCGCCCTGCTCGACTACTACGCGGCCAACCTCTGTGTCGGCACCCGCCCCTATGAGGGCATGGTGGATCTCATCGAGTGGCTCGACGAGAAAAAGCTGCCCTGGGGCATCGTCACCAACAAGCCGGGCTTTCTCACCGAGCCGCTGCTGGCTGCGCTGCCGGCGCTTGCCAGTTGCGGCGTCACTGTCAGCGCCGACACTCTGCCGGTGCGCAAGCCCGACCCCGCCCCCATGTTCTTTGCCTGCGATAAGCTTGGCGTCGCGGCCAGCCACTGTCTCTATGTGGGGGATCATGTGCGCGACATCGAGGCCGGCCGCAACGCCGGTATGCGTACCGCCGTCGCCGGCTGGGGTTACCTCAATGACGACGAGGATCCGGCCCAGTGGGGCGCCGACCTTCACTTTGATACCGTGCAGGCCCTGCATCACTGGCTGCGCTACGAGCTGGATTAAGCCTTGCCCGCCTGAGCAGTCAGGCAAGGCTGCCGTGGATACATATAGAAGTGGATGATCAGGGGGAGCTCCACGCCTGGGTTCTCTTGGATAACGCAGCAGGTGGATAACCCAAGAGATGGATAACAGACGCAGCTTTGCGACCATCCCTTGAGCTGAGCGGTGAAAATGACGCCCATCTGGTCACTCGCGCAGCAAAACGGAGGATCGGCAATTGATCCCCCGTTTTGCCGGTTTGACAAGCAGTGCGGCAGCGGGATCGGACACCTTTTGACCCTTGCTGCACAAGGGATAATCAGGCTGAATTTGCTAGTAAAAACACCCCGTTTTCGCAAGCAAAAAAAGTTATTTAAATTTTCCATGTTCGATCATCAGACTTGCATTTACCGGATCGGACGGATGAAAACCCGTTCGCTGTGAGCGTCCACTAACTCCATCGACAACACCCACAATTTATCCACAGCAATTGCCTTATCCACAGATTGCAAAGCCGGGCAGACCTCACTATCTTGTAGCTCGAATTCAAAATAACACTATATCTTGTGATTCATCGCACAATAGGTACCCACCTCCATCGCCCTTCCCGGGCCGGAGGCCAACGCCGTGCGATGGTTTTTCGGGAATCAACTAAAGGTCATCAGCCAATGAACTTGTTTGTGACGAAGCGTAACGGCCACAAAGAACCCATCGATCTGGATAAAATTCACCGCGTGCTCGACTGGGCTGCCGAGGGTCTCGACAACGTGTCGGTCTCCCAGGTGGAACTCAAGTCCCACATCCAGTTCTATGACGGCATCCGTACCGCCGATATCCACGAAACCGTCATCAAGGCCGCTGCTGATCTGATCTCCGAGCAAAGCCCGGACTACCAGTACATGGCCGCCCGTCTGGCCATCTTCCACCTGCGCAAGAAGGCCTACGGCCAGTTCGAGCCGCCCCACCTCTACCAGCACGTCGCCAAGCTGGTGGACATGGGCAAGTACGACAAGCACCTGCTGGAAGACTACAGCCAGGCCGAGTTCGAGGAGCTGAACGCCCACCTCGACCACTGGCGCGACATGGACTTCTCCTACGCAGCGGTCAAGCAGCTGGAAGGCAAGTACCTGGTCCAGAACCGCGTCACCGGCGAAATTTACGAGAGCCCGCAGTTCCTCTACATCCTGGTAGCGGCCTGCCTCTTCTCCAAGTATCCGAAAGATACCCGTCTGGACTACATCAAGCGCTTCTATGATGCGGTCTCGACCTTCAAGATCTCGCTGCCGACTCCGATCATGAGCGGCGTACGCACCCCGACCCGTCAGTTCAGCTCCTGCGTGCTGATCGAGTGCGACGACAGCCTGGATTCCATCAATGCCACCGCCAGCGCCATCGTGCGTTACGTTTCCCAGCGCGCCGGCATCGGCATCAACGCCGGTCGCATTCGTGGTCTTGGCAGCCCCATCCGTGGCGGCGAAGCCTTCCACACCGGTTGCATCCCCTTCTACAAGTACTTCCAGACTGCGGTGAAGTGCTGCTCCCAGGGCGGCGTGCGCGGCGGGGCGGCCACCCTGTTCTACCCGCTGTGGCACACCGAGGTGGAGAGCCTGCTGGTACTGAAGAACAACCGCGGCGTGGAAGAGAACCGGGTCCGTCACATGGACTACGGCGTGCAGATCAACAAGCTGATGTACCAGCGCCTGATCAAGGGTGGCGACATCACCTTGTTCTCCCCGTCCGATGCGCCGGGTCTGTACGATGCCTTCTTCGCAGATCAGGACAAGTTCGAAGAGCTCTACGTCAAATACGAGCAGGATCCGAGCATTCGCAAGAAGACCCTCAAGGCGGTCGATCTCTTCTCCCTGATGATGCAGGAGCGCGCCGGCACCGGTCGCATCTACATCCAGAACGTGGACCACTGCAACACCCACAGTCCGTTCGATCCGAGCGTGGCGCCGGTACGCCAGTCCAACCTCTGCCTCGAGATTGCGCTGCCCACCAAGCCGCTCAACAACGTGGATGACGAGGATGGCGAGATCGCCCTGTGCACCCTGTCGGCCTTCAACCTGGGCGCCATCGAGAAGCTGGAAGATCTGGAAGAGATGGCCGAGCTGGCCGTGCGCGCCCTGGATGCCCTGCTCGACTATCAGGACTACCCGCTCAAGGCCGCCAAGAAGGGCAGCATGAACCGTCGTACCCTGGGGATCGGCGTCATCAACTACGCCTACTACCTGGCGAAGAACGGTGCCCGCTACTCCGACGGTTCTGGTCTGGCGCTGACTCACCGCACCTTCGAGGCGATCCAGTACTACCTGCTGAAGGCCTCCGTGCAGCTGGCCCGCGAGTTCGGCCCCTGCCCGGCCTTCAACGAAACCACCTATGCCCAGGGGATCCTGCCCATCGATACCTATAAAAAGGATCTGGACAACCTGTGCAACGAGCCGCTGCATCTGGACTGGGAAGCGCTGCGCGAGGAGATCCGCAACGTGGGTCTGCGCAACTCCACCCTGACCGCCCTGATGCCGAGCGAGACCTCCAGCCAGATCTCCAACGCCACCAACGGCATCGAGCCGCCGCGCGGTCTGGTCTCTGTCAAGGCCTCCAAGGATGGCATCCTCAAGCAGGTGGTGCCCGAGTATGACCGCCTGAAGGATCAATACGAACTGCTCTGGAAGCAACCGAGCGTCGATGGTTACCTGCAGCTGGTCGGTATCATGCAGAAGTTCGTGGATCAGGCGATCTCCGCCAACACCAACTATGATCCCGCCCGTTTCGAAGGCAACAAGGTACCGATGAAGCAGCTGCTCAAAGACTTGCTGACCGCCTACAAATACGGCCTCAAGACCCTGTACTATCACAACACCCGTGATGGTGCGGACGATGCCCAGACCGATCTGCAAGATGACGGTTGTGCCGGCGGCGCCTGCAAGATCTGATGAACCGGGCGGGAGCGACAAGCTCCCGCCCTCCTGTTTCCCCTACTTCGCGATATTCGACAACCATGGCCTATTCAACTTTCTGCCAGACCCAAAACGACCAGCTCAAGGAGCCGATGTTCTTCGGCCAGTCGGTCAACGTGGCCCGTTATGACCAGCAAAAACACGAAGTGTTCGAGCGCCTGATCGAGAAGCAGCTCTCCTTCTTCTGGCGCCCGGAAGAGGTGGACGTCTCCCACGACCGCATCGACTTCCAGGCCTTGCCGCCCCACGAGCAGCACATCTTCATCTCCAACCTGAAGTACCAGACCCTGCTGGACTCCATCCAGGGTCGCAGCCCCAACGTGGCGCTGCTGCCGCTGGTCTCCATCCCGGAGCTGGAAACCTGGATCGAGACCTGGGCCTTCTCGGAGACCATCCACTCGCGCTCCTACACCCATATCATCCGCAACATCGTCAACAACCCGGGCCAGGTGTTCGACGACATCGTGACCAACGAGCAGATCCTGAAGCGCGCCGGCTCCATCAGCCACTTCTACGACGATCTGATTGAAGCGACCGCGCTCTACCACCTGCACGGTGAAGGCACCCATCAGGTGGCCGGCCGCGAGGTATCCATTACCTTGCGCGAGCTCAAGAAGAAGCTCTACCTGTGCCTGATGAGCGTCAACGCACTGGAAGCGATCCGCTTCTACGTCAGCTTCGCCTGCTCCTTCGCCTTCGCCGAGCGCGAGCTGATGGAGGGCAACGCCAAGATCATCAAGATGATCGCCCGCGACGAAGCACTGCACCTGACCGGCACCCAGCACATGCTGAACCTGATGCGCAGCGGCCAGGACGACCCCGAGATGGCCGAGATCGCCCGCGAGTGCGAGCAGGCCTGCTTCGATCTGTTCAAGGAAGCCGCCATCCAGGAGAAGGAGTGGGCCGAGTACCTGTTCCAGGACGGCTCCATGATCGGCCTGAACAAGGACATCCTCTGCCAGTACGTAGAGTACATCACCAACCTGCGGATGGCCGCCGTTGGCCTGCAACCGGCCTTTGCCGGCGCCAAGCAAAACCCGATCCCCTGGATCAACACCTGGCTGTCATCCGACAACGTGCAGGTCGCCCCGCAGGAAGTGGAAGTAAGCTCCTACCTGGTGGGTCAGATCGACAGCGAAGTGAATGCCGAAGACCTGGGTGATTTCGAGCTGTGAGTGACGCCACCGGCACGCTGACCCCTGCCCCGCACGCAGCCCCCGCCAAGAGCGAGACGGGCGCACCGCAGGTACACACCCGGGATGGCGTGCTGCACGCCCACCCCGGCGAGAGCGTGCTGGAGACCCTGGAGCGTCACGGTCATCACGTGGAGTTCCAGTGCCGCAGCGGTTATTGCGGCGCCTGCCGTACCCCGCTGCTGGCAGGCAAGGTGCACTATGCCGCCGTGCCGCTCGCCTTTGTCTCGCAGGGAGAGTGCCTGCCCTGCTGTTGCAAGCCGGTGGGGGCCATCCGGCTCGACATCAAGAAGGGCTGAGACCGCCCTCTCTTGATATGTCCAAGCTCGCCTCGCTAAACAAAAAGCCGCCGGATTGCTCCGGCGGCTTTTTTACATCCATCTCTATGCCTCGTGGGCGGGCGGCTGATGCACAACCGCCCCCACAAGACCTTACAGCCAGGGCGCGGCGGTCGGCCCATGGTGCAGGCCCAGTTTCCAGACCCGGCCGAAGTGCTTGTAGTGACCGGCTGCAACACCGGCCTTCTCGCCCATGCCGTGGTAGAGGTCGAGGTGACCCTTCTTCACCGCCCCGCCCACATCCAGCGCGATCAACAGCCGCAGCTGATGCTTGCCGGTCCAGTTGCCATCTTTGTCGAGCAAGGGCACTTCCGCCAAGATCGGGGTGCCCATCGGCAGCAGGGTCTTGTCGGCGGCCACCGCCGCCATCGGCAACAGCGGAATGCCAGCAGCCCCGATCACGTCGTTGGTAGGGCGACGCTCGAAGAAGACATAGGAGGGGTTCTGCTCCACCAGCTCCTTGACGCTCTCCTCCGGCTGACGGTTCGCCCACTCCTTGATGGCCTTCATGGACATCTGCTCCCTGGGTACCTCGCCGCGGTCGATCAGCACCCGGCCTATGCTCACATAGCCGTGACCGTTCTTGCCGCTGTAGCCCAGATATTGCAGCCTGTCGTCGTCACCATAGTGGACGAAGCCCGAGCCCTGCACGTCCATCAGGAAGTTGTCGATAAGAGACTTGCTGTAGCCCAGCTCCAGCCCGCGGTTGGCCAGCGCCCCCTGATGGATCTGGGCCCGGGTCGGACAACGACTGCCGCAGTTGGGCATGGCGTAGATGGGGTACTTGTATTTCGCATCCGGGCGGTGGCGCACCTCCAGCACCGGCGAGTAGTAACCGGTGAACAGCACGTTCCCCATCCGATCCGAGCCCCCCAGCTGGGCCAGGCTGATGCCGTAGCGGGTAATGTCGGCGGGATTGCCGCCGTTCGCCACCCAGCGAGAGAGCTGATGATAGAGTTCGCCATAGCGGCGGGTCATCTTGCCTGAGCGCTCCAGCACCAGCCGGCTCTGAGGGCCGAACTTGCTGTAGTCGGCGCGCACGCGACTGTTGACGCGCTCAACCCGCACCAGATCGTCGGGCAGCATGCCGTCCAGATACTGCTTGCCCAGATTTTCTGGCACCTCGCAGTTGAGAAAACATCTGGCATCGGGTTTGTTTTTGGGCACCTGGGCTTGCTCAGAGTTGCCCGCACAACCGGCCAACCCCAGCACAGCGGCGGTCAGCCAGTACGCGTGTTTATTCATATGTCCTCATATAACACCAAGCGTCATGTTCGGCGGGGAAGATGCCAAATTTGCAGGGGGAAAGCAAACGCCTTCAAGCCTGCGACGGCGGATTTCTCCAAAGGGGATCTTCTGGGTTATAACAAGGTAACAAGGTGTGAGGGGCCATGGATGGAACAGCTCGAGATCTTCCCGCTGCAGAGCCCCTGCATCGGGGTCTGTGAAGTGAACAACAAGGGCTACTGCAAGGGGTGCCTGCGCAGCCGCGAAGAGCGTTTCAACTGGCTCACCATGACCCCGGCCCAGCAGCAGGAGGTAATGCGCCTGTGCCGGGGTCGCAAGGCGCGGGTGGAAGCCGCCCGCCGCAAAGCGCTGGAGGCAGCCCAGAACGAGCCACAAGAGCAACCGGGCTGGGACTTCTAGTTTCCCCCTTCCTTTGATGAGCAACATAAAAAAGCGGCCCGCAGGCCGCTTTTCTTTTTGACACTATGAGATGTTGCCGGATGGCAAGGCTTATGCCGTGGCCAGCTTGGCCTGCTCTTCACCGCGTTTGAGCATGGCGTAAGCCACCCCGGTCAGCAACGACCCTGCCGCAATCGCCACGATATACATGATGACGTTGCTGATGGCGTTCGGAATAAACAGCACGAACAGACCACCGTGAGGTGCCATCAGCTCGCAGCCGAACAACATGGAGAGCGCACCGGTCAGGGCGCCGCCCGCCATGCAGGCCGGGATGACCCGCATCGGATCCTTGGCGGCAAACGGAATGGCCCCCTCGGAGATGAAGCACAGACCCAGCACGAAGGAGGCCTTGCCCGCTTCCTGCTCCGCCTTGATGAACTTGGTGCGGGCCAGGAAGGTGGCAATCCCCATCCCCAGTGCCGGCACCATGCCGGCGGCCATCACGGCTGCCATGGGGGCATAGGTCTTGGAGGCCAGCAGGCCGACCCCGAAGGCGTAGGCCGCCTTGTTGACCGGGCCGCCCATGTCAAAGCACATCATGGCGCCGATGATGACCCCCAGCAGCACGGCGTTGGCAGAGCCCATGTTGTTGAGGAACTCGGTCATGGCATTCATGATGCCGGCCACCGGGCCGCCCACCACGTAGATCATCACCAGACCGGTAAACAGGCTGGCAAACAGCGGAATGATCAGGATGGGCTTGAGCGCTTCCAGGGTCACCGGCAGGCGCACCTTGTCGCTCAGGTACTTGGCGCTGTAACCGGCCAGGAAACCGGCAACTATGCCGCCAAGGAAACCGGCACCCAGCGAGCTTGCCAGCATGCCCCCGATCATGCCCGGGGCAAGGCCCGGACGGTCAGCGATGGAGTAGGCAATGTAACCGGCCAGTACCGGGATCATCAGGGCAAAGGCGGAGCCGCCACCGATCTTCATCAGGGCCGCCGCCAAGGTGCCTTCCACCTTGAACGCCTCGATCCCGAACACGAACGAGAGCGCGATGATGAGGCCGCCCGCCACCACCATGGGCAGCATGAAAGAAACACCGGTCAGCAGGTGCTTGTAGGGGCCTGCCTTCTCTTCTTTCTTGGGTTGGCTGGCGCCGCTGTGGCGATAGGTTTTCGCCTCGTTCCACGCCTTGTCGAGCTCGGCACGGGTTTTCTTGAGCGCCGCCCCCGTGCTGGTGCGATAGACCGGCTTGCCGTCGAAACGGGCCATGTCCACCTCGATGTCAGTGGCGAGGAACACCAGATCGGCGGCGGCAATCTCCTCGGCAGTCAGGGCGTTCTGGGCACCGACCGAGCCTTGAGTCTCGACGCGGATCTGATGACCCAGCTGTTTGGCCATGGTCTCCAGCGCTTCTGCCGACATGAAGGTGTGAGCCACCCCGGTCGGACAGGCAGTCACCGCGACGATACGCTTGCCAGCGGCGGCCGGTTTGGTAGCTGCGGGCGCGGCTTGATGGCGATAGACGCTGGCGCCACTGGCGGCGGCCTCCAGCAAGGCGGCCGGATCCTGCAGGGCGAGATCCATGCTGCCCTGATAGACCCGCTTGCCGTCATAGGCGGCGAGGTCCACCGGAGCGCTGGCGACAACCAGCACCAGGTCGGCCGCGGCAATCTGCTCCTTGCTCGGCATCTGACGGGGCTGCACGCTGGAGCCGACGTCGAGGGTGAGTTCCCAGCCTGCCAGTTTGGCCTGCTGTTCTATCCGTTTTGCAGCGAGAAAGCTGGTGGCAATGCCCGCCGGGCAAGCCGTAACCAAGATTGCTTTCATTGGGCATCTCCTGAGTTTTCCATTGAGGGGGTATGGCATTGAACCGGTGCCAGCGCATCCAGACGCTGTACGCTCACCTGTTCGAGCAAGGGGTCGAGGACCTGGATATCGTCAAAGCCGACCGCCACCTGGCTGACCGCCAGCGCCGAGACGGCGGTGGCGAGGCGCAGGGTCTGCTCCGGCGTCCAGCCAAGGCTGAGACCATGGGCGAGACCGGCGACCAGGGAGTCACCGGCACCGACCGTGCTGACCACCTGCATGCGCGGCGGAATGGCCTGCCAGACGGCATCGGGTGCAAACCAGATGAGGCCGTCGGCGCCGTTGGAGATCACCACATTGGGGATCCCGCTGGCCTGCAGCGCGCGGGCAAACTCGGCCTGCTCGCTCAGGGTCTTGATGGGGCGGCCGGCCCACTGGCCGAGCTCCTCCAGATTGGGTTTAACCAGGGTCGGCGCCGCCTTGATCCCTTCGCTTAAGGCCGCGCCGCTGCAATCGAAGATCACCTGCTTGCCTTTGGCCTTGAGCAGGTGGATAAGATGGGCACAGTAATCGGGGGCCACCCCTTTGGGCAGGCTGCCTGCCAGCACAAACCAGTCGGCGTGAGGGGCCAATTCGTCGATGGCCTGCTCCAACGCGCCCACTTCACCCTCATGGATGGTGAGCCCCGGCAGATTGAGATCGGTGACCCGGCCGGATTGCTCGGAGATCTTGACGTTGATGCGGGTGCTGCCCGCCACGCGCACGAAGTGATCGGCCAGGGCACGCTCGGTAAACAGGGAGACGAAGCTCTGCTGGTTATCGGCGCCAAGCCAGCCAGTGACACCCACCTCGCGGCCCAGATCGCCGAGCACCATGGCAACGTTGATCCCCTTGCCCGCCGCACGCAGGTTGGCCTCGTTCACCAGATTGACCTCGCCAAGGCTCATCGCCTCCAGACGGGCGGTGAGATCGAGCGCCGGGTTGAGGGTGATGGTCACTATGTCCATCAGTGCGCCCCCTCGCCCAGCCCGGCCGCAATGGCGGCGCCTATGCCCTTGAGCGCCGCTTCGGCATCCGGGCCTTCGACGCGAAACGCCAGACGGTGCCCGCACTTGACGCCAAGGCCGATGACCTTCATCAGGCTCTTGGCGGAGACAGCCTCGCCGCTGCCATCCAGATTCGCGACCCGAATGTCCGATTCATACTCCTTGGCCACCTTGACCAGCATGGCGCCCGGACGGGCGTGCAACCCGTGGGGGTTGATGATGGTGAAGGTTTCACTAAGACCGCTGGCTGGCCCCGCTTGCAACATGGCCAACCCCTCGCCCCCTGCCAGCGTAGCCAGTTGACCGGCAGCCGCCAGTTTGGCCAGATTATCGAGCTGCGCCAGATGGCCGCTATCTGCGGCGCACAGCAGCAGCAGGGCGCTGACCGGTTGTTCCCCTGCGTTCAGTGAAGTGCTCGGCGTTGCCAGCACCCAGCCGGTCTGGGCGGCTTGTGCCCGCGCCAGCCAGATGCCCGCTCCCAGGTAGGCGGGTTCACTTGCCAGCAGGGCGCTCACCATGGCGGCATCGCCCCAACCGGCGGATTTGGCGCGGGCGGCGGCGCCCAGCAGCAGCTGGTCGCGATCGTCTGCCGGGAAGTCGGCCAAAGCCAGGAACTGCACCTCTTTGGGCGCCGTGGCACCGGTCAGGATGTTGATGATGGTGTCGGCATCGGTGGCCTCTTTCAATTGCGCCGCCGCCTGCTCGTCACCCAGCACGTGGGTGAGCTGGCGCAAAATGCCCAGATGTTCGTCTGATTTGGCGGCGATGCCGATGGCGACGTAGGCGATCTGCCCCTCATCCCATTCGATGCCATTAGGGAACTGGGCCACCATGACGCCTGTGCTCTTCACCAGATGCCGGGTGTCGGTGGTGCCGTGGGGAATGGCGATGCCGCTGCCAAGATAGGTGGCGTGCTGCGCTTCACGCGCCAGCATGCCCTCCACGTACCCTGCCTCCACCAGACCGGCTTCGGTCAGTTTGCCTGCCAACAGGGCAATGGCTTCGGCCTTGGTCGCCACCGACTGCCCCAGCAGGATCTGCTGTCGCGCCAACTTCAACATAGAGATTCTCCATCAGGTGCCGGGCGGCCTGACCGTACCGGCGCATCAAACATAACCATTCGTGCCACTCGCCTGCTGACAATAGACCGGATTGCATCCCTTCGGGAGCCATGCCGGGTTTTTATGCCCGGCCATCGATTGTCTGCTGACAAGCTGAATCGTTTCACTTACACTCAGACTGAATCGTTTCAGCGAATTGATCAAGTACCCACAAAGAGTGCTTTTCAATGATATGATCCCGCGCACACTTTTCGGTGCCCTCACCAGGCAGTGCCCGTGGGCCTAGCAACTCAAACAGAGCCAATATGATGAAACTGGATGAAATCGCCGCCCTCGCCGGTGTCTCGCGCACCACGGCCAGCTATGTGATCAACGGCAAGGCCGACCAATACCGCATCAGCCAAGCCACCCGCGACAAGGTGATGGCGGTGGTCACCGCCCACAACTACCAGCCGGACAGCCGCGCCGCTTCCCTGCGCGGTGGCCAGACCAGGACCCTGGGCTTCATCCTGCCCGACCTTGAGAACGCCAGTTACGCCAAGCTCGCCAAACGGCTGGAGCAAGGGGCGCGGGTACAGGGTTATCAGTTGCTGATCGTCTGCTCGGAGGATGACCCCGCCACCGAGAAGGAGCTGGCCGAAATGCTGGCCAGCCGCCACGTGGATGCGCTGCTGGTGGCCAGTTGCCTGCCACCCGAAGATCCCTTCTACCTCGGCCTGCAGACGCGCGGCATCCAGGTGCTCGCCATCGACCGGGCCATGGCGGCCGACAAGTTCGTCACCGTCGCCAGTGAAAACCAGAAGGCGAGCTTTGATCTCACCGCCTCCCTGCTCTCGCCGGCAATCAAGCACATCGCCTTGATCACCGCACTGCCGGCGCTCACGATCAGTCGTGAACGCAGAGCGGGCTTCGAACAGGCCGTCGCCAGCCACAGCACGGCTTGCCATCTGTGTGAAGGGGCCCACTTCTCCCGCGCCGAAGGCTATCGCCTGATCAAGACGCTGCATCAACAGCTCGGCCAGCTGCCCCAGGCACTGGTCGCCACCTCCTACATCCTGATGGAGGGGGTGCTCGACTATCTCCTTGAGCAGGAGACCGACATGAGCCGGCTGGCCATGGCCACCTTCGGCGATGATCGCCTGCTCGATTTCCTCCCCTTCGGCATCAACTCCCTGCCCCAGCAGCACGATGCCCTCGCCAGCCAGGCGCTGGAGCTGGCCCTCAAGGCGATTGGCGGCGAATACCAGTGCGGCCTCCACTATGTGAGCCGTACCCTCAAACGCCGCCGCTGATCCCCTCTCCATGGCGCGCCGCTGCGGCCTCCCTCACAGCGGCGCGTTTTTTCACCACCCCAAAACCATATCTGTCATCATTTATTTCCACATATTCTGCCAACCCAGTACAAAATCCGCTTTTTCAGGCTTGTTTCCACCATTTTGATCCGTTAACTTGGCAACCAACTTTTACAACCACAGGTTTTTCGTAACGATGGGTTCACTCCGATATTGCTAGCCTCCGGTCTCGACCCCGGAGGCGCCTTGCCAACACCTCATATGCCTGCTGTGCACCGCGCAGTTTCTCGATTCGGATGGACACCATGAACACCAAAACCCTGGGATGTACCCTGTTGATTGCCGGCACCACCATAGGCGCCGGCATGCTGGCCCTGCCGCTGGCCTCTTCGTCGCTCGGCGGCCCCGCCACCCTGCTGCTGATGATCGGCCTCTGGGCCCTGATGGCCTTTACCGCCATGCTGCAGGTGGAAGCCAGCCTCAACACCGGCAAGTGGTACCTGCACCAGCTGGCGGATCACCTGCTCGGCCCCTGGGGCAAGCGCATCGCCTCCTTCTGCATCCTGATGCTGTTCTACTCGCTGGCCTCCGCCTACATCAGCGGCGGCAGCAGCCTGCTGGCCCAGGCGCTGGCCGATGCCGGCCTCCCCCTCAGTCAGGAGCAGGCGGCCTGGGCCTTTACCCTGCTGTTTGGCGGCATGGTCTGTGTCGGCACCAAGCAGGTGGATTACCTCAACCGGCTGATGTTCACCGTCAAGCTGGTGATCATGGTGGCGGTGCTGGCGCTGCTGTTGCCGCGCACCGAAGGGCAGCACCTGCTCTCCCTGCCGCTGGGCCAGGGGCTGCTGCTGGCAGGTCTGCCGGTCATCTTCACCTCGTTCGGCTTTCACGGCTCCATCCCGAGCGTGATGCTCTACCTGGGGGACTGCCCCAAGCAGCTGCGCCGGGTCTTCGTGTGGGGCTCTGCCCTGCCGCTCATCCTCTACGTGCTGTGGCAGGTCGCCATCCTGGGTCTGCTGGGTCAACAGGCCCTGCTCCAGAGCGGTGGCGCGCTGGACAGCCTGCTGGCCAACGTCGGCAAGCTGGTGAGCTGGCCCGCCTTCAACCAGGCCATGCACCTGTTTGCCGATCTGGCGCTGGCCACCTCCTTCCTCGGGGTGACCCTGGGTCTGTTTGACTTCATGGCCAAGGTGACCCGTCGCAAGGACAACTGGCAGGGTCGCACCCAGACCGGCCTCATCACCTTCGTGCCACCCCTGCTGTTTGCCCTCTACTTCCCGCAGGGCTTCATCATGGCGCTCGGCTACGCTGCCATTGCGCTGGCGATACTGGCGGTACTGCTGCCGGTGGCCCTGGTGTGGCAGAGCCGCAAGCAGGCCGAGACGCACCACTACCGCGCCCCGGGTGGCGTGCTGGCCCTGGGCCTGGCCGGCGCCATGGGGGTGCTGATCGTCGGGGTGCAGGTGAGCGTCAGCATGGGACTGTTGCCGGCGCTCTAAGCCAGAGCCGGTATTAAATCCCCCAATGACAAGGCCCCGCCAACGGATGTTGACGGGGCCTTGTCATTTCCGCTGCGGCCATCGCAATGGCGCCTTCTCCCCGCAACAGTCAGGGCACTTTCAGGCTTGGGCTGAGCCACCACCAATACAGAAAAGCCCTGCCAGAGTGGCAGGGCTTTTTGCACTCTTCAGCGGGACAAGTCCGGGCCACAGCCCGGCTTGTCCGCTGAGTTGGCTTAACGAGCCGAGACAGTGATGCTGGCCAGATCGATCAGGTTGACCGGCCCGCCCCGCCCGCCGGCATCGTTGTAGGTATCGTTCGCCTTCAGATAGCTCATGTTATAGAAGTCGCTCACCAGGATGTCGTACTGCCCTGCCGGCACGTTAACGATGACAGGGGTCGAGTCTCGCAGCGGTTTGATCTCTCCCTCCTTCATCACATGGGGCATCTGCACAGTGCCGCCTGCGACCACCTGGCCCTTGCTGAGCACGGATATCCGCTTCACCCCGTTGGTCACCCCCAGATTGATGGCGTGCTGGGCATTGCTGTACTGCAGGCGAATGGCACGCTGACCATCCAGTGTGACATTGCGCACCAGGACGGTATCCTCCGGGCGGCCCCAATCTTTCAGATAGGGCATGGAGATGGCCGCATCGGCCGCCGTGAGGGTGCCGGTATGCGACACCGTGACAGCATCGACCGCGATGCGCCGGGTCTCTGGCTGGTAGCACACCGGCTTGGCATGATGGGAGCGGTTACCGGACTCGGGATAGATGGCCTCCGCGCTGTAGCAATAGGCCATGCCAGGTTGCAGCCGCAGGTCGTCGACCCACTCTCCCGCCGTCTCGAGTCCCTTGGCGACCAGCTTGCCATCGCGATACAGGTTGTAGCTGAGCGCCCCTTTATTGACGCTGTCCTGCCATGTGACGACCAGCTTGCCAGCTTGCTCGGTCACTCCCAGCAGGGTGGGCTCGGTCGGTGCGAATACCTTGCGGTTTTCCACGTCCAGCGGTGCCACGTCCTCGATCAGGCGGATCCCCTGTTCATCGGCGATGCCGGCCCCCAACTGGACCTCGATCTGGTTGCTGGCAGCCAGCATATCCTCGCTGATCAACTCCCCCACGGGGGCACCGTTGAGCATGATGCCGCGCACCGGGTAGTAACTGCCCTCCTCCCCGACATCCGGGAGCAGCAGCTTGATCTCGATCTGCTTGCCACGGTAATTCAGCCCCTTGAGCACGGCCTCGGGTCTGGCGCCCATCAGCCTGTGCAGGTGACTGGTGACAAAGGGCGAGACACGGATCCCCTGCTCTTCCACGTTGTAGCCAAACAGGGTGTTGGTCACCATGCCGAGATAACCGCCAACGGACCAGAGCTGGCGCTGGGAGTTGATGACAGGCCCCGTCAAGTCGGGTTGAGCCAGATCCATCAGAGAGGGTTGGCCCGAGAGCCACTCCAGATTCTCCATGTTGGAGAGGTTGAGCGCGGCCCCGCGCATCATGGAGTCGACATGGCGATCGGCCACGGCCACGTTCTGCACCCTGGCCGCCGCCTTCAGCCCGTAAGCGGAGACAAAGGGCCAGATGGCACGGTTATGGTAGACCGGCATATCGGGCTGCTGCGGGAAATAGACAGGGGCACCATAAGGCCCAATGGGATAGCGGCTGACGATCTCCCTGGCCTGCGCCTCATCGGCAATGCCCGCCAGAATGGCAAGTGACTCCCCCAGCAGATCGAACTTGTAGGCCGGGCTCGGATCCGTGGCGGTATTGATCAGGCTGGCATACATCTTCTCATCCGCCAGCCAGAAGGCCCGATTGATGGCCTGCTTGAGCGCGGCGGCCCATTGGCTGTAGCGAGTCACCAGTTCATCCTGGCCCAGCTCGGCGGCCAGGTGTGCTGCCAGCATCAGACCCTGGTAGTGGAGGACATTGGTGGAGAGGGATTTGCTCATGCCGATGTGGGCAATATCGGTCTTGATCCACTTGGCATAGGTCTGGTCACGCCAGTCGAGGAAGGATTGTTCCCCGCCATAGAGGCCATCGCCATTATCGAAGGCCGCCAGGCGATCGCTCTCAATGGTATTGCGCAGCCCCTCAAACGCCTCGGGCAGGAAGGCGCTGCGTTCCTCGGCGGGCAATGCCGCCAACACCTGCTCGGCCGCCAGCGCCCACCCCATGCGATCGGTGCTGATGGGCCAGCTGCCCCCCGTGCCCGTATCCTGAATGATCTGGCGCCCCTGCGGGATCAGGCCGTCGAGACCCTGCTTCAGCTCGGCTCTGAAATCGGAGAGCTTGAACTGCAGGGAGTTACGCGCCCGCTGCGGATCCAGCACCCCCAGCCCCAGATCGGTGGCGTAAGAGAGATCCCGCGTCCAGACATAATGCCACTTGGCCCCCGTTTCGAAGCAGTCGCAGGGGATCGCCTGACCGCCGCCGTAACTGCCATCCTTGACCTGGGACACGCTGTTTTGCCGCATCTCGTGTGTCGCCAGCGTAAACAAGGCGTCAAACACCATGTTACCCGAGCGCAGCCGGGGCAGATCGGCCTGCTCCTGATAGGTGGTGAAGCTATCCCCCGGATCCCGCAGCTCCTGGGTCGTCGACTGGGCATAGCTGCGATAGTCGGCCCCGGCCTGCTTGACCGAGAAGGTGGCAACCTCCTTGACCCCGGGTATATGGGTCTGGTATTCCCGCTTCTCGATAAGCTCATGCCCCTCATGAGGATTGATCAAGCGCAGATCCTCGTCCGTCGCGGCACTGATCAGCAACACAGGGGCCTTTTCATCCTCACTGGCATCGAGGACAAACTTGTAATATCCCGCCTGTGACACCGACAGGGATGCCAGCTGGCAACTGCTGTCACAGCGCTGCATCCTGGCGGGATCATTCAATGACAGGGGGGCGCTGGCACCAAAGCCGATCCCGTCCTGGGCAGAGGCCATCTTAATCTTGTGCTCCCCGGGAGCCATCCTGGCCACCACCACATAGCGTTTGTCGCCCTGGTAGATCATCTGCAAGAGCGGTTCGAGATTGCCGTCTATACCCTTCAGATAGAGGTTTTCAGCGTAATTGGGGTCATCACGCACCATGGTAAATTCGACGACGGGGGCCGCCAGATCGGCATTGGTCACCTTGACCTGAATATCGAGCAGCCCCTTTTCGGTCACCACCAGGCGATTGTTCTGTCCGTTATTCTGGTAGTACATGGGATAGCGCTGTTCGGGGAAGATGCTGGTCTCGTTGCGGCTATCGGCAGAAAAGTCAGGATATTTCGTCCATTCGGGGCCCGCGACCTTGAACGGTGACATGCCTGAATTCATCTTCAGGTTGTCCAATCGATATATTCCATCTTTGAAGACCAGTTTGAACTTCTCTTCACGATCCCAACCGCTGAACTCCCCGACCAGATAGAGATCAAAATCCCAGGGGGCTTTCGCCTCAATAGTATTATCACTTGCAGATGAACTATTATCGTTGCAACCGGACAAGAGCATTCCGCCGCACAACAATGACACGGATAAAGCCAATGGATGGATTTTCATATATTCCCTTCGTTACTTTATTTATTATTTCGTTATTCTAATGACAGCCATAAGCTGTATTTTCTAGCCTACACCAGCAGGCCTTGAAAAAACACATAGACGACCATAATGGCGGGATAGCCATCATCTATAACCAGGCTGTATTGCGTGATCCCATTCACAAAATAAACTCGGTTACCGGTCAACTCGAATAGAAAACAACGTGAGGAGACACACACAAAAACTGTTGCGGCGACACGGAGGCGATTGACAGTCACCCATGCTTGCACTAGCGTGGCGCTCCGCCTGATCCTGAACGTACGTTATTTCCCGTGGACAAACACCTCAGACAATTCATTGAAGTCGCGACCCACAAAAGCGTGAGTCTCGCCGCCAGGCACATGGGGCTGAGCCAGCCAACGCTGACCCACAACATGAAGAAACTGGAAGAGAGTCTGGGTACGCCCCTGCTCATCAGACAGGCTGGCGGTGTGGCGCTGACGGCAGCCGGCGAGTTGTTGCTGACCCAGGCCCGCATGATGCAACGGATCTACGATGACACCCTCAGACGACTCGCCATCCTGCGCGAGCGAGCAGCCCAGCCCCTGAGAGTGGGAACCGGTCACGCCTGGTGGCAGCATGTGCTGCAACCTGTCACCCTGCATTACCGCGCAGCCAACCCGTCTTGCGCCATCAATATCGAAGTCGGTAATCATCTGCGACTGCTGGACTTGCTCCTGGGCAATCATATCGACCTGTTCTTGGGGCATGAAATCCATGGTCTGGATAAACATTACAGCCTGATATTCATCCCGCTCTTTACCGCCAGCGATGCCGTGTTTGCCAGAGCTGGACATCCCCTATCAGGGAAAATTTGCAGCAAGCAGGATCTGGTTTATTACCCCAGCCTGTTGATTACCACGGATGAACCTAAATATCTTCATCTGGTCGAGGATATGGCAATCAAAAAGCAAGAGCATGAAGAGATGCAGCTCAATGACAAAATCATTTACAGCTCCAATTCGTTGATGGCTGCCATCGATATGGTGAATACCAGCAATGCGGTCATGCCGTATCCAGGCAGCATGGGAGAATACTTCTCAAAATTCGGTATCGTCCCACTCGAGATGGCGGAGGAATATAACAGAGGCACGGTTGGCATCTATATTTCCCGTGAGAAAATGGATGAACCGAATATTCAAACGCTATGTCAACAGATCCAGACGCAGGTCGGCAAGCGTCGCCATTTGCTTGCAGCCTGAGCCACCTCTTTTCATCCTGCTGCAAACCACAGGCACAAAAAACCCCGCCAACTTGGCGGGGTTTTCTATTCAACCGTTGAGCGTGGGAGAGAAGCTCCCGAACCGCTTACTGGTTATGGGTAGAACGGCGCGGACGACGAGCCTGGGCCGGTTTGCCGGCACCATCGGCCGGACGCTGGCCGCCCTGGGGCTTGGGCTTGCCGCCGTTGCCAGTGCGATTGCCACCACCGTTACCACCGACGCCATTGCCGGAGCGACCGGCACCCTGACGCTGGCCTTGACCTTGCGGACGTGGCGCACGGCGCTGCTCGCTCGGATCGCGCGGCTCTTTGCGCAGCGGCGCACCGATACCACGGGCGATGTTATCGAGCGTCTCGCGGGAGGCTTCGAAGCCCGCCACCTGCTCGCAGGGGATGCTCTGCTTGGTCAGCCGCTCGATGGCCTTGATGAGCTTGCCCTCGTCTGCCGCCACCAGGGAGATGGCGTGACCGGCGGCGCCGGCACGGCCGGTACGGCCGATACGGTGCACGTAATCTTCCGCCACGTTCGGCAGCTCGAAGTTCACTACCTGGGGCAGCTTGTCGATGTCGAGGCCGCGGGCAGCGATGTCGGTCGCCACCATGACGCGCACGCTGCCGTCCTTGAAGCCGGACAGGGCGCGAGTACGGGCCCCCTGGCTCTTGTTGCCATGGATGGCGGCGGCGCTGATGCCGTCTTTCTCAAGCTTCTCGGCAACCCGGTTGGCGATGTGCTTGGTGCGGGTAAACACCAGCACCTGCTGCCAGTTGTTGCTGGAGATGAGGTGGCTCAGCAGGGCAATCTTGTTGGCCTTGTCGCACGGGTGCACCAGCTGCTCGATGCGCTCGGCGGTGCTGTTGCGCGGGGTCACTTCGATCACCGCCGGGTTGTCCAGGAGGCCAGTGGCCAGCTCGCGAATTTCGTCGGCGAAAGTGGCGGAGAAGAGCAGGTTCTGACGCTTTTTCGGCAACAAAGCCAGGATGCGGCGGATGTCGCGGATAAAGCCCATGTCGAGCATGCGGTCCGCTTCGTCCAGCACCAGAATTTCCACTTCGTCAAACTTGACGGCGTTCTGGTTGTAGAGATCCATCAGGCGGCCCGGGCAGGCCACCAGCACGTCCAGACCACGGCGGGTCGCCATCATCTGCGGGTTGATGCTCACGCCGCCAAATACCACGTGGCTGCGGATCGGCAGGTGCTTGCCGTAGTTGCGCACGCTCTCGCCCACCTGGGCGGCCAGTTCGCGGGTCGGGGTCAGCACCAGGGCACGGATGCGGTTCGGGGAGACCTTGCGCTTGCTCTCGGTCAAGCGTTGCAGCATCGGCAGGGTAAAACCTGCGGTCTTGCCGGTCCCGGTCTGGGCGGCGGCCATCAGATCACGGCCAGCCAGTACCGCCGGGATCGCTTGTTGCTGAATGGGAGACGGGGTGTCGTAGCCTTGCTCGGCAACGGCACGCAACAAGGGTTCGGCCAGACCGAGGGAAGTAAAACTCATAGTTACCTGCTAGGGATAGGGGCGCCGGGGATCCGTGATGGGGCTCCTCTGCTGAGCCGATGCCATCTCGCCAGATCCGGGCCTGTTGAGAACACAACGATTTCCCCGGGGAGCAGAGCAAAGGGGAAAGAATAGGGGCGCAGTCTAACGGAGTTATTGAGGAGAAACGAGAAAAATGTGATGTTCCTCCCAGCATGTTTGCCAAAAGCCGGTCACCGTCCCGCCGAGAAAAGCCGTTCAAGAACTCATTCGAATCAGGCTATGCTTGATGCCAGACCATGGCAACGCCGCCGCGGCGATCCTGCAACAAGGAGGTTCAGGTTCATGCGTGTTCATTTTCTGCCTGCCGGCCACTACTGGCTGTTTCTGCTGATGCTTGCCCTCACTCTGCCGCTGCAGGCCAACACCAGGTTGTCCGTCGCCTGGGGCCACTGGCCACCGTTCAGCTACATCAATGCCCAGGGGACGCTGGATGGGCTGGACGTGAGCCTGACCCGCCAGATCCTGGCCCAGGCGGGGCTTGCGCCCCGCTTTCGCAACCTGCCCTGGGCCCGGGCCCTTCATCTTATAGAGCAGCAGCAACTCGATCTCGCCATGGGGGCGCTCGATACGCCGGAGCGGCGCGCCTTTGCCCGTTTCTCGGCCCCCTATCGGCGCAGCACCTTCGTGCTGCTGAGCAGCGATCCCATCCCCGGCCAGCGTGAACCCTGGCAGGATGTGCAGAGCCTGCAGGGGCTCTGCCAGCAAAGCCAGCTGCGCCTTGGCAAGCTGCGCGGCACCCGGCCGACCCAGCTGATGGCATCCTGCCCGGCCCTGAAACAGGCGAGTGAATACAACAGCGACGACCGGCTGATCGATCTGCTGCTGGCCCGCCGCCTCGACGGCATCATCGTCGAGTGGCAATACGCTCGTTACCGGCTGCAACAGCTGGGGGCCGACGGTTTTATCCACTGCCAGCTGCTGCTCCACCACCAGCCGGTCAGCCTGATGTTTGCCAACAGCGCCATCGATGACGACACCCTGGCCCGGGTCGATGCGGCGATCGCCAACCTGCCGCCGGCAAGCGGCAACCCCACCCCGCCCACCTGCCGGCTCGACAACCCGGCGGCCGACACGCCCCCCGGCCCACTCGCCAAGAGGGGGTGAATGGCCATCAAAAAGGCGACCCTGAGGTCGCCTTTTCATTGTGCCTGTGTGTGACTGCGCCACCCGATCAGCCGAGTGGTGAACAGCCGATCAGCGCAGCTGCGGAGTGTGCGTCAGCACGCCCTGGTTCTGGGCACGGTGGCGCAGCAGGTGATCCATCAACACCAGGGCCAGCATCGCCTCGGCGATGGGCACGGCGCGAATGCCGACGCAAGGATCGTGGCGACCCTTGGTGATCATCTCGATGGCCTCGCCTTCGGTATTGATCGTTTTGCCCGGCACCGTGATGCTGGAGGTCGGCTTGAGCGCCATGCTCACCACGATATCCTGACCCGACGAGATGCCGCCCAGAATGCCGCCCGCATGGTTGCTGGCAAAGCCGGCCGGGGTCATCTCGTCGCGATGCTCGGAGCCTTTTTGCTCCACCACCGCAAACCCGTCACCGATCTCCACCCCTTTCACCGCATTGATGCCCATCATGGCGTGGGCAATATCGGCGTCGAGGCGGTCAAACACCGGCTCACCCAGGCCCACCGGCACATTGCTGGCGATGACCTGCACCTTGGCACCGATGCTGTTGCCCTCTTTCTTCAAGTCGCGCATGTATTGGTCGAGCGCTTCCAGCTTGCCCGCATCGGGGAAGAAGAAGGGATTCTGCTCGATCTGCGCGGCGTCGAAGGCTTCGGCCTTGATGGGGCCGAGCTGGGAGAGAAAACCGGTGATCTCGATGCCGTGCACCTGTTTCAGGTACTTCTTGGCAATGGCCCCCGCCGCCACCCGCATGGCGGTTTCACGGGCGGAGGAGCGACCGCCGCCACGATAGTCGCGCTGGCCGTACTTCTGGTGATAGGTGTAATCGGCGTGGCCCGGACGGAACAAGTCCTTGATGTCGGAGTAGTCCTTGGAGCGCTGATCGGTGTTCTCGATCAAGAGCCCGATGGAGGTGCCTGTGGTCTTGCCCTCGAACACCCCGGAGAGGATCTTCACCTCGTCCGGCTCGCGGCGCGGCGTGGTGTAGCGGGAGGTGCCGGGCTTGCGCCGGTCCAGATCCCCCTGCAGATCCGCCTCGCTTATCTCAAGCCCCGGCGGGCAGCCGTCGACCACGGCGCCCAGCGCCAGGCCGTGGCTCTCGCCGAAGGTGGTAACCCGAAAGAGTTGGCCGAAACTGTTCCCTGCCATGCTTGCTCCTGCTTAGCTCTTGTAAATCGCGAAATGGTCCTGGTACTGCACCAGCTCGGTACGGGTCATCACGAACACGCCGTGACCGCCGTTCTCGAACTCCACCCAGGTGAAGGGCACGTCAGGGAACTGGGCTTCCAGATGGATCATGCTGTTGCCCACCTCGACCACCAGCACGCCATCGTCTTTCAGGAAATCGGCGGCATTGGCCAGCAGACGCTTGGTGAGCTTGAGGCCGTCGGAGCCGGAGGCCAGCGCCAGCTCGGGTTCGTGGCGAAACTCGTCCGGCAGATCCGACATGTCTTCGGAATCCACGTAGGGCGGGTTGGAGACGATGAGATCGTACTTGTCGCCGACCGGCAGATCGCGGAACAGATCGGAGCGGATCGGAATGACCTGCTGCTCCAGTCCGTGATCGTTGATGTTGCGCTCGGCCACGTTGAGGGCGTCGACGCTGATGTCGATGGCATCCACTTCGGCTTCCGGGAACTCGTGGGCCATGATGATGGCGATGCAGCCGGAGCCGGTGCACAAGTCCATGATCCGGGTCGGTTCATCTTTCAGGAAGGGGGCGAAGCGGTTGGCCACCATCTCGGCGATGGGGGAGCGGGGAATGAGCACCCGCTCGTCCACGTAGAACTCCCAACCGGCATACCAGGCCTTGTTGGTCAGGTAGGGGGCGGGAATGCGCTCCTGCACACGGCGGATGATGAGCTCGGCGATGCGGTGCCGTTCGCTGGTGGTCAGGCGGGAGTGGCGCATGGCCGGATCCACGTCCGGCGGCAGATGTAGCGCGGGCAGTACCAGCTGCACGGCCTCATCCCAGGCGTTGTCGGTACCATGTCCGTAGAAGATCCCGGCGTCGTTGAAACGACTCATGGCCCAGCGCAACATGTCCTGGATGGTGTGCATCTCGGCAACCACCTCATCGATAAATATCTTGTCCAAATCCACCTCCAAGTCGAGTAATATCCGGCCCGAGAATTCTATACAGCGAGCAAGACGAGTACCTGATGAAAAAAACGCCCTCACCGACAGACGAGGAAACCCTGCTGTTCCGCGATGCGATAAAAGGTACCCGGAAAATCAAGCAAGATACCATAAGGGCCGAGTTACGCCCGGTCAAGCAGAAACGCGAAATGCGTGAGAGCCGCGAATCCCTTGGGGTTGACCACTATTTCAGCGATGAATACCAGCCCCATCTGGAAGAGGATGGACCGACCCGTTACGTGCGCGACGACGTGTCAAAATTCGAGCTCAAAAAGCTCAAACGCGGCAGCTATCCGCCGGAGATCTACCTGGACCTGCACGGCATGAACCAGCAGCAGGCCAAACAGGAGCTGGCGGCCCTGCTGACTCTCTGCCAAAAAGAGAACATTCACGTCGCCTCGGTGATGCACGGCATCGGCAAACATATCCTCAAGCAGCGCATTCCAAGCTGGCTGGCCCAGCATCCCAATGTGCAGGCGTTCCATCAGGCCCCCCGCGAATGGGGCGGTGACAGCGCCATCCTGGTGCTGCTGGATATCGAAGAGTAACGCCTTCGCGCCACCCGCCGGCAACGCCAGCGGTATGAGCCCCGCAATCAAGACGCAATAAAAAACCACCGACGTCTGGCGGTGGTTTTTTATTGGTACTGGCACCTCTCCCCTAGCCTGCCGCCTCCACGTAGCGCTTGAAGTTGTCGAGGATCCCCTGCCAGCCCGCCTGCTGCTGGGCCAGGGTGTGGCTCGACTCGGCATCAAAGGTCTCCTGCACCCAGGTGCCGCCCGCCTCGCTCGCAAACTGCACATCCACCTCGCGCCCGTCATCCATCAAGAACGAGAGGCGAGTCGGCGCCTCCACCCGGGTAAAGGTGCCGGTGAAATCAAAACCTGCGCTGCCATCCTTGGCGGCCATGTGATGGCAAAAGCGCCCACCCACCACCAGATCGACCCGGCTGCTGGTGGTGTGCCAGTCGCTGGAGGCCGCATTCCACCTGGCGATGCAGTCTGGATCGTTCCAGGCCCACCAGACCGCCTCTATCTCCTGCTCGATATGTGCCTCGATGCTGATCTTCATCTCCCCCTCCCTGCTTCGTTGCGCTGACCAGACCGCTGCGCCGGATCCGGTGCCGTTTGTAGATGCCCGCAAGTAAAGCCCAATCCGGGCCGACCGGCCAGTTTGCCAGAGCAAGCGCTCTGTGGCCGGCCCCTGCCCGGCTCCCGCCAATCGGGCATCAAAGCGGCCGCACTATACTGAATATCAATATGTTATTCGCCATGGAGGTTGCATGTTCACACAGGGTTCCCACGCCGATATCAAGTCCTCTCTCGATGCCATCGGTGCCGCCGTCGCGGTGTTTTCCCTCGACAAGGACGATCGCTTTACCCTCATCTCCGCCAACGACACCTTTGCCCAGGCTTTCGAGCTGGATGTGCTGGGCTGCATCGGCAAGCGCCTGGGCGAGATGTTTCCCCGCTACATCACCGGCAGCATAGAGCAGCCGATGCACGAGTGTGTGAGCCAGCAGACGGGGCTTGAGAGCGAGCTGCCCATCGATACCCTGTCGCGCACCAGCTGGTGGCGCTTTGTCATCTCCCCCATCATTCCCGAGCAGTCCCGCATCACCCGCATCATGGTCACCGCCATCGACATCACCGCCAAAAAACAGCTGGAGGAGGCGCTCAAAATGAGCCGCAAGCGCTTCGAGGCGGTGGTCAACTCCGCCTATGACGGCATCATCAGCGTCAGCAGCGAGTCGCGCATCGAACTTATCAACACCGCCGCCTGCGAGATGTTCGGGGTGGACGAAAGCTACCTCGGCAAGCGGCTGGAGACCCTGCTGCCCCAGCGCTTTCGGGCCAACCACGACGGCTATTTCAAGGCGTTCAGCAACTCCCCCATCAACTCGCGCCCCATGCACGCCCGCGCCTCCGTGATGGGGCTGCGCCGCGACGGCAGCGAATTTCCGCTGGAGGTGACCATCGCCAAGATCAACCTGGGTCAGACCACCGAGATGACCGCCATCCTGCGGGACATCTCGGAGCGGGCCAAGCTGGTGGAGGAGCTCAAGGTGGCGGCCACCACGGATCCCCTCACCGGGATCGCCAACCGGCGCCGCTTCGACGAGCTGGTCAAGCTGGAGATGCAGCGCTGCCAGCGTTTCAATCACACCATGAGCCTGCTGCTGATCGACATCGATCACTTCAAGCAGATCAACGACACCTATGGCCATCAACAGGGCGATCAGGCCATCCTCAGCCTGGTCAGGCGGGTTGCCAAACAGCTGCGGGAGGTGGACATGCTGGGCCGCTGGGGCGGCGAGGAGTTCATCGTATTGCTGCCGGAAACCTCGCTGGAGCTGGCCTGGGCCAGTGCGGAGCGGATCCGCCTCGCCGTCGAATCGCAGCTGCATCAACTGGGCGCAGGCACCGAGGTGCCGCTCACCATCAGCGTCGGCATCAGTGCCAGTCTGGGCCCGCAGGATACGGTGGAGCGCATGGTGCGCCGGGCCGATACCGCCCTCTATCTGGCCAAGAAACAGGGGCGCAACTGCTCAAGGAAGGCGCAGCCAGATTCCCCCTGATAGGCGACGCCAAGCCTGATAGACAATCATCAGGCCTGGCGCCTTCCTCAATTCAAGGTAGCGAGATCATGTTCACTGCCCGGCCGGGCAAAGAAACGCAGCGGCCCGCCAGCGTCGTCACATGCCAGCGACACCTCCAGCAGGGCCCCGTTGGCCAGCTGCCACTCGAAGAAGTCGTCAAATCCCGCCACGGTCAGCGCCCGGATCACCTTGGCCACCACGCCGTGCGCCACCAGCAACACCCGCTCCTGATGGCAACTCTGCGCCAGTTCCGCCAATCCCTGCCCGACCCGGGCAATGACTTCGTCCAGCGATTCGCCGCCGGGTGGCGCCTCGGCCCAGCGCCGGGTGATGTTGCGGGCCCACAGCACAGGGTAGCGCGCCCGCGCCTCTTGTTGGGTCAGCCCCTCGAACACCCCGACATGGCGCTCGCGAAACGCGGGGGCAAGGATTACCGGCAACGCCAGCTCGTCCGCCACCAGGGCCGCGCTTTGCCGTGCCCGCAGCAAGGGAGAGCTCAGCAGCCGCTGAAACGGAGCCTGCGCCAAGGCTAGCGCCCTTGCCTGGGCGCTGATCTGGGCCACGCCGGTGTCGCTCAGACCGATATCCAGCGCCCCCTGATAGCGCTCCTCGGCATTGGCCGGGGTTTGCCCGTGGCGCATCACTACCAATTGCATGGTCTGTTCCTTTGATTGCGACCGATGCTCACGCTACCTCGCCCCATGCTCACGGCTTGGGCGCAAACTGCTCGAACACCTGCTGACCGGTCAGGGTTGGTGTCTCGTTTTTCAGCTCGTAAAAATCGGGCTTCTCGTCGATGAAGATCTGGCTCGCCAATTGGAAGGATTCGTTTTGAAACAGACCGGCCGGCACTATGTACTCATCCGTCGGCAACAGGTGATAGAAAAGGTGGGTGCCGCAGGTGGGACAAAAGCCCCGCTCCGCCCACTCCGAGGAGCGATAGGCCACCGGGGTGAGCCCGCGAAAGTGCACCTCCTTGCCGCAGTGCACCGCAAACAGCGGGCCGCCCGACCAGCGCCGACAGGTGCTGCAGTGACACAACCCCACCTCCTGGTGATCGCCGGCCAAGACCTCAATCCCGCCACACAGACAATGTCCCTTCATCACTCCTCCTTGCGCCTTGCTGTCGCTTGTCGTCGCTGACCTGACCCCGTCATTGTGGCCACTGCCACTGCCGGATCAGATGAGTACCATGTTGCGCCCTCGTCGGCCACCGTCCCCATCACAAAACCGGCGGAGAGATGGCTCACGAGGCCGGTAACCAGCGCTCCTGCAATGCGATCCGGTTGCCTTCCGGGTCCTGAAATTTGGCCACCTTGATGCCCTCCCCGACCTCAGTCACCGGGATTTCAACATGCACGGCAATAGTGAACATGGGGTTGCGCCCTGATGTTTACTCATTTACGCATACGCAGTGATGCCTTATGGCGGGATGGTGGCCAATCCTTTTAACCCTTTTAACCCTTGCATGTGATCTCCCGATAAAATATCGGCTGAGTGAGGCATGCCTGATGGATAAAAAGGGGCATTTCAATAAGACAACACATCATCAATGCCCAACTTAATAAAGTTCAGCTGACGGCTCCCCAAGATAAAAAACTGAGTCAGTCCGATATAGATGACTGACTTCCGGCATCAGCATAGGTGGCTATCGGTTATTGTCCCCCTCATCGAGCTCTCATATAAGTGATAAGGGCCGGAGTATCGCCCTCTCTTGCCAAATTAAATGCAAGCTCAATTTTTCCATGTCGGATATGGAACAAGGGGGACAATCTGTCCCCCTACTTGGCTGAATAGATGTATCAATCGTCTCGCGAATTGATCCAGGCCGCTTTGCTTTATTTCGCTGGCACCAGCACCCAGGGATCCCCCTTGCCCGGTTCATTGCCCTGGGTCCACCACTTGGCCTGATAGATGGCCCCCTTGTAGCTCACCTGATTGCCCGCGGTATAGACCTTGCTGGCACTCCAGGCAGGTACATCGCCCACCGGGGGATCGGTCGGGTCAACCGGCGCAGGATCCAGCTTGGCCACCACCCGCACCTTGGGCCAGTTGGCGTGGGAGCCGTAGAAGTTGGTCACACACTTCTCGTAATCTCCTGGCACCAGCGCCGAGTAGGCGGTCTGGAACCCCACCAGCTCACACTCGAACGAGTAGCCGCCGGGCCGATCCGGGTAATATTTCCAGTTGCCGTCCCAGTTGGTGTAGAGCACGTCGGTGGCGCCGTTGAGGTTGAGGCTGCCATAGGGGGTCTGCTGCCAGCAGGTGTTCTTCTCGTCGGCCTTGACCGGGATCTCGTAATGCTTGGCCAGCCCTTCCCAGTAGCGGATGCGGTTGACCGGCTGCCCCTTGTCCTTGTTCTGCTCGCCGCACTCGATGCCGCCGTTGATGACGTTGATGGTGGTGCCAAAGCCGTAGCCGATGCCGGCGGCGATCTCGCGCTGGGAGGGCACCCAGGTGCGGTCAATCACGTGCAGCATGGCAGGCTTGGGCGCCTGCGGGGTCAGGAAGAACCAGATGGCGGAGGCAAGGTTGAGCCAGGAGTCCGCCACCAGCCCGGGGTTGTTCAGCAGCACGGACGCATCGCCGTCAAACATCGCCTCGGAGAAGGCGCCGTAGTTGAAATGGTAAGAGAGCTGCTTGGCGCCGCGACCGAAATAACCCTGCCCTGTGCTGCAGGGCCACTTCTTGTTCTGCCAGTCGTTTTGGCCGCAGCCTGTGGTGTAGCCGGTCTGTCCCTCCGACCAGCCCATCTCGCGCACGTGCACCAGCGCCTGCTGCCACTCCTCCAGTGCCAACGGGTTGTCGGAGATATTTTCCTTGGCAATGTGGCCACCGGTCTCCTGGGCAAAATGGGCAAAGGCGGTGATGATGGATTTTTTGCAGATGGCATCGGCATCGCGACCATCGGTATATTCGCCGCAGAAGGCAGGGAATTTACCGACCGCCCGCAAGAAACGCTCGTAGGTATATTCCGGCGCCGCCATCTGGGTTAAATAATCCCAGTCCGATTCGGTGAATACCCGTTCGACCCGTTTGACGTTATCCGGGTTGCTCGCTGCCCTCGGTTTGATGGCATCGACAATGGTATTGGAACGTGTCGCCAACGCCTTTGCCCAAATCCCGTACATGGGATTGGCCGTCTTGGTTTTTTCAACCGCGGCCAGATCCGGTGCGGCGATCACATATCCACCGGCATTTTGTGGGTCGGGTTGAATATTCATGGCATGACTTGGCAATGCGCAGGCAGCCGCAACCAGCCAGGCACAATGTGTAGGCTTGAACATAACAGACAGTCCTTATGTCAGAATAACGTCGGGATAAGAGTCGCCTCGAGAGTAATATTATCAGCCACTAAATTCACGATGAAAATTAAGAATGTTATCGGAACTGTGAACCAATTCACTCTGTCGGTCGGCCGCCATAAAATGCATTGTGAACCGATGTTTTGACGCGGCGGCCGGACATATGTAAATAAGCCGAAGAAAAATGAAAAAAGAGCGAAAAAGCCGCTCTTTCAACGAAAAAAATACCCCAATCGGCGACCTTGAAGGGTAAACAGCAAGCCGCTGCAACAGACCCCGCAACGACGGGGCCCGCCGCTTATCTTTCTGGCGTGCGCACCGCGCGGATCAGGATATTGCGGGGGGTCATGGGCTTGTCGCAAAACTCCCCCACCTCCACCCGGTAGCCCTGCTCCTGCAGGAAGAGGGCGCGATCCAACACCAGCCAGAGCTCCAGCGGACGGCGAAACAGGTGACGCACCAGCTCCATGCGGGCGACATCGCCATAACGCGCCTCCCCTTTTGCCAGAAACCCGGCGTAGTCGAGGCCGGCTGGCAACAGCAGCCCCTTTCGCTCGGCCGCCCAGCCACAGAAATCCTCAAAGGTGCCAGTCAGCAGGCTCTTTTGCATGTTGGGCACCGGCAGATACTCATCCACCCCGCGAACCTGGCGCTGCAGGCAATCAAAGGCCAGCCGCCAGGCCACCTCCTGCTCACGCAAGCGGGCGATGCGGGCGCCGCCGGTGACCGTCTCCTGCAGCGGCAACTTCAGATCGCTCTTGGCAAGCTGCAGCGCACTGGCCTTGGCCGGGCCGGAGAGCGGGCGGTAGTGGCTGGTGCGGATCAGGTGATAACAGCAGGGGGAGAGGGTCACCCCCTCGGCACCGCGCGCCGCCACCTGTTCAATCAGATGGGTGTGCAGCTCGCCGCAGGCGTGCAGCGCCATGGCGTGATGAGCCGGGGCGATCAGCTGGGCGGTCTCATCGGCGAAGGCATCGGCACAGACAAATGCCATCCGGGCACCATCGCGAGCAGCCAGCAGGCGCCCCTCCTCGCACAGTGGCGCCTGCAGCTCCAGGCTCAGCACCTCGGCTTGACGGTGCAGGGAGACCAGCCGCCCCAGGTGGCCCTTGCCTGCACACCACTCCAGATAGGGGCCGCGATGGGCTGGCAGGCAGGCGGTGAAGGCTTCAATCTGGGCCTGCTTGCGCCCCGGCATGTACATCGCCATGGTCCGTTCGCACGGGATGGGCTCGCCCGTCAGGGTCGGCAACGCGCTCAGAGCATGCAGCGCTGAACCCTGCGGGATCCAGGGGGCCAGCAGCTCGCACAGGGCGGGCATGTCGCCATCGAGCCGCTCAATCTCGGCCAGCGACAGGGCAATGAGCCGCTCGGCCAGCGCCGGCGCCGTCTTGGCAAAGGCGAGGTCCAGGTGGTGGTAGGGTTGATATTGCCACCAGTGCCGGGCTTCGCTCAGCAGTCGATCCAGTTGTTGAAAACGTTGAGCCAGCACGCGCGCCCCTGTTCTGCCGTCAAAATGGAGGCTCATTCTAGCGATCCCGCGCCAAAAAGCACTCTCATCCATGCTGCGCCGGCATGGGTGTGCCACCATCACCGGGCTTCAGCACGGGCAAAGAGAGTCCCTTCAGTCAATTCCTCCGGCCCGCCATAGGCCTGCGGCGGGGCTTAGCCTGACAAAGAGCGGGGTTTTGTGGTATATTCCGCCCCTTCATTATCTTGGCCTGCCCAGCGCGGGCCATTTTACCAACGTGAATGGAACCAAAACATGACCATCAATGCCATCCTGCAAGCGCGCGCGGGCGCCAAGTGTGAACTGTGCGGTGCCGAGCAGGCACTGACTGCCTTCGCGGTCCCCCACTCTCCGGCCAGCGATGATGATCACAGCGTTGCCCTGTGCGACACCTGCCGTGGCCAGCTGGAGCAGCCAGAAACCACAGTGGTCAACCACTGGCGTTGCCTGGGTGACAGCATGTGGAGCCAGGTCCCTGCGGTACAGGTCATGGCGTGGCGCCAGCTGAAAAACCTCTCCACCCAGGGCGAGGTGTGGGCCCAGGACATGCTGGACATGATGTACATGGAAGACGAGACCAAGGCCTGGGCCGAAGCGGGCATGGCCAGCGACGATGACGACAGCGTACCGACCGTCGACTCCAACGGCGCCGTTCTGGTCGAAGGTGACTCGGTAACCCTGATCAAGGATCTGGACGTCAAGGGGGCGGGCTTCACCGCCAAGCGCGGCACCCTGGTGAAGGGCATCCGCCTCACCAACAACCCGCTGCACATCGAAGGCAAGGTCAACGGCGTGCAGATCGTGCTGGTCGCCGCCTACCTGAAAAAGGCCTGATCGCCCTCACGCACCGATAGCAAGAGCGCCCCGCAGGGCGCTTTTTTTATGGCTGCCAATTGCCCTGCAGCGACCCTGTTCTGGCTTCGTAGCGTCGCAGCACAAGGCCCTACGCCGGCATGCTGTCTGCCGTTATTTTGAGCGAAAGGTTGGTGTCATCAGCTACCCTGTGGCACTCTGGGGGTTCATGGACTGACCTACCCCGACACCGCGAGTGTCATCATTGCAAAAGGAGCACGCCAGATGGCCAAAGTCAGCAAGAAAGAGATCAAGAAGAAGATCGCCACCCGCCTCGAGAAAATTGCCAAACATGAAGGCAAGATCAAGAAGCTGAAAAAAGCCCTGAAATAAGGGCCGACACAATAAAAAACCGCCAGCTGGCGGTTTTTTATTGGCTGGGTTACATCAGACGGGCGCGGCCAAATACCCGGATTGAACTGCCGGGCTCGGGGGGGATCTCGGCGTGCAGGTGCGACGCCATCCCCATCTCCTCCCCTTGCAAGAGATCGATGATGCCACCGTGGGGCCAGTGCAGGTCCCGCAGGTAACCGGCAAAGGCCGCGGTGGCCGCACCGGTGGCGGGATCTTCATAGACACCGCCATAAGCAAAGGGGTTGCGGGTATGAAACAGCTGCTCGCGGGCGGCATGAACCAGCAAGATGGTGACCAGCCCCTCTTGCTGCATCAGGGCGCGCCCCTCGGCCATCTCGTAGTGCATGGCCGCCAGGGCCGTGCGGCTGTTGAGGGCCAGCACCAGATGATCGGCGCCGCCATGGATAAGGGCCGGCGGAATGCGGGGATCCAGATCTGCCTGGGTATAACCAAACAGCGCCAGCGCGGCGCTCACCAGTTCGGCAGGGGCTGGCTTGCTGCTGGTGGGGGGCGATTGCAGCGCCGCCTGCCACTCCCCTTCCCCATCCAGCCAGCTCGATACCGAAATGGTGGCCTGATTGAGCTGCAACCCATACTCACCGGGGCCAACCCGGCGGCCCAGCGCCACCCCAAGGGCAATGGTGGCATGGCCGCAAAAAGGCACCTCGGCCAGTGGAGAGAAGTAACGCACCCGCCACTGCGGCGCCGCCGTCCCGGCCGGCCCATCGGCGATGACGAGAGGCGCAGCAAAGGCCGTCTCTGAAAAACCCACCTCGGCGGCGATGCGCTGCATCTCCTCGGTAGCGGGCAGCTGAGCACCAAGCCAGACCCCAGCCGGATTGCCTCCCGTCTCCCCAGAAGAGAAGGCGGCAATACGCACCAACTCGGGTTTCCACTGTGCTGCTGGCTCTGTCATGACTTGCTCCTGACGATGGCTGATAACCCTGGCCTGCCGACTGTATTTGCACATACCGCAGGCTGCTTTCCATAAGATAGCGAGCCCGCCGTGGCCGGTAAATTAAATGGTACACGGGTGTCGCTTGGGCGCCGCAGAGCCGGGTGGCAGCAACTACCTTTGAGGCGTGTCTGTATAAGGTTCTGCAGTGGAGCACCCTATGTATTCTTACACCCTCACCTTCAAGGAGGAGGTCGACAAGCTGACCGCCCCCGAACATGAGATCAACCTGCACAGCCCCGCCCAGGCTGGTGACTTCATCATCCTCTCCGATGGCAGCCGCCATCAGGTGATGTTCGTCACCCATCGTGCTCACTACAGCAGCCTCTACCTCGACAAGGGGGTTCGAGTGCCGCAGGGCTAATGCCAGCCCGTTGCAGATGGCCACCGCACAGGGCCGGGCTGCGCGTTGAACGCTCGGAGTCTCAGAGCACCTTGATCACCGGCTGGTGCATGATGGCGATCTCGTTCTGATAGACCACCAACTCGCCCGGCGGCATGCCCTGCTCACCCAAAACGGTCACGGCGCACTCGTAGCGGTAAGGGCCGTTGGTGAATAGATAGGTGTGGTTGCCTCCAGAGCCCTCCATCCTGACGGTACCATTTTTCAGCACCAGGTCCGGCTTGTCGCTGAGCGCCTTGCCCTTGGCCCAGGAGGCGTAGCGATAGCGGCCATCCCCCAACTCGTCGATGCGAATGGTAAATTTCTCGGTCTGCCACATCAGCTCGGGGCGCTTGTACTCCCGCAAGCCGGGATAAAGATCACTTTTCTGTTTGGCGACAAGCTCAGCTTTGCGTTTTGCTGCCTGCGCCGTCTGATGATTGATACCGATCACCTTGCCATCGAAATCCAGCCACACCTCGCCACTGCCGAGCATGATGCCGCGCCAGCCCATGGCCTGCCAATCCTGCCCGGCCCGGGAGCTGGCGATGCGCTTTAAAATGGCCTCATCAAACACCTCGTCGAAACGGGCCATCATCTCGGACGAATTATTGATGACCGGGATGGGATACTCCCGCTTGAAGGGGTACTTGATCTGGCGGGCCAGCGCCTGCTGATCACGCGCCTTGGCGGCATCGATCACCTTTTGTACCAAGGGCTGATACTCGGCGGCGAGCAGCGGCTCCTCGGCGTGGGCCGGCATCATAGCCAGCAGCCAGCCCAGCAGCGACACCAGCACCAGGCTCCCCCAGCGAAGCGCCATCTTTCCCGGCGCTTTGCCTTTCCCACCAACAACCCACTGCACCTTGTTCATTTCATCTCCTTCAGTGGCTTGCAGCCTGCCCTGTCATATCGTCCTTCAGAGTGCGGATGCACTCCCACCGTCTTCGGCTCAGGTCGCTTGCCCAGTTTCAAGCCGGGTCCGGCAACCGGTATTCATAAAAATCTGTCTCGGCATGCTTGGGGTTTGGCCCAAGATATCGCCACCCGCAGCGTCGATAGAAACGCAGCGCACGCAGGTTGAGGCGGCTGACCGACAGCACTGCCCGCCGGCAACCGGCCTGCTGCATTGTGTGGGCAACGTGCTGGAGCAGCAATGCGGCCAGGCCCTGTCCGCGCGCCTGCGGCGTCAAATAGATCAGGTGAACATAACCGCTATCCGGCTCGGATGAAGAGGTTCGAAATTCCAGCTGCCCTACTATTTCGCCACAGCGCCATACATGCAGATAATGCCACTCCCGGCTGGTCAGCCTCGTCGTCATCCGCTCCCGATAGCCCGCCAGAAACGCGTCAAATCCGTCGTCGCGATGGAAGCTGCACACATAGGCGTCCCGGCGCGCTGCCACACAAAACTCATAGTCATGGGCCAGGTTTATTTTTTTGAATTCGAGATTCATCGCCATTCTGGTCACCTTGCTGTGGCCAAACGACAGGAGTTAAAGCCATGTCGATATGTCAAAACACGTTTTTCAGCACATTGTCAAACAGGCCAAGTAGAACTGGTGTCAGCAAGCTGCAAACCAGCTCTCAACCGACAGAAAATAGGTGGTGAACACCCGCCCTGAGAGGTGCGTCTTCTCTACCCGGCTTGCCTTGCTGGCCAGCGCCGCATAAGCGGGACGACTATCCAGCAGATGAAAACGAACCTCGGTATGCCCCATTTCCCGCGCCCAGCACATCATCTCCTTGAATATGGCGATGCCAGCCCCCCAGTGGGCCTGAGCGATGACGATAGCCAGCTCTACGCCATCCTCATCCGGCTGTATCCCGCACCACCCTGCCAACAGCCCCTGGATTATCACGGCTCGAACACGGCATCCAGGCTGCTGGTTGATCCGCATTTTGTCGTCCATCCAGCGTTTAACCCCTTGCAGATCGAAGCGGGGATGGTCAATCAGATGTTTTCTGAGTGTCGTGTCGTTGAGCAGCGGTAGAAAATCCGGAGCCAGCACATCGTCAAAATGCTTGTATTGCAGTGTCATCACCAGCCTCAGCCTTGATTGCGTACGTGAAACAGGACACCGTGACATAGATTGTCGACATCACATGGGCCATGCCAATCCTCATCACAGCCGCCGCTGTTTTTTCACCTTCTTCAACGCCATAGTGCGCTTGAGCGGCGAGAGATAATCGATAAACAGATTTCCCTGCAGGTGATCGACCTCATGCTGCATCACGATGGCCAGGAAATCGCTGCTCTTTACCGTGATCGGGGCGCCATGACGATCCAGCGCCGACACCACCACTGTGCTGTAACGTTCGACGTCGGCGTAATAATCGGGAACGGACAGACACCCCTCTTGGCCAAGCGCCGGGTCAGTGCCGCTTATCACTTGCGGATTGATCAATACCAGCGGCTGATCCCGTTTTTCCGACAGGTCGATGATGACGATGGCCTCCTTGCGCCCCACTTGCGTGGCGGCCAGACCAATACCATTGTCGGTGGCATAGAGGGTCTCCAGCATGTCATCGATCAGGCCTTGCACGGCCGCAATATCCTCAACCCGCTCGACCTTGACTCTCAACCTGGGGTCGGGAACCGTTAAAATATCCAGCCTTGCCATCAATACGCTCCCTCAACCATAGGCAACCCATGACTCTTCCCTCGTCACCGGTCGGGACAAGGAGATGAACGCCGGCTCCTCCGCCACCACCTGATAACCGAGGCGCCGATAAAACCGCATCGCCCCCTGATTGGCGGTAAAACTCGACAGGGTCACCCGGTGTCTCCCCTCAGATGCCGCTTCGCGATGCAGCCGCGCCATGACGGCCGAACCAAGCTGCCGGCCCTGATGGCGAGGGAAGATGATCAGCAGATGGACGTGCAGCGCATCCTCGTATGGCTTGCAGCAGAGCAGGCCGACTCGCTCGCCCCCTGCCAGGATCCACGAGAACCAGTGCGGCTGATATTCGCTGGTCAACCGAGCGCGCTGCATCTCGTCATCCCAGCCAAACACTGCCTCGACATAGGGAAAGATCCCCTCTTTGACGGCCGCAAAGCGCTGTTCACACTCACTTGGCGGGATCCCTGCCAGTGTTATCTCCATTTCATCCCTCTGATCTGTTCGGCGCCATGACGGCCAATACCCACATCACAGCCCCCGCGATGGTGACGATGCTGCGGGGTTTGGCCCCAATATTGATTTTCATTTGGGTATCTTACTAAACAATCTGGAGATGAAAAGGTTGCAGGTACAAACAGGTGGCATAAGTGTGATGAGACGTCCCTCGTCGGAGGATGGAGGAAAGCAAATCAAGGGGGAAGATGACGGGGGATAGCGTCTGGTGCGGCACCGGGCATGGGAAGAAATCGGGCCGACCTTGGGCCCGATGGGTTTAAGGGGGGCTCACCTCCTCCATAAAAATCAGCCGCAGCGGCTCTGCCAGCAGCACCTCGGCCTGTGCGGCAAAGGCCTGGAAATAGTCCGTCTGGCAGTGGCTGTCCAGCGCGGCCTGATTGACGAACGCCTCGCGCATGTAGAAGGTGCCCGGCTCGTCCTGAAGTTCAAACAGCACGTAATCCAGGTTGCCCGGCTCGCGCCGCGTCGGCGCAATAAGCTTGAGCAGCTCGCGGCGCAGTTGCTCTCTCATGCCGGTGCGGGCCTTCAGCACGGCGATAGACACCCGTTTCTCTTCACTCATCTTGGTCTGCTCCATCTTCTCAAGGGTAAGCAAAGGGGCCCAGAACCTGGCACGCCCTTCGCGTCAAGCAGCAGTGTAAGAGGGGCGGCCTGGCGGGATATAGCCGGGCAGGATGGACACTCTGTTCAAGCCACTGAAGGAATCAGCGACTAGAGCACCTCAATCCTGACCTTGATAAGCCCGGCGCGGGGATTGCCGATGGCGCTGAACGCCGCCTTGGAGAGATCGATGATGCGCCCGCGCGGGAAATTGCCCCTGTCGTTGACCCTGACCACCACGCTCTTGCCGTTGGCGAGGTTGGTGACCCGCACCATGGCGCCGAAGGGCAGCTCCATGTGGGCGGCAGTGTTGGCGTGGCGCTGGTAAGGCTCGCCGCTGGCGGTGCGCTTGTTGTGGTAGCGATCGGCGTAGTAGGAGGCAAGCCCCGTCTCGCTATAGCCGCGCCAGCTACCGCCATGGCTCTCGTCATAGCGACTGCTGCAGGCGGCCAGCAGCACGGTGAGCGACAGCAGCAGCCCCTTTCGCAAAAATTGCCCCTTTTCAACCATGTGCCTTGTCCTTGCTCCCCTGCGGGGTTGTCGATGCCAATGAAGCGGTAGCGGGCGTGAGCAAACCGGCGTGATGCCGGCCTGCCAGGGCCGCGCCGCTACTTTGCCACAGTTTCCAAACAAAACGGGAGGCCAAGCCTCCCGTTTTCATACCTCGTCCGTCAGCCTCTGTCAGGCGATGAGCTTGTCGTCGGCGAAGCCGAAGCCACGCAGACCCACCACATGCACGTGCTCGTGCTTGCCCTGCACCTTGCGGATGAGCTTGTAGGTGGTGCCCTTCTCGGGGCTGATGTTCTCGGGCGCCGCGATAAGCAGCTGCATGTCCTGCCGCTCGCACAGTTCGAACAGGGTGGCGATGGATTTACCATCAAGCCGCGCCGCTTCGTCGAGGAACAACAGGCGGCAGGGGGCGATGTCCTTGCCGCGCAGACGGCGGGACTCCTCCTCCCAGCTGATCAGCACCATCAAGAGGATGGCCTGACCGGTACCGATCGCCTCGCCGGTGGAGAGCGCGCCGCTCTCGGCCCGCAGCCAGCCATCGGCGCCGCGCTGCACCTCGATTTCGAGCTCCAGATAGTTGCGATAGTCGAGCAGCACGTCGCCCATCACCTGATAGCTGCGATCCCCCTGCTCCACTTGCGGGTTGAGGCGCTGGAACAGCTTGGCCATCGCCTCGGAGAAGCTGAGCTCCTTGTCGGCGAACAGATCGTTGTGCATGGCGGTCTGATCGGCCAGCGCCGTCAGCAGACGAGTGTGGGCCTCGCGGATATTGACGTTGAGGCGCACCCCGCGCACCAGACCGAAGGCAATGTTCTGCAAGCCCTGGTTGAGCACCCGGATACGGTTCTGCTCGCGGCGGATGATGTTGGTGATCTTGGCCGCCACCTCGTGGGAGGAGAGCGACAGATGGGTTTCCCGCTGCTTGAGCTCGTCGGCCAGACGGGCCAGCTCGATCTCCATCTCCTCGATCGCCTCCACCGGATCATCGGAGCGGATGATGTCGTTGCGGATGCGATCTTTGAGGTAACGGTAGACCTGCACGTAGAAGGCCACCTTCTGCTCGGTGCTGCGGTTGCCCTCCGACAGTCGCAGCGCATCGCGCAGGGCCTCGTCGTGGGCCACCGCCACCCGCAGGGCGCCGAGGGCCTTGTCCGACATGGAGCGCAGCTCGTCGCTGTCAAGGTACGCCAGCTCGCGCTTGTTGAGGCGCTTCTCGACGTCGGTCTCCCGTGCCAGCCGCACCACCCGCGACCAGCTCGCCTTGTGACCCACCAGAGATTTGCGGGCGCCATAGTAATCCTTGCCTTCCAGCTTGAGACGACCGCCGAGAGATTCGATCTCGCGCTTGGTCACCTGCAGCTGGGCCTCGGCGCTGGTGCGACGGGAACGGGTGCGGATCAGCAGCTCTTCGATCTCTTTCTTGTGGGCGCGCGCCTTCTCTTCCATGTCGTCAGAGAGGGTCAGCCCCATGGCCGCCAGCTCCTGCTCGAACTCGGTCAGGGTCTGGCGCTTGGCCTCGACGCTGGAGTTGAGCGCGGTACGCAGTTGCAACGCCTCGGTGTGGCGCTGGGCTATCTGCTTGTGCTGCTCACCGGCGGTGCGGGCGGCAAGCTCGGCCGCTTTCAGCTTCTCTTTGAGCCGCTCGCTCATCTCGGAGGCCTTGCCCAGCAGGTCTTGCGCATCCTGATAGGCAAAGTGCGGCAGGCGGGCCACCAGCTGATCGAGGGCGTAGCAACGGCGCTTCTGCTCAGCCAGCAATTCGTTGGCTTCATCAAACGCCGCCTGTAGGGCAGAGAGATCCTGCGGATCCTGACGCAGCACCTGCACCATGGTTTCCAGCTGCTCGAGCGACTTGCCGTGCTTGGCGATAAAGGCTTCGGCCTGTTTCAACGCTTCCACATCGGCGTGAGCCGCCTCGAGGCGGGCAGCCAGCTCTGTCTCGGCAAACAGGTGGGCAAAGGGCAGCATCCCCTGCACCAGCTGGATATGGCGGGTCAGCTGGGCGGCGGCCGCTTTGGCCTCGGTCAGCTGCTTGTTGCACTCGGCGATGGTCTCTTGCAGCTTGCGCTGCTCGGCCTGTTTGGCCTGCACTTCCGCTTCCGGGTCGGGGCGGAAGGCAATATCCAGATGCTGGCCGATAAAGTCGCGGAAGTGACCGTAGAGACGGTGGTACTTCTGCTGCTCGAAGGCGGCCTTGGCGTAACCCTCGATCAGCTCTTCGCGCTCAAGGTCGAGCTGCTCGATCCGCTTTTCCCGGGCGGCGCGGCCAAACAGCGGCAGCTCGGGGTAGCGGGAGAAGCGCACCTGACGCTTGCTGGTGCGCACCAGCACGGCGTCACCCAGCTCGTCGGCTTCCACCAGGTCCTCGTCAAAGGAGTCGGGGTTGCCCTGGATGAGGTAGATATCTTCCGGGCAATCTTCCAGCTTTTTCAGCCGCTCGATGGCGCCTTCGAGATCGAGCACCACCAGGGCGCTGCGAGCCGGGCCGTAGAGGGCGGAGTAGTAAGGGGCATCGTCGATGGAGATGTCGTCGTAGACATCGGAGAGCAGCACGCCCCCCACCTGCTCGGCAATGCGAGCCAAGCGCGGATCCGCCTCGCCAGCCCCCAGCTGCAGGTTGCGAATTTGCAGCTCCAGCGCCTGTTTCTGCCCCGCGATGCGGTTGCTCTCCTGCTCGAACTCGCGCTCCTTGTCGAGCACGCTCTGCATGCCGGAAGAAAGTTCTTCGGCGGTGGCCAAGGCTAAGCAACTCTGCTCGCGCAGCTGCTCGAGCTTTTCGAAGGATTTCAGCCAGCGCGGGGCCAGCTTGGTCAGCTCCGCGATATCGCGGCCAAGCTGGGCGCCCTGATGCTCGAGGCTGGCACGGCGCTGATTGACCTCGGCCTGCTGCTCGGCCAGCTCCTCCTGACGGGTACGCTGGGCCTCAAGAAACAACTCCAGCTCGTCCTGGCTGGCGATCAGCTGACCGGAGGCCTGCTGCAGCTCGTCACGCAAGCGCAGCAGCGCCTGCTGGCTTTCGCTCTCTTTCTCGAGGCGAGCCAGCGCGGCGCGCAGCCCCTGCCCCTGGGCGATGCGGGCCTTGTCTTCGATGTGACGCTTGAGCAGCGCCTGTGCGGTGGGCCAGGCGGCCTCGCGGGCGGTCTCGGGGGTGATGTTCAAAAGCAGCGCCAGCGCGGCTTCGTGCTCGGCCACCGCCGCCTTGGCCAGCGCCAGCTGCTGCTCGGCCCCCAGCACCCGGCTGGTGAGGCTCTGCTCGGAGCTGCGGAACTGGTGCAGGGTGTCGCTCGCCTGTTCGGCGGTCAGCCCAGGCAGCTCGCACTGCTCGCGGGCGTTTTCCAGCGCCTGCACCGCCTGACGGTACTGGATGGCGCGAGTCTGCTGGATATCCAGCGCCTGCTGATAGTCGGCCAGCTGGGTCTTGAGGCTGTCTACCTCTGCCTGGGCCAGCTCCTTGCGCTCTTCCACCTCCAGCAACTGGCTGTGGATCTCTTCCACCACCGCTTGTTGCTGTTCGAGTTTGTCAGAGAGATCCGCCAGATCGGCGCGGTACATCTCGATCTTCTTTTGCAGTGCCACGGCGGCCAGCACCTTGGCCAGGTGCTCGGCAGCGGACTCCAGCTCGTCGGTCAGCAGTTTCTCGCGGTTGGTGAGCTGCTCCACCTCGTCGGCCAGATAGATGGCGCGCTGCTTCTCTTCGGCCAGCAGGCGGCGTTTACCTGCCAGCTCTTGGCGGGCCTTGAGAGCCAGCTCGGAGAGGCGGTTCTTCTCGGCGGCATTGCGCACATAATCCGCCGCCACATAGTGAGTGGTCTCGGTAATGAGGTTCTTGAACAGATCCCGCTGACCCTGAGTCTCTTTAATAGCCTCAAGGGTGCGGCGGTTCTCGTAGATGGCCGCCTCCATGTCCTGGAACGCCTTGCGTACGCCGGAGTTCTCCGGCAGCAGGTATTCACGCAAGGATCGGCTGATGGACGAAGAGATACCGCCATAGAGGGAGGCCTCGATCAGACGGTAGAACTTGCCGCGATCCTTCTGATCACGCAGCTTCTTCGGGGTGATGCCGAACTCGAACATGAAGTTGTGATAGTCGGTCACCGTATTGAACTTGGCGACCTTGATGGCGCCGAGCTCCGCCGCCGCCCCTTTCAGATCGGCAAACGCGCGCACCCGCCCCTTGCCATCCTCGAGTTTTTCCAGCAGCAGATCGGTGGGCACCAGATTGTCCGGCACATCCACCAGCGCAAACGGGGTGATGTTGACCTTGTTGTCACGGTTGGCCACCTGCTCCAGATGCACGCCGACCCAGATCCGCTGCTCGCGGCTGTTCATCACTTCCAGCACTGAGTAGCAGTGACCGCGCTGCAGCTTGCCGTAGAGCCCCTTGTCACGGGAGGCGCTGCTCGATCCAGCCTCCGTGGTGTTGCGAAAATGGAGCAGAGACTGATCGGGAATGAGGGCCGCGATAAAGGCCGCCATGGTGGTGGACTTGCCCGCGCCGTTGCCGCCGGAGAGGGTAGTGACCAGCTGGTCGAGATCGAAGGTCCGGGCGAAGAAGCCGTTCCAGTTGACCATGGTCAGGGATTTGAACTTGCCTCGCACCTTTTATACCTCCAGATCCAGTTGTTCTTCATCGAGGTCCGCCTCGATATCGTCAAACAGCGAGTCGCTGCTCGGCATTTCGTCGTCGTGGAAGATGGCCTCCCCTTCCTGGATCATCCGCAGTTGGACGGCGCGGGGATCCTCATCGGAACGCACATCGGCGGCGAAGCGGAACACGGATTCGTTGACCCGGAATTTGTCCCCGTTGCCAAGGGCGGTGATCATACCAAGGCGACGCAGCCGGCGCATGGAGGTGCGAATTTTTTCGAGCAGCTTCTTCTTGTCGAGATCGGTGCCGCCGGAGCGGCTGTTGACCATGCGCAGCAGCTGCTTCTCGTCGGCCAGGCTCAGCACCTCCTCCTGCAGCTCGCCCATGGCAAACACCCCTTCCGAGGCGAGGCGATCAGGGCTCAAATAGAGGTAGCAAAGCACCTTGCCCACCAGCATATCGAGCTCGGAGAGCACTGTGGTGCCGATGTCGGCACTGGGGCGCGGACGTAGGTAGAAAAAGCCTTCCGGCGCCTTGATGAGTTCGACCTGATAGCGGCCGTAGAAGATCTCCAGCTCCTGGTGATACTCCACCAGTGCCGAGTGCTGTTCGAACTCGTCGGCACTGATGTGACGACCGGAGCGCAAGGCGGTATCGATGCGCGGAAACAAGGGGTTGGCAATGGCCTCTGCGAGCCGCAGCGGCAAGGGAAACTCAGTATTGATCAATGACATAGGCCTGAACCTTGGATCCAGCTTGGTTAATGGGTTTCCATGCAGGTTGGCGATGCAGTTCGCGCTCGCCGCTGGCATGGCCCAGGCGCACGGCCTGGTCAATCAGAAGACGCGCCACGTCGAAGTGGGCGTGGGCCGGGTAGTCCAGCAGGTATTCCCGCAGCACGTCGGCCAAATCCAGCTGCTGACCCTGCTCGGGATAGCGGGCCAGGTAGCGCTCGATACGCTCGGCCAGCTCCTGGTTGATGTCCACCATCTCCATGTACTCCATCTCGAGGGGCACCTCGCCGGTCACCTCCTCGTCGTGGATGGCGATGGTCTCGTCGCGCAGCTCCAGCAGACGGGGCTCTTCGGCTACCCGCAGCTGCCAGTTGTGCTGATCGAAATTGCGGATGGATTCCCGCAGCCGCTGGCTGAAGGCGCGGTTCTTGTCCATGTCGATGGCGTTGCGAATGAACTTATGGACGTGTCTGTCATAGCGGGCCCACAGCTCGATACACTGCTGGCCCCAGCTGGTGATCACATCGAGCCGTCCTTGCAAGGCGTGAGTCAGCTCCTCGACGTGGAACAGATCCTCGCGCCCCTGGGCAGCTTCCTGAATGTTGAGCAGCCCCGCCTGCAGGCGGTGGCCGGCGGCGTCCAGGGTATCCTGCAACTCGCGCAGGGTCTGGCCGGTCTCGTGCAGCAGCTTCTCGCAGCTATGAATGGCATCGACCCAGTTCTGGGTCAACAGTGCAGCGATCTCGTTTTTGACCTGATTCTGCTGCTCATCCATGGCGCGCTGGGTGAGATCGATGCGCCCCAGGGTCTCTTCCAAGGAGAAGGTGAGGCGCGGCAGCACCTCCGCATCCCACTGCTCGCGGGTGTTGGTCTCGAGCGCCGCCTTGCGGGCGGTATCGAGCTCAGCGGCCAGGTGTTCGAGCAAAATGGAAAGCTTGATGGAGTCGACCTGGCGCTGATCCAGGAAGAAATCGACGACGCTCATGCCAAGGCGCGACAGGCGGTAGAGGCTCTCTCCCGCCACCATGTCGGTGTTGAAGCGCGACAGCAACTGCTGGCGAATGAGATCGTTGATGGCATTGTTGGCGCGGCCGGTGAGGGTCTCGTCCATCTGGCCAAAAGCACTGCTGACGTAGCCAAAGGCATCGTGCAGCGCCGCCTCCGACAGGTCCGACTCATCTTCGGACAGGGTCTTGATTGCAATCAGAAAGGCCAGCCGGTCGGTGGGCAGGCTCAACGCCAGCCCCTCCTGCCTGACCCATCCCACCATCTCTGGCAGGGTACGGGATGTACTCATCATGACGTTGTCATCTCGTTGTTGTATTGGGCGCAAAGCCTTGCGCGCGGCTACATCCGGTAGCATCGAAAAAGGGGCCTCAGCCGGCGGGTTTCTGCGCCATCACGTGGATATAGCGCCCCAGGGAGATAAACGGCTCCTGCCGACAATATTGCTGCTCCATGGCCAGCAGATCGTCGAACTTCTCCAGCTGATCCTGCTTGTGGCGCATGTAATCGTGGATCACCCGCACCCCGGTCTTGCCGATTATCTTGAGCCCGCCCCGGCCAATCCAGTCATACACCTGCTCCGGCAGCTGGGGATTGGTGGGGGTCAGCGCCGTCTGCCGTTTCTTGCGAAGACCCAGGCGCACATAATCGAAATTGCCCACCACCAGGCTCTGGAACAGCAGGCCGTGGCGGTTGTAGAAAAGCAGCGACAGTATGCCCCCGGCATTGACGAAAGGGAACAGACCGAGCAAGGTCTGGCGCGGCTCGGCGAGCCACTCCAGCACCGCGTGACAGAGCACCAGATCGAAGGTGCCGGTCACGTGTGCTTTAAGATCCTGAATGGGGCAATGGATGAGACGAATTCTGTCTTCCAGCCCCTTCTCGGCGATCTGGCTGCGGGCCAGCGCCAGCATCTCGGCGGAGAGATCGCACAGCTCCACCTGATGGCCCATGGCCGCCAGCTTCTGGGCAAAGTAGCCAAACCCGCCGCCCGCATCCAGGATGCGCAGGGGCCGGTTGCCAAGGCGGGCCAGGCAGGCTTCGATGTCGCTCCACACCACTGTGGTGCGGATGCGCCCCTTGGTGGAGTCATAAATGTTGCGGGCGAACTTGTCGGCCCGCCCGTCGAAACTCTGATCGTGCTTCAAGGAGAAACTCAACTATTGCGCCACAGGGTTGTGGCCATCCCAAAAAAGAGAGGTATTCTGTCACATCCCGAATTTGCTGAAAACTCAAGGAACTCTCTGCCGTGTTTGTGCTTAAAAAGTGGCTGGGTCAGCTGCTGATGCCGCTCCCCTTCTCCGTCACCCTGCTGTTGCTGGCGCTGCTGCTGCTCTGGTTCACCCGTTTTCAGAAAACCGGCAAGCTGCTGGCGACCCTGGCCCTGCTCATCGTCGCCCTGATGGGGATGCGGCCGGTGAGCTACCAGCTGGCCCGCCCGCTGGAGCAGACCTTCCCCCCCTTCGAGGTGAGTCAGCATCCGGACATCCAGGCCATCGTGGTGCTCGGCAACGGCCATGTGAGCGACCCGGCCGTCCCTGAGCGCAGCTGGCAGAACAACATCGCCCTGGCCCGCACCCTGGAGGGGGTACGGCTGGCCCAGGCCTATCCACAAGCGGAGCTCATCTTCTCGGGCTATGTGTCGGGGGATCCCCTCTCGAACGCCGAGGTCAACGCCCGCATGGCGGCAAGCCTCGGCATCCCCCGCTCACGGATGACGTTGTTTGAAAACAACAAAGACACCCACGACGAGGCGGTCAGCATCAGCCAGCATCTCAAGGGCAAGCGGGTGGCGCTGGTGAGCTCGGCCACCCACCTGCCGCGGGCCATGGCGCTCTATCAGGGTCAGGGACTCAATGCCGTGCCGGCCCCCACCGACTACACCGCCAAGCAGAGCCAGGTGGTGCAACCCCTCTACAGCTACCTGCCCAAGGGGCGCTATCTGATGTATTCCGAGGCTGCCATTCACGAATGGATTGGGGTATGGTGGGCCCGTCTGCGGGGTCAGGTCACCGATTGAGCGATCAAGCCTTTCATTCCTGATTTGGATCAGGAAAGCGAAAAAAAATTACGTCATTTGCCGCCGGGTCAGCTATCTTGGGCTCGGTTCAATTCATATAATGTCGCGCAATCAAATGCCTAGGAGATATAGAAGATGAGACAGCACCTGGTAATGGGTAACTGGAAACTGAACGGCACCAAGGCTTCCGTCGAAGCACTGATCAAAGGACTGACCCCGGCGGCTGCCGCTCATCCTTCTGTACAAGTCGCCGTCTGCCCGCCGGTTATCTTTTTGGGTCTGGTTGAGCAGCTGACCGCCGGCAGCAAGATTGCCTACGGTGCCCAGAACGCCGACGTTCACGAGTCTGGCGCCTTCACCGGCGAGAACGCTCCGTCCATGCTCAAAGCCTTCGGTTGTACCTACTCCCTGGTCGGCCACAGCGAGCGTCGTACCCTGCACGCAGAGACCGACGAGGTGGTTGCTGCCAAGTACGAAGCCATCCAGAAAGGCGGCCTGATCCCCGTGCTGTGCATCGGTGAGACTCTGGCCCAGTTCGAAGCCGGCACCACCAACTCCGTGGTCGAAACCCAGCTCAAAGCCGTGATCGACCGTTGCGGTATCGCCTCCTTCGAGAACGCCGTCGTGGCTTACGAGCCGGTATGGGCCATCGGCACCGGCAAGACCGCTACCCCGGAAATCGCGCAGGCCGTGCACGCTCACATCCGCCAGTACCTGGCCGGGTTTGATGCAACCGTGGCTGCCAAGGTACAGATCCTGTACGGCGGCTCCGTGACCGGTGCTACCGCTGCCGACCTGTTCGGTCAGCCGGACATCGACGGCGGCCTGGTGGGCGGTGCGTCCCTGAAAGTGGACGACTTCTCCCAGATCATCGCTGGCGCGGCCAAGTAATCGGCTGCCTTGGAGGGGGCGCTTGCCCCCTCCTGCGTATCGCTTTTCCTATGGCAGCCAGCGCATCCCATATGAAAGCCGATATAGTAAAAGTGGCTTGTCTCATTTAACCCTTTCGTATTCGACAACTCAGATCCAGAGGCACTCATGACCAAACAAATCAAACGTATTGGTGTTTTGACCAGTGGTGGCGACGCACCGGGTATGAACGCAGCCATTCGCGCCGTGGTGCGCGCCGGCCTGCATCATGGCCTGGAAGTCTACGGCATCTATGATGGCTACCTCGGTCTGCACCAGGACCGTATCGTCAAGCTGGAGCGCCACAGTGTCTCCGACGTGGTCAACCGTGGCGGTACCTTCCTCGGCTCCGCCCGTTTCCCGGCCTTCAAAGATCCGAAAGTGCGCGCCGAAGCGATCGAGAACCTGAAAAAGCACGGCATCGACGCCCTGGTGGTGATCGGCGGTGACGGCTCCTACATGGGTGCCAAGAAGCTGACCGAAGAGGGTTTCCCCTGCATCGGCCTGCCGGGCACCATCGACAACGACATCGCCGGTACCGACTTCACCATCGGCTTTGACACCGCCCTCAACGTGGTGGTGGATGCCATCGACCGTCTGCGCGACACCTGCAGCTCCCACCACCGCATCTCCGTGGTCGAGATCATGGGCCGCCACTGCGGCGACCTGGCCATGTCTGCCGCCGTCGCCGGCGGTGCTGAGTACGTGATCGTGCCGGAAGTGGCCTTCGACAAAGAGAAGCTGCTGCAACAGATCAAGGAAGGGGAAGCCAAAGGCAAGCGCCACGCCATCATCACCATCTGTGAGCATGTCACCGACGTGAATGCCCTGGCCAAGGACATCGAGGCCATGACAGGTCGCGAAACCCGCGCCACCATCCTGGGCCACATCCAGCGCGGTGGCTCCCCGACCGCCCGCGATCGCATCATGTCCAGCCGCATGGGTGCCTTCGCCGTCGAACAGCTGCTGGCCGGTCAGGGTGGTCGCTGCGTCGGTATTCAGGGCAACGAGATGGTGCACCACGACATCATCGACTGCATCGAGAACCTGAAGCGTCCGTTCAACCAGGAGCTCTACGATCTCTCCACCACCCTGTTCTAAGCCCCGCTTGTTCAGGCTGTTGTGACAAAAAACCCTCCGCTGGAGGGTTTTTTATTGGCGCGGGCTACCTGCCGGCAAACCCGCTCCCATTCCACCCTCTGGCATGTCTGCCGTTATCCCCGCCCATGGCTCCCTGCCTTCCCCTTGCCTCTTCGGGCAGCACGGTCAGGGCGATGCAGCCAGCAAACCTCCCAACCTGCCATTGGCTCGCAGCGAAACACTGCACAGAGCCATCGCGACCTGTGCAGTCAGCTCACCCTCCTTGTCATCAAGTGGTCATGTACCTGCCATCAGCAGCCGCCAACATGCCGTGAAAAGAGTCGAACAGGATCGGTTCAATGGTTGCACGACTGTCATCAATCACAGGGTTTCTGCAAATTTGCGAGCGTGCCGCCGCCAGAAGGTGGCGTCACGACAGGGAAAAATCCCCGGAGCACGACAAGAAATGCTGGGGGTAGGGAAAATGGGGCTGACAGCAGTCCAAACCATGCCAGACTCACTCCATCGCCAGCAAAACTGTCTGCTTTTGCCGACAAAATTTTAAAAAACCAAAAAAGCCTCATATAAGACCCTGTGTGAAACACAACAAGAATAAAGGTAACGAATTGATTTAATTGAATAAAAACACCATTAAATCCTAGTGGATGCCCAACACCCATCTTGAAGCTGATAAAACAGCCTTAGATTTATAAAAATGACGCTTTCGAGCGCCACGCAACAACTACGGCCATATAAATACATTTTACTATTGTTTTACTGCGCAATTGTGGTATCTTGGTTCCATCATCAGTCAGCCAAGGGAGACAATAATATGAAAGAGTTTGTGGTTACTGCCGTTTTCACCGTGTTTTTCACTCTGGTTGCCGTCTCTCTGCCGTCGCTGTCACAGCTTTGAGCCGGTTGGTTGCCCACTTCGTGATCCGCATGGGCAACGACAGGCACCAGTGCGCTGGTTAATTCACCGCATTCAGTCATTTTTGGTCGTTTCATCGAAAATGAGTGCAGACAAGGTGGTTAGCACCAGTCGGTGTATATAAACAGAGCTGTCGTGCCACGGCAGCGTAAACAGGGGGAGCCAGTGGCTCCCCCTGTTGCATTTGTGTCTGCGGGATTTACTCTTGCCCCCCTGCCCGTCACAATATCCGCTGGATTCGCCATGCAGGAATTACCATGACACAGGATGCGCTAAGCCATTGGCGTCGTGATCTTCATCGTCTGCCCGAAGCGGCCTGGTGTGAATTTCGTACCAGCTCCCTCATCGCTCACCACCTCAATGAACTCGGTTTCTCCATCATGCTGGGTGACAAGCTGCTGGCCAGCAATCTCATCATGGGACGCAACATAGACGTGCAGGCCCAGAAGGAGCGAGCCCTGCGCCAGGGCGCCCATCCAGACTGGCTGGGCCGGATCGAAGAGATAACGGGGGTGATGGGACTGTGGGACAGCGGCCGACCGGGCCCGACCCTGGCCTTTCGCTTCGACATCGATGCGGTGGAGGTCGAGGAGAGCCAGGATGAACTGCATCCCCCCAGCCAGGAGGGGTGGCACTCACGCAACCCCGGCTGGATGCACGCCTGCGCCCATGACGGCCATACCGCCATCGGGCTGGTGCTGGCCGAGCGGATCGCCGCCCTCGCCGATCGACTGAACGGCCGTATCAAACTGTTCTTCCAGCCCGCCGAAGAGGGGTGTCGCGGCGGCAAGGCGCTGGCCGCCGGTGGCCAGCTCGATGACGTGGATGCCCTGCTGGCGCTGCACATCGGCATTCATGCCAACAGCGGCGAGCTGGTGGTCAATCCCACCGAGTTTCTCTGCTCCACCAAGTTCGACGTGGAGTTCATGGGGCGCGCCGCCCACGCGGGGCTCGAGCCCAACGCCGGCAGCAATGCGCTGGCGGCGGCCTGCATGGCCACTACCGCCATGCTCGGCATCGCCCGCCACCGCGACGGCATGACCCGCATCAACGTGGGCCAGCTCCATGCGGGCAGTGGCCGCAACGTGATCCCGGGCCATGCCCTGCTGCAGGGAGAGACCCGGGGCGCCACACCGGCCCTCAACGACTATATGTTCAGCCAGGTGCAACAGATGGTGGAAGGGGCGGCCATGATGCAGGGCGCCACCTACCTCATTCGCAAACAGGGCGAGGCCATCGGCATCGACAACAGCCCGACCCTGCTCGAGGAGATCATCCCGCTCGCCCAGGCGCTCAAGCTGGAGACCATCCACACCCGTCGCTTCGGTGCCAGCGAGGATGCGGGCTTTCTTATCGAGCGGGTGCAACGTAACGGTGGCCAAGCGGCCTACCTGATCCTGGGGGCCAATCTGGCGGCGCCCCATCATCACCCGGAGTTCGACTTCGACGAAGCTGTGCTGGCCCCCGGCGTGGCCCTGCTGGAGTCCTGGTTGCTGGCCCGCCTCGCCCGCTAGCAAGAGCCGGATACAAACAAGGCAGCCCGTGGGCTGCCTTGTTTTTTTTCACTTCCCCTGCGCAGCAGAGGTGAATCGAGTTCCTATTCGCCCAGCACGATGGCCGAGAGGTGGGCGAAGTGGTGGATCTCGTGGGTCGCCTCGCTCGGACCATCCTGACGGGCCGGGTTGTACCAGCAGGTCGCCAGCCCCTGGGCCGCGGCACCGGCGATATCGGTCTTGGGGTTGTCCCCCACCATCAGCACCCGCGCCGGACTCGGCTGTCCCATCAGTGCCAGCGCGTGCTGGAAGATGGCCGACGCCGGCTTGGTCACCTGCACCTCGTCCGAGATCACCAGCGGTTCGAACCAGGCCTGCCAGCCCAGCTTGTCGAGGCGCCCGCGCTGGGGCAGGCTGAAACCGTTGGTGATGATCCCCATCTTCACCTTGCTCTTCAGCGCCTGCAGAGTCTCCTCCACCCCCTCCAGCGGCACGCTCAAGGCGATGATCTGCTGCAGGAAGGTGTCATTCATCGCCATCGGCGCCACGTCCACCTGCTCGGCAAAGAGGGAGAAACGGGTCTGTTGCAGGTGGATGGCATCGATCTCGCCGGAGTTGTACTGCTGCCAGAGCCGGTGGTTGAGGGCGTGGTACTCCGCCATCTTGGGCGGAGTCGGCGTCACGCCGTAAATGTGCAGTGTCTGCTCCAGCGCCTGAGCGACCGGGAAATCGACCAGGGTTTCATCCAGATCGAACAACACCCAGTCATAACTTGGTTCTTTCACGGGATCCCTTACTGTTCTGGTTGATCAAGTTCATTGCGCCGCCCCAGCGGGCCGGCCAGCAGTTCCAGCGTCAATCTGACCCCGAAACCAGTCACCTCGCTGCTGACTACGCCATTGCCGCCCTTGTTGCGAAAACCACTCAAGTCGAGGTGCAGCCAGGGGGTCTGGGCAGGCACGAAGCGGCTGAGGAAGCGGGCCGCATCGATGTGATCCGGCGAGGCGCCGGGCGCACACTGTAACAGATCGGCCCACTCGCTATCGAGGTTGTCGTCGTAATCCTCATCCAGCGGGAAGGGCCAGACTCGCTCACCGCTGCGCTGACCCAGGCTGATCAGCTCGCTCAGCCACTGGGGCCGGTTGGTAAAAGCGCCACTGTAGCGGCTGCCGAGCGCCCGCTTGCAGGCCCCGGTCAGGGTGGCGTAGTCGATCAGCAGATCCGGGTTGTCCTGCACCGCCATGCTGAGGGTGTCGGCCAGCACCATGCGTCCCTCGGCATCGGTATCCACCACCTCGATAGTGGTGCCATTGAGGGCGGTCACCACCTCCCCCGGCCGGTAGGCGAGTGGGCCTATGTGGTTCTCGGCGATGGCGAGCCAGCAGTGCACCTCGTAGGGCAGCCTGGCCCGGCTGATGGCGTGAAGCGTGCCCAGCGCCACCGCACTGCCCCCCATGTCCAGATGCATGCCGTACATGCTGCCGGAGACCTTGAGGTTGTAGCCGCCCGAGTCGTGACAGATCCCCTTGCCCACCAGGGCCACTCGCCGCACCGCATTGGGTGGGCAGTAGCTCAGCTTGACCATGGCGGCCTGGTTGTCTTCCGAGCCGCGTGCCACCGCGATGAAGGCACCGGCCCCCTGCTCGGCCAGCTGGGCCTGATCGTACTCATGCCACTGCCACCCCTCGCTCTGGGCCAGCTGACGTACCCATTCGCGGTAGCTGCGGGCGGTCAGATCGGAAGCGGGCGACACCGCCAGATGGCGGGCGATACCGTTGCCCTCGGCCTCGGCATAGATCCGCGCCAGATCCAGCACGCAATTGGGAGAGACCGCGATCTGCTGGTAGCGCCAGGGATCTTCGCTGCGATGCTTGTGGCTTGGCAGCGGCACGTTGGCCGCCAGCAGGGTGGCCAGCGCCAGTTCGGCCAGGAGAGTGGTATCGGCCTCGTCAAACCCCTCCAGATGCAGCCCCAGTCGCTCAATCTTGAGCCCGGCCAGCGGCGCAACCCAGCTGCGCACCTGCTTGTAGAGGGCATGATCGCGCGCGGGACGGGCCGGCAGGAAGACCAGCAGTTGCAGGGTATTGTGCAGCACCAGGCTGTAGGGGGCTTTCTGCCCCAGCGCGATCTGGGCGCTGACGGCGGCAAGCTCGGGCAGGGCCAGCAGGCTCTCGCGCCGCTCTTCGGCGCAGATCAGCAAGTTGGCGGCCAGGCCATTGGTGAGGACGGCAGCAAGGCTGGCGTCGTGAATGTCGATCTGCGGCGGCAGATAGGTAAATGGTTGCATCATCGGGCAAGGCCCTCATCCATGAAGAGATACCAGAGATGATACCCAACAAAGCGGGGTCACAGCCAGATTGCACTTGAAAATCAATATCAAGCGTGAAAAGGAGACAAAGCAGAAAGACCGCGAAGGCGGCTGGATAACAAGCTAGAGGAACAAGGTAATAAAGAAGGGAAGTTGGTTGCGGGGGCCGGATTTGAACCGACGACCTTCGGGTTATGAGCCCGACGAGCTACCGAGCTGCTCCACCCCGCGTCCGAATTGTACTGCCACCACAAGAGGCAGAGCAGATGCCCCTTGCTGTCTTCGTCTCCACCGCAGGGCGCTGCCTTGCCATGGACACAAATAGTTGGTTGCGGGGGCCGGATTTGAACCGACGACCTTCGGGTTATGAGCCCGACGAGCTACCGAGCTGCTCCACCCCGC
>NZ_JBFODH010000013.1:0-89179 GCF_040908225.1 Aeromonas sp. R5-3 | reverse complement strand
CCCCTTTACAGCCGGGGAGTTTGTCGAGCAAGCCCTCGGCGCCATAGGTCTGGTAGTTACGGCGGATCTCGTAGAACTGCTGGCGGCTGTAGCCGATGAGCTTACAGGCTTTGCTGACGTTATTGAGCTCTTTGGCGAGCTCTAGCAGGCTGAGTTTACGACGTGCTACTTTCTCGTTGGTGGTCATACGGTGACTCCGGATAACACGGTAGGGGTACCGTTTTGTTATCCGGTTTGAAGCCGTATGACCACTCCCTTTTGTGGGCAACTGTCAGGTGAATACCATCTCCATACATACAACGCTAGGATCTTTTTTGGCGTTGTTGCCATTCAACTACGGCAGCGGTGATGATGGGGGAAGGCGGTGTATCCTGCGGGCCGGTGATCTGCGGCCTGCCACGTTTGCGTTTTACCACCGTATCCTTTGCTTCCTTCACAATATCTGCCAGTTCTGGCCTATCTGATTGCGCCTCCATCCGTTCGCCGCTGACTTCCATCAGCGCCTTGTAATACTGCTCTTCTCCTAGCCTATTGGGTTTTACCTTGTCAGGATGTGGCCCACGGCGCCGGTTCGTGGTCGGGCTGGCTGGCAAGCTGCGTGAGCGCACATCATCGCGCATGGTTTGCACTTCCTGCGCCATTTGCAGAACATGGCCAAGCCGCTTGTTATCAACAATGGCCCCCTGATTCACGGGCGCGAGGTGATCATTGATGCAGTATTCCAAAAGCTCACCCTCTGGCCCACGTAACTCAACCCGATCATCGCAATAGTGGTACACCGTGATTTCTCGACCGATCAGGCGGCGTTGGGCGGGGGTATCGAACAACAGATATTGCACGCACCTTGTCATACTGGGTCGTAAGTCGCTTGGATACCTGTCTCGGCTCTTTCCAGATCAGCGTGTGCTCCAGATCGTCCTGTGGGCCCAAGGGCCGATGCACATCCAGCTCATGTAAAGGGGCCTTACCGAAACGCTGGTTGTAATCAACAATGAAGCCCGGTAGCCATGCATTGGCATCGACAATCGAGCTGATCCCCGCCAATCTCAGCTCCTTCACCAATCTGTCTTGCAAGGTCAAGTGTGCTCGCTCTACACGGCCCTTGGCCGCACTGCTGTGTGCACAGAAGCCATCGATGTTGAGCTCGTTCAGAGCACGAGCAAACTGTGTTTGTCCCTCTCCTCGTGCCGATTTGTGGTTGACCCTGAACACGCTGGCTTTGTCGCTGTAAAATGCCAGCGGTCTGCCGTGAGCGACCAGGTGATCGCGCAGTGTGCCAAAGTAGGCGAAGGTAGACTCCGAATGCACAAAACGCAGAGCGGTGATCTGGCTGGTCGCATCGTCCACAAACACGATGGCGGTACAGGCTGGCGCCCGATCTTCAAACCAGCGATGATCACAGCCGTCAATTTGGATAAGCTCACCAAAGCAGGCTCGCCGGTAGCGAGGTTGTTGGATCCTGGGAGGGCGCTGCCGACGCGGCACCCACAACCCCAGCTCGATCATCATCTGGCGAACCGTGCCGATGGCCAAATGGATGCCATGTAGCTCAGCCAACTTCTCAGCGGCTAATGTTGGCCCGAAATCAGGGTAATGCTGTAAAATGAGCCGTCCAGCACGATCCTTCACGCCGATGGGTAGCTGATGATTGCTAGGCTTGCCAATATGCTGTGAACGCAACCCCGGTGGCCCGGATAACTTATACCGATCGACTAATCGGTAAATTTGGCGAACAGATAAGTCCAGCCGCTGAGCCCCGATGCTTGCTGTTAGATGACCATCCACGATTGCTTGGATAGTCTTGAGCCGGTCGATCTCTCTCATGCTAAACCAGATCTCGTTACGTCTCATCAGGGAGGCCCTTGGCATGGTCGGTAACTAACCAGCTTAGCAACCCGGAGTGACACTTCAATTTGTCGTAAACATGACATTACTACTTAACCTTTACAACATAACTGCGTCACTAACTTTTTTATGTTAAATGATATCTTGTTGATCCAATGATATATTTGCAGCGCACTGGACCTCACCCCATCAAGAAGGGGAGAGTCAGGCTCTTCGGTGTTGGTCAGCGAATATTGAAGACTTGGTGAGAGATAACGGGCTTTAAAAATTAAAGTTGCAAGGTGATATGAGCCAGGAAATAGAAGTGAGCGGGGCGCAAGATAACGCCGAACGGCAGCGCCAGCACGTGAAACGCAAACAGGAAACTCACAGCCGGTTGCAATGCTGGATCAGCAATCGTCACGCCGAGCGGCTGGCCATGTTGGGGCAGTTGCTCGAAGACAACCAGGCATCCCTCATCGAACAGGCCATCGATCTGCTCTATCAGCAAGAGCAGAAACAGGATAAAGCACAGATCGATGCGCAAGCACCGGCGGAGCTGCTCGAGTAAACGCGCCAGCAACTTAGGCAGAGACCGAGAAACCGGGACATAAAAAAAGCCAGGTACGAATTCCTTGTACCTGGCATAGGGGAATTGGCTCCTTGCAGAGCCGTGCGCTAACTGGTGTTCGGATTGCCTTTAAGCTTAGACAAGGCTCAAGGCTTTTCAAGATCCGCGCAAAGGTTCAACCGGAGTGTGGGTTTTCCTGCTCCGCTACAACTTGCTACACGAACAGATTGTTATCGCGCACCAGCTCGCGGGGTAGGGCATTCTTAACCCGGCTGCCTACCCATTTCCCCATGCCCAGGGTATGACCCTGATAGCGGACGATCACCTCGCCAGTGCCGGTGGCTTGCTCCGGCCACACATCCCGCCCCATCATGAACTCCCGCGCATTCGCTATATCGAGCTCGACGAATCCCTTGCTCGCACCGTCACCATAGGCCAGTGCCCACTCATGGGTCAGCCGATACCCTTTCTTGAAAGTCTCCGCCAGTTTCAGTCCGATGCGATCAAAACGCAGCTTGCCCTGTACCTGCTCGAACAGCTGGGGGAAGAGCCAGATCTCCTCGCTGCGGCCAAACAGATTTCCCTGCGGCACCACCCCGAAGGTGGCTTCAATCTCGCGCAGCATGGGCCCGGACTCCTTGGCCGGCAGCGGCAAGAAGGGGAATTTGCCGAGCTTGCCCGGTTTGAACATGGTGTTGGGCACTGAGTGGTGCTTGCGCAATCTGGCGACGAAAAAGCCCTCACTGTCGAAGATCTGGGGCCAAACATGCAGGTATCCCTCTGGTGTGCAGGCCTGCTCTGCAGCGGGGAAGAGATCGGCCAGCGAGTCAAAGCTGAAGGCATCGCCGAACTTGTCTTGCAGTGACTGACAGACGGCCTGGTTCTCCTGCAGGCTCAGGGTACAGGTGGAGTAGACCAGTACGCCACCCGGTTTGAGAGCATGGAAGGCGCTCTCCAGCAACCCTTGCTGCACGGCGGCGATCTCGTCGATGCTCTCGATGCTCCAGTTGCGCAGGGCGTCTTCGTCCTTGCGCACCGTGCCCTCGCCGGAGCAGGGGGCGTCCAGCAGGATGGCATCGAAGGTTTCCGGCAACCACTGGCCGAAGACCTTGGCATCGAAATGGGTCATGCCCACGTTGGTCACACCGCAGCGCTGCAGATTGGCGCTGAGCACCTTGAGCCGGCTGCTGGAGTACTCGTTGGCAACCAGCATCCCCTGGTTGTCCATCAGGGCCGCAATCTGGGTGGTTTTGGAGCCGGGGGCCGCCGCCGCGTCCAGCAACATGCCGTCACGCCGGATCTTCTCACAGGCAAACAGGGCGGTGACCGGCAACATGGAGCTCGCCTCCTGAATGTAGAAGAGGCCGCTTAAATGCTCGGCGGTGTTGCCAAGGGGCACGCTCTCGTCTTCGCGACTGAGCCAGAAGCCGGTGTCGCACCAAGGCACGGGATCGATCTGCCAACCAAGCGGTTGCATCCGCGCCACAAACGCCGCCACCGATATCTTCAGGGTATTGACCCGGATGCTGCGCCGCAGCGGTCGTCGACAACTGGCCACGAACTCATCCATGGAGAGGTGCGCCGGCATGATGGCCGCGATATGGCGCAAGAAGTGATCGGGAAGATAGGTGTTGTCGTGCACGGAGCCGTCTCGTTGACCGAAAATGAGGGGCGACATCTTATCACAAGGGCAGGAATATTCTGAAAGCACAGCGGCTAAAAACAAGCCCGGCACAGTGCCGGGCTTGGGGGAGCGTGAGTGAGGGGAGCGATCAGGGCTGGATGCGGGGGCTCCACTCCTGCCACTCTTTCTCGGCCTTGGCATGCAGCGGGTAGCTGTGGCCGGCCTTGACGGTCGGCCCCATCTCTTTCTCCGGGGTGTTGAAGGCGATGCCGCCGGCGAGCAGGCTCTGCACCGTCTCCACCTCTATGGTGCCACCGGTCAGGCCGATATCCGCCTTGACCCCGGAGACGTTCCAGAAGCGAGTGTTGGCCCGCACCAGATGGGCGTACTCCTGCTCCACGTTGACATCGATCAGCACCTCGCTGCCATCGCGGGCCAGCGCTACCTTGGTCACGCTGCCCACCACCATCTTGCGAAACAGCAATGGGCTGCCGACGCTCAAACCGTTGACCGATGCGCTCTTGAGGGTGAGCGCCAGGCCGGCCGGGCCGCTCTGGCTGAGGGGAAAGCGATCCTTGCCAGCGCCCTGACCGGGCTGCGCCTCCACAAAGGCACCCTTGATCAGGGTATCGAGGTGGGCAACGCCGCCCAGCCCCAGCTTGGCCTGCACCAGGGTGAAGCGGGCACCAGACTGCAGGAAGCGCGCGGCATACTGGCCATCCAGCTCGGCCTTGAAGATCACCTGGCCCAGGGTCGGCTCCAGCTCAATCTGTTCAATCTTGCCGATGTCGACCCCGCGGTAGCGGATCGGGCTGCCGACCCCGAGCCCCGGGTTGTTGTCAGCCACCAAGGAGAGGGTCCGTACCTTGGCCTTGGCCTGCTCCTTGCTGTCAAACAGCTGATGACTGCTGCGGCCTGTACCGAGCCGATCGAATTCGATGGCGCCGCGCAGCAGGGTGGCGAGATTCCCTACCTTGACCTGCACGCCATCCACCCGCACCCGGGTATCCAGCGCCGGTTTTTTCCAGAATTGCGGCTGCTGCTCGAGCAAGGGGGCATAGACACCGGCGATCTCGAGTTCGATCTCCACCCCTTCCTTGGCGGCGCGCAGCGCATTGACCTTGCCGGCCTCGAGCCCCAGATAGAGCACCGGGGAGCCGATACCGATGCCATCGGCTTGTTCAGCCTTCAAGATCCAGCGACGGGGTTTGGCATCGCGGGTGCCGAGCAGGGCCAGCTCCTGGCTGGGATAGAGCCGGTTGACCCGCTCGCCAGAAAGGGCCTGCACCAGCTTGATGCCACCGCCAATCCAGGCGCTGGCCGGGCTGGTTTCCACCTTGATGCCGCTCAAGTCGGCATCGATCTGCAGCGGCGCCGCCCGATAGAAACGGGCCCGGTTGAGCAGGTGCTGATACTGGCTCTGCACGACCAGAGCCACGCTGGCGTTGCCACCGCCATCCAGGGTGAGCTGGCTGATCTGGCCCACCTGCAAGCCCTTGTACCAGAGCGGCGCCCCTTCGTTGAGGCCGGCCAGATCATCGGCCTGCAGCACCATCTTGATGCCACCCGGTTGCTCTTTGCTACTCAGGGTCATGGCCTTGACCCGCCCGCCCGCCACATAGTCGAGGCGAATGGCCGGGCCCGCCAGCAGGCGATCCGCATGCTTGATGCCGCCGGCGCCGAGGGAGACGCTCTCCCACACCAGACGGCTGTTGCCGGTGATCCGAAATGCCTGCTCCGGGTTGATCAGTGCGGTCACAACCCGGCCCTTGTCGGTGAGGCGAATGGGGTCGATGCGGCCGATCTCGATACCTTCAAACAGAATGGGCATCCCCTCCTTGATGGGCAGATCCCCCGCCTGGATATCAATTCGCTCGCCGCGGGCCGCCTCGGCCAAGCCTTTGTAGAGGGTGAAGACCTGGCCTTTCTCCGGCTCCGGGGAGTCCTTGGGAGAATCGAAGGCGATGCCGCCGCTCAGGATGGAGGTGAGGCTGCCGGCCTCCACATTGACCCCGGCCAGGCTGAAGGAGCCCTTGATGCCGCTGATGTTCCAGAAGCGGGTGTCGGCCTTGATGAGGTGTTCAAAACGCGGCTCGATCACCAGATCCAGGATCACGTTCTGGTTCTCTTCGCCAAGGCGGGTGTTGATGACGCTGCCCACCTCGATGCCGCGAAAATAGAGCTTGGCGCCGATGCCGACCGAGCCGAGTGAATCGGCGGTCAGGTGCAGCATCCGCCCCTGGGCCTGATAACCGGGGGGAGGGCCGTCCAGCGCGTCGAACTCCTCCTGTAGCGGGTTGTTGTCACGCCCGGGCTGCAGGTTGATGTAGTTGCCGGAGACCAGAGTATCGAGGCCGGAGATCTCGGTGAGCGACGCCTTGGGGCTCACCAGCCAGAAGTCCGAGCCTTTGCGGATGAGCGGGCGGGCCCGGCTGTCAATCTTGGCCAGCACGGCTATCTTGCGGCCATCCTCGGCCAGCGCCAGCTCCTGCACCACCCCGATGGCGACCCCCTGGTAGCGCACCTGGGTCTTGCCCGGCAGGATGCCGTTGCCCTGGGCGAAGTTGATGCGAATAAGCTGGCCACTGCTGACAAACTGCTGGTAGATGAAGCCCCCCGCCAGCAACAGGGCGATAAAGGGCAGCAACCAGACGGGTGACAACCAGCGACGCTTCTCAATGACGGGTTCAGCCCCGATCATACCGACTCCTTAATTGGCTGAGATAAACAGCAGTTCAGATAAAGACAAACAGTTTCAGGCATATGTGATGGCCGACCCTAACGGGCCGCCTTGTCCCACAGCAGGCGCGTATCCAGCATGCGGGCCGACATCATGGTCAGCACCACCACACCGGCAAAGGCGGTGGCGCCGGGGCCGGCCCGCACGTTGAGCAGCACCCCGCGATCCACCAGGGCCACCATCAGCGAGATGACGAACAAGTCCAGCATGGACCAGCGGCCGATGAAGTCGATGATGCGATACATGATGAGCTGGCGTTTGCGCCGCACCGGCTTGCTGCGCTGCAGTTGCCAGCAGATCCAGCCCAGCCCCAGGATCTTGCCCACCGGCACTATGATGCTGGCGGTGAGGACTATGGTGGCAATCCCCGACATCTTGCTGCGATAGAGCATCATGATACCGCTGAAGATGGTGTCGGACTGCAACAACCCCTTGTTGTAGAAGTGGGTGATGGGCAGCAGGTTGGCGGGCAACAACATGAAGCTGGCCAGCGCCAGCAAACCCCAGGACCAGGCCAGGGAGTGGGGAATGCGCACTTGCAGCCGGCTGTGGCAGCGAGGGCAGACGCTGCCCGCCTGATAGCGTACCAGCAGGCCGCAGGTGTGGCAGCGGCAGAGCCCCAGTTCACGGGCGCTGGTATGGGACATGGTCCGGCTCCTCCAGCGGTACCCGCTCCCAATAGGGGGCGGGGTCAAACAGGATCAGCAACGTCAGGTTGAGCAGCATCAGGATCCCCAGGCTGAGCAGGCCGCCGCCGAGGCGCACGTCGGCGATGTCGACCAGCTTGAACAGGGCGACCAGCAGGCTGACAATGTAGACCTCCAACATGGCCCAGTGGCGAAACACCTCCACCGCTTTCAGGGTCGGCGCCAGTATGTGCCAGCGTTTGGCGAGGCCCGAGGCCAGCGCAAAGATCCCGAGCAGCAAGCCCACCGGCGCCAGCACGGCGCACCAGAACACCAGCCCCGCCACCCAGATCTCGTGCTCGAGCAGCAGCACCATGATGCCCTTGAGCAGGTTGGCGTCCGAGTTGACGCCAGCCAGGCGCAGGTAGATCAGCGGCTCGAAGAAGGCGGACGGGAGCAACAGGAAACCGGTGATGGTCAGCGCCATCAGCTGGGAGGGGCGAAATGCGTAGCGCCCGTACAAATGCTGATGACAGCGGGGGCAGTGGGCGTGGCGCCCAAGCGGCAATAACTTGCGTTCGATCAGCAAGTCGCAAGCCGGGCAGACGATCACGGGATTGGGATCCGACATTACGATTCAACCTGTTGAAGGAATTGCTGAAATTTACCCTAAAAGCCGCGTCCTGTCTTGCCTGGCAGGGGTCTGCCACGAAAGTGTGATTGACGTTAACGTAAACGTGATATTAGATAGTCAGACCAGACAAGTGAAAGGAGTCATGATGTCCAGCCTTACCCCCTCGGCAGGTCTGCGCTTTCGCACCGCCCTCGCCAATGAACGCCCCCTGCAGATCGTCGGCACCATCAATGCCTACATGGCGCTGATGGCAGAGCGCAGCGGTTTTCAGTCCATTTACCTCTCGGGCGCCGGCGTGGCCAACGCCTCCTATGGCCTGCCGGATCTTGGCATGACCAGCCTGAACGACGTCTTGACCGACGCCGAACGCATCACGGCGGCGACCCGTGTGCCGCTTTTGGTCGACATCGACACCGGCTGGGGCGGGGCCTTCAACATCGCCCGCACCGTGCGCGCCTTCGAGCGAGCCGGAGTAGCTGCCGTGCACATGGAAGATCAGGTAGCCCAGAAGCGCTGTGGCCATCGGCCCAACAAGGCGGTGGTCTCGCAGGAGGAGATGTGCGATCGCATCAAGGCGGCGGTGGATGCCAGGGAGAACGACGAGTTCGTCATCATGGCCCGCACCGACGCGCTGGCGGTGGAGGGGATTGGCCCGGCGCTGGAGCGCGCCGCCGCCTACGTGGCCGCCGGGGCCGACATGATCTTCGCCGAGGCGGTAACCGAGCTCGGCCAGTATGACCTGTTCAAGCAGGCGGCCGGGGTGCCCATTCTCGCCAACATGACCGAATTCGGCAAAACCGAGCTGTTCGACAAGGAGGCGCTCGCCGCCCACGGCGTCGACATGGTGCTCTATCCCTTGAGCGCTAGCCGGGCAGCCAACCAGGCAGCCCTCAACGTCTATCAACACCTTCGCCAGGATGGCCATCAACGGGCCGTCGTCGACACCATGCAGACCCGGGAGTCGCTCTACGACTTCCTCGGTTATCACCACTACGAGCAGACGCTGGACCGTCTGTTTACATCCAAGGATTAGGAGGAAGAATGGGACAGCAAAAACCGTTGGGTGGCGCCGGCCTGCGTGGCCAGAGCGCGGGGGAGACCAGCATCTGCACCGTGGGCAAGAGCGGCACCGGGCTCACCTATCGCGGCTATGACATCCAGGAGCTGGCCGACGGCGCCCAGTTCGAAGAAGTCGCCTACCTGCTGCTCAAGGGCGAGCTGCCGGACGAGCAGCAGCTCGAGGATTACAAGCGGACCCTGCGCAGCCTGCGCACCCTGCCAGCCGCCTTGCTGGAAGTACTCGAGCGCATTCCTGCCGACGCCCATCCCATGGATGTGCTGCGCACCGGCTGCTCCATGCTCGGCGATCTGGAGCCGGAGGACGGCTTCGAGCATGAGCATGAAGTGGCGGATCGGCTGCTGGCCGCCTTTCCGGGCATTCTCCTTTACTGGTACAAGTTCAGCCACGACGGGGTGCGCATCACCCTCGACACCGACGAGGAGTGCATCGGCGGACACTTCCTGGCGCTGCTGCACCAGAAGGCGCCGAGCGAGCTGGAGCGCCGGGTGATGCACGTCTCCCTCATTCTCTACGCCGAGCATGAGTTCAATGCCTCCACCTTTGCGGCGCGGGTCTGCGCCTCGACGCTCTCTGACATGTTCTCCTGCGTCACCGCGGCCATCGGCACCCTGCGCGGCCCGCTGCACGGCGGCGCCAACGAGGCGGCCATGGCGATGATCGAACCCTGGCAGGATGAGGCCCAGGCGCGGCGCGAGCTGCAGGCCAAGCTGGCAGCCAAGGAGAAGATCATGGGCTTTGGCCACGCCGTCTATCGCACCTCGGATCCGCGCAACGTCATCATCAAGAACTGGTCGGCCAAGCTGGCCGAGGCGGTGGGCGATGACCGGCTCTATCGCGTCTCCTGCGAGGCGGAGAAAGTGATGTGGGAGGAGAAAGAGCTCTTCCCCAACGCCGACTTCTTCCACGCCAGCGCCTACCACTACATGGGGATCCCGACCAAGCTGTTCACCCCCATCTTCGTCTGCTCGCGGGTCACCGGCTGGTGCGCCCACGTGATGGAGCAGCGCGAACACAACCGGATCATCCGCCCGAGCGCCGATTACGTCGGCCCGGCGCCCCGGCATTTCGTCTCGCTGCAGCAGCGATAACCATGGGCAGCCCTGTCACTCCCTTGTCGCACCCGGCCCCGGCCACAGCGGGGTCGATGTGCGCAGGCGGGCGGGCAGGGCGCCGTTTCATCACCCCGTTTCATTCACTACAACGATAAGGAAGTCACGATGTCCGCCAACGTCGACGTCAACCACAGACCAGACCCCGACCAGGTGCTGGTCGATATTGCCGATTACGTCTGCAATCACCCCATTACCAGCCAGGCCGCCCTCGATACCGCCCGTTACTGCCTGATGGATACCCTGGGCTGCGGCCTCTTGGCCCTGCGTTTTCCCGAGTGCACCAAGCACCTTGGCCCCATCGTACCGGGCACCGTCGTACCCTTCGGCGCCCGGGTACCCGGTACCCAGCTCTGCCTCGACCCGGTCAAGGCCGCCTGGGATATCGGCGCCATCATCCGCTGGCTCGATTACAACGACACCTGGCTGGCCGCCGAGTGGGGTCACCCTTCCGACAACCTGGGCGGGATCCTCGCCACCGCCGACTGGCTCTCCCGTACCCGGGTGGCAGAAGGCAAGGCGCCGCTCACCATGAGCGATGTGCTGACGGCCATGGTGAAGGCCCACGAGATCCAGGGGGTACTGGCGCTGGAGAACTCCTTCAACCGGGTCGGTCTCGATCACGTGGTGCTGGTGAAGGTCGCCAGTACCGCCGTGGTGACCCACATGCTGGGGGGTACCCGCGATCAGGTGATCGATGCGGTCTCCCAGGCCTGGGTCGATGGCCAGAGCCTGCGTACCTACCGTCATGCCCCCAATGCGGGTTCGCGCAAGAGCTGGGCTGCGGGGGATGCCACCTCCCGCGCGGTGCGCCTGGCGCTGATCACCATGAGCGGCGAGATGGGTTATCCCGGCGCTCTGACGGCTCCCAAGTGGGGCTTCTACGACGTGCTGTTCAAGGGCAACCAGTTCGCCCTGCATCAGGGGTACGGCAGCTATGTGATGGAGAACGTGCTGTTCAAGATCTCTTACCCTGCCGAGTTCCACGCCCAGACCGCGGTGGAGTGCGCCATGAAGCTGCATGAGCAGGTGAAGGGACGCCTCGACGAGATCGACCGCATCGAGCTCACCACCCATGAGTCGGCCATTCGCATCATCAGCAAGGTGGGTGCCCTCAACAACCCGGCGGACCGAGATCACTGCCTGCAGTACATGGTGGCGGTGCCGCTCATCTTCGGGCGTCTCATCGCCGAGGATTACGAGGACGCCGTGGCCGCCGATCCCCGCATCGATGGGCTGCGCGCCAAGATGGTGGTGCAGGAGGACAAGCGCTACAGCCGCGAGTATCTGGAAGCGGACAAGCGATCCATTGCCAACGCCATCCAGATCTTCTTCAAGGACGGCACCAACACCGCCAAGGTGGAGGTGGAGTACCCGGTCGGCCATCGTCGTCGCCGCGAGGAGGGGATCCCGCTGCTGGTAGAGAAATTCCGCCACAACCTGGCCACCCGCTTCCCGGCCAAACGGGCCGAGGCGATCCTCGCCCTCTGCCAGGATGGCAAGCAACTGGCCGCCACCCCGGTGCACGCCTTCATGGATCTGCTGGTGATCTGACCGCACTCCTGTCCAGTAATAAACGAAAAGCGGGCCACTCGGCCCGCTTTGTCATGTTTGACTGCATGTGTGCCTGCATGACTCCCAAGGTCAATCCAGCACTGTGTCATCGCCCGCCAGCAGCGCCTGCATTATCGCCGTCTCGCGGCTGGCGATGGTCTCGAGAAACTCGCTGGCCCGCCCCATGTGGTGACAGACCCGGTAACCCCGCTCGACAAAGGAGAAGAGCTCGCCCAGCCCCGCCAGATGGGCCGGCCCCGATATCAGCTTCAAGGTTGCCCCGAGCAGCGGTTTTCTGGCCAGCCGGTCCAGGGTCATCCCCAGTTCGTTGACCAGTTGCAACTGATGACGGCGGCGCGCTTCTTCACCCACCTCCTGATAGGCGAGGGCATAGGTCCTGGCGTTTAGGCGCGCCATGCTGCCGCCGCGACGCAGCGCCACCACCATCAGGTAATCGAGCTCCTCGGAGAGAGCATCGAGTTCAATGGCCTGCGCCAGCACCTTGAGGCCGGACTCCGGCAACAGCCGCTCGGCGGTCGGCATCACCCGCATCACGTCCGCATCGCGGCGGGCACAATCCCCCGGCCCGTAGAGGTCGGTCAGGAAAAACTGCGCGGCCGGGCCGTAGCGCTTGCTCTCCAGCAGATCGCGGTGAGTGCGCCCCAGCCGGTCGGCCTGCCATTGGCGCAGTGCGTCCCTGTCTTGCTGATCCTGCGGGTGGGTGCGCATCTGCTCACGCAAGGCGGCCACCTGGTTGAGCTGACGGTAGAGTCGCCCCAGGGTGCTCTCTTCATCCAGGTGGTGGTCATCGGATGGTTGTTTCTCTTGGGTCATCTGCTGCTCTCTTGACCTGTGTTCTCTGGTGTATCCCATGGCCTGTGACGGATAAAACGGGCGGCCAGCGAGGGGCGGGAGCCACTCGTCACGAGCCGCCAGCCCAGTGTAACGCGGCGGCAACCCAGGCGGAATCGATGGAGCTTTTACTCGACAGCCTTTGTTAAGTGAGTCCCAAATATGTTGCAAATCACTTTCACTTGTTTGATTCATGTGTTTAATATCAGTAAATGTCGTCACCGCTCAGAGAGTTAGCATGTTTCTATACGATCCCCTTGCCGGCAGCAACCTGTCAACCATCCAGGTCAGCCGTCAACACCCGCTCGGCCTCGCCGGCGCTCGGCTCGCTGCCGAAGCCATCGCCCAGGACATGAGCGAAGAGTACGAACTCGACTGCGAGTGGGAAGACGAGGAGGAGACCCGCTTGCTGTTTCGCGGCGCCGGGGTCAATGGCTCCCTCTGCCTCACCGAGGATACCCTGTCGCTGGAAGTGCGCCTCGGCCTGATGCTGTTGCCGGTACGCAGCGTACTGGAGCAGGAGATCCTCGAATATGTCGATCAGCGCCTGCCTTGTCCCACGCGGCGATAACCAATCCAATAAAGACTGATCCAGCACAATAAATAATGGTGAAATAGCGCGCTTTATATTCTTTTGACGAAACAGCCGACCTGGAGATTATTATTCAGGCGGCATATCACAAGTCGTATTTTTAATTTTCACGGGGCAATAAGAGCCTCTGCCTTTGTCATGGATGGCTGGCGTTAATTAATCGCCGTGCAGTTTCACCAACATAAGAAAACATTGTTTGTTGCTTCCGTTCTGGTCGCCGACGTCCAGAACGAAATGTGGCACAAATAATGCGAAACAATAGGGATAATACATGTCTGTGTGTGAACTCATCTCCTGTGTCGATACCGCCTGGCTGCGGATGGACAGACCCAACAACTTGATGCAGATCGTCGGCGTGCTGATGTTCGACGGTCAGCTGGATGAAACCAGATTGCGCGAGAGCCTGCTGCACACCGTACGGGTACAGCCACGCTTCGCACAGAAAGCCTGCCTGGAAGGGGGGGAGTACTACTGGCGTACCGACCCCGACTTCGATCTCGACCTGCATCTCAAGCGGGTGATCCTGCCGGGCAAGGCCGGCAAGGCCGAGCTGGAGCGGCTGGTGGCCGACTTTGCCTCCACCCCCCTCAACCACCAGCGTCCGCTCTGGGAGATGCACCTGGTAGACACCTCCCTCGGCGGCCAGGCGCTGGTGGTGCGCTTTCATCACGCCATGGGGGACGGCTTCTCCCTGGTGCGGGCCATGCTGACCATGATGGACGAGAGCCCGGTTGCCCCTCCCAGACCGCAGCCCGAGCCAGTGGCCAACGACGACGGCGACGAAGAGCACGATCAGCAGGGCAGTCGCCTGCTGCGGGCCGGCCTCAAGCTGACCGGCACCCTCTGGTCCAAATACGTCGAGGTGCTGACCCACCCCACCAAGGCGATGGACTACCTCAAGACCAGCCGGGACGTGACCGCCGAGCTCTACACCATCGCCACCCTCTCCGATGATGCCGATACCCGGCTCAGGGGAGAGACCGGCAGCACCAAGCGGGTTGCCTGGTCTGAACAGATCCCGCTGCCGGATGTGAAGGCGGTGGGGCGGGTGCTCGGCTGCTCGGTCAACGACCTGCTGATCGCCGCCACCGCCGGGGCCTTTCGCCACTATCTGTTGGAGAAGGGCGACGAGGCCGACGTCGACATCCGGGCCCTGGTGCCGGTCAACATGCGCGCCCCGGACGACAAGGGGGCCCTTGGCAACCGCTTCGGGCTGGTGGCCCTGGATCTGCCCCTCAACATCGAACATCCGCTGCAACGCCTCTATGCGGTGCGGGATCGGATGCAGGCGCTCAAATCCTCCCTGCAACCGGCAGTGGTGCTCAACCTGCTGGAAGTGATGGGCATGGCCCCCAAAGCGGTGCAGCAGCAGGCCATCGACATCCTCTCCGCCAAGGCCAGCGCCGTCATCACCAACGTACCTGGCCCGCAGCAGACCCTCTATCTGGCCGGCGCCAGGTTGCGTCAGCCGTTGTTCTGGGTGCCCCAGGCCGGCGACATTGCGGTCGGCGTCTCCATCCTCTCCTATGACAACAAGGTGCAGGTGGGCCTGATCACCGACAAGAAACGGGTGCCGGACCCCGACCTCATCGTCGAGCGCTTCGCGGTGGAGTTTGAGCAGTTGTTGCTGCTGGTGCTGATGGAGCCGGATCTGCTCTGCGACCCCGCCATGCTGGATCAGCTGCTGCACGGCTGATCCGCCGCGTTTCAAAAGCAAGAGGCCAACCCGGGGGTTGGCCTCTTGTTTTATGAGCCTGGCGAATTACTCCTCCTCCAGCTCCTCACGGGCGGCTTCCACATCGAGCCGCTCCATGGCATCCAGCGCCTCGCACTCGGCAGCCTCGCCATAGAGAGCCTCGGCCGCCGCCATCTTGCTCTTGCCGTGCATCATCACCATGGCGTTGGCGTACTCCATGCGGGCGATGGCGGAGTGGGGGATGATGGCCAGCGCCGCCTTGAAGTGACGCTCGGACTCATCCTTCTTGGCGCCGTAGGTGATGCCGCCGATCATGGCGCCCAGCTTGTCGATGATCTCCGCATGCCAGGCACCGAAAGCGATATGGGCCTCCCCGTGGTCAGGCTCCAGCGCCAGCGCCTGCTCCAGGCTGCTCTTGATCTTGTCACCTATGCCGATGGAGAGTGCCTTGGAGACCGAGATCACCTGGCTGTAGCGACCCAGCGCCAGGGCGTGGAAGTACCAGGCGTTGACGTTGTCTGGCTGACGTTTTTGCAGCTTCTCGGCGTTGCTGGCGGCCAGCTCGAACGCCTCGCGCTTGGCATACTTGTCATCCAGCAGGTAGCTGGCGTGGATCACCAGCGCCTTGTTCGCCACGTTGAGGCCATCCTCGCCGGCGGCCAGCCCCAGGCTGACGGCCCGGGCGAAATCACCGGCGTGATAGGCGCGCCAGGCTTCCTGTACCTGTTCATCTTCGGGCCAGGGCTCGGCATCCCCCTGGTGCAGCCGCTCCCAGTGCTGCTCAAGGCGCTCCCCGGCATAGTCATAGGTGGCCTCCGGCCAGGGGAAGGGGGTGAAATCGAAGTTGGGCTGTGCAGTGGTCATATGATTCTCCCTGTTAAAAACACAATCAAAAAACACGGTTCGGTCAACCCGCCACGGTGGCGGGACGATAATGGCTGGCGATGGCATCGAGCGCGGCGCGGGCATCGGCTCGCAGCCTGGGGGCCACCAGCTCCATCACCTGAAAAACGCCGAGGGCGATGTCGGCATCGGCGCGCGGATGCAGCGCCCGCTGATAAGAGATCCAGAAGGTCCCCACCAGTGCGATGTTAGCGGCCAGCGCCGTCACCTGCGCTTCGTCGCCTTCTAGCAGACCGCTGCGCCAGAGGTGGTGACAGATGGCGGCGGCGGTCAGCTCCTTGCGCCGCAGCAGGGCCGAAAAGCGCTGCTCCACCTTGTGGTTGCCGTTCATCAGGGTGCTGATGTCGTAATAGAAAAAGCGGTACTTCCAGATGAGTTCGAACATCAGGTGCAAGAAGAACCAGATGTCCTCCGCCTCGTTCAACGGCGGGGTAATGGTGTCGAGCAGGTGGGCCATCTCCTGTTCGAACTCGCCGAACAGAGCGTTGACTATCTCCTCCTTGTTGTGAAAGTGGTAATAGAGGTTGCCCGGGCTCATCTCCAGCTCGGCCGCGATGGCGGTGGTGGTGACGGTCGGCTCGCCCAGCAGGTTGAACTGGGCGAGGGCGGTGGCCAGGATGCGATCCCTGGTACGCCGCTTGGGTTTGCGATCCATGCTACTCCTTCGGTTGACGCCGGCCCTTGTCGCCATAGCGACGGGTCAGCCAGTGCTGCAACTGGGTCAGTGAGGCATCCAGCGCCGCCACCGCGCCGATGCCCGGGGTCAGCAGGGAGCGCTGCTCATCGGCCAGCGCGTCAAGATCCAGCTCCAGCCCGTGTCTGGCGAGGATGGGACCAAGCTCGGCCCGCCGCTGCCACAGATCCCGGCGGGTATGCTGGAAGGCGTGCTCGCACAGGTGGCGCCGGTCCCGATAACTGAACACATTGGTGAAAAACATCTCGCCATCGGCCGAGGAGGGCTCGAACAGCAGGGCATCCGCCTCTGGGTACTGGTGTTTGTAGCGATCCATCCCCACGTGCATGCGCGAGTGGATGATGGCGCGAAACGTCTGGGCCAGCACCACCGGCAGGCCGCTATCCACCAGCTTGGCGGGGCGCTCGCTGGCCAGGCCCGCATCAAAGGGCACCAGCGGATTGATGCAGAACACCAGATCGGCCCCCTCCTGCAGCGCCACCGAGGCGTGCAGCGTCTTGATGAGCGCGCCGTCCACGTAGTAACGGCCATCGATGAGGGAGGGCGGGAACAGGCCGGGCAAGGCGGCAGAGGCCTGCACCGCGGCGGAGATGGGCACCTGGTCGAGCCCCGGACTGCCGAAGGCCACCGCCCGACCGGTGTCGAGTTCGGTGGCGATGACGAACAGCCGGCTGGCCAGCTCGCGAAAATCGTTGCTGCGACCGGGGCGCGAGAAGAACTGGGTCAGGATGCGATCAACCCCACGGCTGTCGAACATGCCGGTGGGGATCGCCTTGGACAGCCCCTGCAGCGAGCCAAGCAGGCTCTTGTTCCAGGGGGAGGAGAGGTAGTCGGCCAGACACGCCAGCGCCAGGGGCGGCAGCGAGGTGAGCCGCTCAAAATACTCCCCGAAGGCGGGGCGCAGCAGGGTAGAGGGGTCGAAGAACTCGCCACTGTCGTCGCTCAGCAGGATCCGCACCAGCTTGTCGGGAGAGATGCCGTTGGCCAGCGCCGAGGCGATCACCGCCCCCGAACTCACCCCCACATAGATGTCTGCCTGCTCGAAACGCACTCCCTTGATGCTGTCGGCCAGGGCGGCGCAGGCACCGATCTCGTAGATCCCCCCCAGAGGTCCCCCCCCGGCGAGGGCAACCGCAATCGTGCTCATGATTTGCCTCCCTTATCACGCAAAACCGGCCCAGCAGAGGGCATGGGCCGGTGGATCATCAGTCAGAACAAGCCGGTCAGGATCAGAAGAGTGCGGTTTCACCCTTCTCCTTGATCTCCTTGGCCACGTTTTCTACTTCCGTTGCCAGCTCCTTGACCTCTTCCTTCACTTTGGCGACGGGGGCGGGTGCGGCGGCGGCTTTCTTGACCGGCGGCTTCTTGGCAACAACCGGCTTCTTGGCCGTTGCGGCAGCAGGTTTGGCCTCGTCAGCCGGGGTAGTGTCGTCCTGGGCATCGATCAGCTGCTGCACCACTTCAGTCAATTCAGCCATCCGCTTGGAGAGCTTGTCGATGTCCTTGCGGGTCGGGATGCCGAGGCTGGCGACGGCGCGGGCCACGCGATCCTCGAATACCTGCTCCAGACGGCCCCAGGTACCAGCGGTCTTGTCGGTCATGGCCGCAATTTTCTCATCGGCGCTCTGACGGGTACGGGTTTGCAGGGCTTCCCCTTCCTGAACCAGGGCTTCAAAGATCTTGCCGCCTTCCTCTTGCGCCTTGGCATAGGCACCCAGGCCAGCCAGCCAGATCTGCTGGGTGGACTCTTTGATGGTGGAAGTGAGGTGGTTGTCGGTCACCGAACTTGCCAGTGCTTTCAATTTTTTGGCCATGACAGTCTCCTTACTCGTGATATAGATGATGGTAATGACAACAACCTTGGTATATTCGTTGTGGCATTACTTAACTTTCATCCTCAGTCTAGGGAGAAAAAATAGAGGGTTCTACCTAATAACGGAACAGGCAACCCTGGTAATTTTGGACTGGGTCACGAAGAATGATATTCGAATGAATATTTTCAGTAAAAGCGTGATATATCTAACAGCAACTAACAGCCCAATCAGTAAGGGATATAAATACCATGGATTATTTCATCACAGGTGGCAGCGGCTTCATCGGCCGCCGGCTGATTAAAAAATTGCTGCAGCGTCCAAATAGTCGGGTGCATTTCCTGATGCGGGCAGCCCATCTCGAGCGGGTACCCGACCTGCTGGCCTACTGGGGCGTTGGTGAGGATCGCGCCATTGCTGTGGTTGGCGACATGACCCACCCCTTGCTCGGCGTCGGCAACGGCGAACTGGAGCCCCTCATCGGCAAGGTTGATCATTTTCTGCATCTCGCCGCCATTTATGATCTCAACGCCAAAGCGGGCATTCAGCAGCAGGTCAATGCCGAGGGCACCCGTCAGGCCCTGCAACTGGCAGAGCGGCTCAAGGTGCGCTGCTTCCATCACTGCAGCTCCATCGCGGTGGCCGGCCTGTTTGACGGCCTGTTCCGGGAAGACATGTTCGATGAGGCCGAACACCTCGACATGCCCTATTTCCAGACCAAGCACGAGGCCGAAGGGATAGTGCGCAAGGAGAGCACCATCCCCTGGCGTATCTACCGACCCGGCATCGTGGTCGGCGACGCTAATACCGGCGAGATGGACAAGGTGGACGGCCCCTATTACTTCTTCAAGACCATCCAGAAGCTGCGCCGCATGCTGCCGCCCTGGATGCCCGCCATCGGGGTCGAAGGGGGACGCATCAACCTGGTGCCGGTCAACTTCGTGGTGGATGCCATCGATCACATCGCCCACCTGGAAGGGGAGGACAACAAGGCGTTCCACCTGACCGATTCGCACCCCATGCGGGTCGGCGACATGCTGAGCACCTTCTCCCGGGCGGCCCATGCCCCCGAACCGGCCATTCGCATCAATGCCGCCCTGTTCAGCTTCATTCCCCGCCATCTGATGACCATGCTGATGGCGCTGACCCCGGTGCGACGCATTCGCGATGCGGCCATCGCCGATCTCGGCCTGCCCAAGGACATCTTCCGGCTCATCAACTATCCGACCCGTTTTGACAACCGCGAGGCCCAGCGGGTGCTGAAGGGGACCGGCATCGAAGTGCCGCCGCTGCACAGCTATGCCTGGCGCCTGTGGGACTACTGGGAGCGTCACCTCGACCCGGATCTGTTCATCGACCGCACCCTGCGTGGCCGGGTCGAGGGCAAGGTGGTGCTGATTACCGGTGCCACCTCCGGCATCGGCAAGGCCACCGCGAAGAAACTGGCAGAGGCGGGCGCCAGGGTGCTGACCATCGCCCGGGACGAGCACAAGATTGCCGAAACCCAGACCGAGTTTGCCGAGCTGGGCCTGACCCTGCAGGTCTATCAGGGTGATCTCGCCGACCTGGCGCAGGGGGAGGCGATCACCCGGCAGATAGTGGCCGAGCATGGCGGCGTGGACATTCTGGTCAACAACGCCGGTCGTTCCATCCGCCGCGCCATCGAGGACTCCTTCGACCGTTTCCACGATCTGGAGCGCACCATGCAGCTCAACTACTTCGGCACCCTCAAGGTGATCATGGGGGTGCTGCCCACCATGATCGAGAAGAAGAAGGGGCACATCATCAACATCTCCTCCATCGGAGTGCTGACCAATGCGCCGCGCTTCTCCGCCTACGTCGCCTCCAAGTCGGCGCTGGATGCCTGGGTGCGCACTGCTGCCTCCGAGTTTGCCGACAAGGGGGTCAACTTCTCCATCATCAACATGCCGCTGGTGAAAACTCCCATGGTGGCGCCCACCAAGGTATATGAACAGGTGCCCATGATGACGCCGGAAGAGGCCGCCGATCTGGTGTGCGACACCATCATCAACAAGCACGTGCGCCTCGCCACCCGGCTCGGGGTGTTCGGCCAGGTGATCCATGCCCTGGCACCGCGGGTGGCCCAGGTGATCATGAACACCAGCTTCCGCACCTTCTCCGACCCCAAGGAGGGCAACGAGTCCAAGGCCTCGGCGGATCAGATGGCAGTCTCCACCCTGATCAAGGGGATCCACTTCTAGTGGTGATGACAACGAACTGATGTAGCAAAAACGGAAAGGGCCTGAGCAATCAGGCCCTTTTCATTTGCGGCTGCGGGCGGGAGAGTAGGGTCAGCAGCAGGGCCGTGGTGCGGCGGGAGTAAAGCAGAGAGAGGTGACCGAGGGCAGCGAGCTCAACGTCCTCCATGCCATCGAGGCGCTGGCGGGACTGGGGCAGCACGAAGTTGTCGTGACTGGTGCGCACCGAGACGCCGGGTACGCAGAGCGGCACGGCGGCAAAGCGCTGCAACCAGCCGGAGCCTGGCTCCATCTCGCGGGCATTGTCGCCGAGTCCCAGGGTGGCGAGCTGGCTGCCCTGATGAGGGGTGGCTAGGGTGATAAGCTGCGCCACCTTGTCACCCCCCGTCACCGCCAGATAGTCGCGGCACACCAGTCCGCCCATACTGTGACCGATCAGTACCAGCTGCGATGCGCCGGTGGCGACCAACACCTCGTCGATACGCCTGGCCAACAGCGGCACCATGTCGTCGAGATGGCCAAAGGGAGGAGTCAGGGTGACGGTTGCCACCGTGTGGCCGGCGGCCTCCAGCCGTGCCCGCTGCACCCGCCAGATGCCGCGACTGCAGCCATAACCGTGGATCAGCAGCAGGGGCAGGGGGGAGGGGGTCAACTTGTCAGGCGGCATCAACCAGCGCTCGAACGGCAGCAGCCAAGTGAAAGTCAGCAGGTAGGCCACTATCTCTCGCCCCACCATGGGCAGCCAGGCTCGCCAGCCGATGGCAGGCACCGGGTAGAAGCGGGAAAAGCCCCAGGTCAGCAATACCACCAGGGTGCGCAGCCCCAGCAGGGCCACCACCACAAACAAGACGGAGGGCGCCCAAGAGAGGCCGATGGCAAGGTGGGCGATGCTCCCAAGGAGCGTCACCTCAACCAGCAGCAGGATCAGTAATTGCTTTGTTATCGTCATGACCCAATCATCCGACCAGTTTGGCGTGGAAGTCAAATGACCCTTTCATCAATGTGACGGCCAACCCGCTCTCGGTCAGTCTCGGCTCAAACCTACCTGCCTGTGGCTATTTGCAATACTGTATATCCATACATATACTTGTATTCACCATCAGAAGGAGGACGCCACTATGGCCGTTGAGATCAAATATGTTGTGGTTCGTGGGGGAGTGGAGAAGATGACCTTTACCAGCAAGAAAGAGGCTGACGCCTATGACAAGCTGCTGGACACTGCCGATGAGTTGATGACGCTGCTGGCCGCGGCTCCAATTGCACTCGAGCCTGAACAACAGGAGAGCCTGGCCTTCTATCTGGCCGAACAGCGGGATGCACTGCAGAGCGTATTGCGCGGTGGAAAGGGGCAGGGGAGCAACAAGGCAGAGAGCCAGGAAACCCAGAGTGAAGCAACCGAACCCAAAGGCAAGTCACTCAAGCGGGTTGCGTAGCAAGGCGTCTGGATAACAGGGTGAGGAAGGACAGGGAATAGGGCGAGCCGTCACGGCCAAACACTTTCTTATTCAAAATTAAAGAATTAACAGTCAGTTTTAAGGCTGTTTATCCCGAGAGTTTTTTGACAAGAGTGCATATTCATTGAATGGGATAAGAATGTGTTCGCCGTGATTCAACGTGGCGACTACATCCAAGTTTCCTGACAATGTCCCCACCACCGCTGATGCCGATAACCCCATTTATCGGCATTACCCTTGAGCAGGCCGCAAGCCAGAACCATTTCAAGCAAGATCATGACCACAACCATACTTCCACCCGCCATGCCGCTGTTCGATGGCTTGGCATACCTGGAGGCGGGCAACCCCCAGGTCAATCAGTACCTGGCCAACCTAAGCCTCACCGACGTACCCGATGCCGGGATCGTCTACGAACTCGCCGTCGACTGGCTGCTGGAGCAACGCAACAACGAGAACAACTACAAGACCTATCGCAGCGAGCTGACCACGTTCTTGCACTGGTGCTTTGGCGAGATGCGCATCAGCCCAAAGGATCTGACCCGGCGCATCATGATGCGCTACCTCGATTATTGCCAGTCACCACCAGCGGCCCTGATTGCCTATCGCAATGTGGCGCAGTTCGTGCTCGACAAGGAGTGGGGAGAGCGCCTGCCCAATCCCCAGTGGCGACCCTTTCTTGGCAAACGGGAGCTGGGCCGCGAACTGCCGTACCGACTCAGTGAGCAAGCCATGAAGACCAAGCTCGCCATTCTGTCGGCCTTTTTCCAGTTTTTGATCCAGGAAGAGTACATGGACCGCAACCCAGCGCTTCTGCTGCAACGGGTGAAGCGCACCGTACAGCAGGAGCCGGATGATCAGGGCCAGGCCTTCAGCGAGCTGCAGTGGTCCTATGTGATGCAGGCGGCCGATCGGCTGGCCACCGAGTCACCGGAGCAGCACGAGCGCAGCCGCTTTCTGATCAGCCTGATGTATGCCTGCTACCTACGCATCTCCGAGGTGGCGGCAAGGCCGGGTTTTACCCCCGTCATGGGGCAGTTTCGCCGCGACGGGAAAACCGGCGTCTGGGGCTATTACATTCCCCGCAGCAAGGGTGGCAAACGCCGCACCGTGGCGGTCTCCCATGCCTTGCTGGAGGCCCTCAAACGCTACCGGACCTTTCTCGGTCTCTCGCCACTGCCGGTACCCGATGAACAGACGCCACTGTTTGTGCGCCACAAGGCCGCAGCCCACGGCCGTGAACAAGGTGAGCTCAATGCCAACCTCGGCATCCGTCAACTGCGCGAGCTGGTGATGGCCGTCATACAGGCGGCCGCTACGCTGGCGGAACAGGATGGCTTTGCCCAGGATGCCGCAGAGATGCGCAACCTGACACCGCACTCCATTCGCCATACCGGCATCACTCACGACATCAACCTCAACGGCCGGCCCTTGTCCCATGTGCAGGCCGATGCCGGCCACGACAGCATCGACACTACCTCCAAATACCTGCACACCGGCAACAGCGAACGTCACGAGAGTGCCAATCACAAACCACTGGATCGGCTACATGATTAAGTTCAACAGTGAGAGATAACAGAAAGGGAAAGATTCGTTCTTGGCAAACCAACCCAGTGTTGTTGAACCAATCCAGAACACTCAATTGCTCCATACTCAAAACCGCGCATAATGCGAGCATTATGTTGAGGGTTTGCAGCACTTGTGCTGACGGGGGTTGGTAGAACGTGGGCCGCGCAGCGGCATCGTTATACCAATTCCCGCCCGTAACATAATGTCTATTATGCGTCGGTAACATTCTTGCTCTCACCACCCTCCACTAGGCATCACTGTTCTATAACCCTCACGTTCTGTGAGATCAAAATAGAGAAGAGGCCTAGATCGCGCGAATTTCGGTAACAGTTACCATAAATAGTGCTATTCTATTTCGGTCACCGTTACCAAAAAGGATGTTGAGATGCGCGACCCACATGATGCCGACACCCCCGACCTGCTCCCGGTTCCACGCCGCCGAGGCCGCCCCAGCACCGGAACGGCGCTGACCCCAGCCCAAAAACAGGCCAGGTATCGCGAACGACAGCGTGCCCGTTCTGTGTCCGTGACGTTTGATCGCGAGGCGGTCGAGGCGTTGGAGCTGCATATCCGGGGCCTGGTTGCGGGGCATGATGCCCCCATTCCGCCGGAACTGCTGCCGGGCCTGCTCGATTCTCTCCGGGCGGCGACCCAGACCCAGCTCCGTCCCGTCACCGAGTAGCCGTCCGCACGGGTGGTCATCAGTTAGACCACCCAGGCCGGTCGGCCTGCCCAGCGGCAGAGAGCGCGACCCCGTAGGGGCGGTTTTTGTTGTTGTGTGTCGGGTCGGGTTTGGGGGAGGGTGGTTGGGTCGGGTGGGAGCACTGTAATCTCCCACCCAATTCTCACCGTGATAAATTCGATGTCGTTTGAGACTCTTTTTTGAGCCTGTTTTAGGGTCTGTTTTGACCTGCAAAAATTCGTTGTGTTCCGTCTGACCCTGTGGCAGGATGCTCGAGTTCCACGTTTTGTGTGGAGCGGTCAGTTCGAGACACGTTCGTGTCTCAATCCCATCCTTCGGGATAAGACGCCTTCGGGCAATGCACCCTCCGGGGTAATGAAAAATTGTGGTTTGGTCCGGCCTTGGCGCCGAGGCCGGATTTTTTCATTAGCATTGTCTCGGATAGGCGCATGGACCCATCACAGCACACCACCACTGAACACGACAATTTCGAGGCGCTGTTGGCGTCGTTTGGCGTTTTTTGCGATTTTGTCGAGCTGCGACTCCATTTCCCCTATGACTCCCGCTACTGCGTGGGCGCCTCCGACGCGGTTGAGCACGACGGCATCGTCAGCCTCTCTACCGAAAAATCGTTCGACATCGACCTGAGAGCACTCGCTCTGCTGGTGCCCGACCTGCGCCTGTGCGCGGAGATCACGCTCCAGCCGGACGGGTCGGTGACAGCCGATGATTTACACACTCCGTTCGAATCTGTCGAATCGCACCTCGGCTCGATGGCAGTCAAAATTTATCCTCGCGGCAACACCCGGCTCGGTCTAGACCCGTATGTTTCCGTCAAACTGAACCCGAGCAAACTCACCTACGGGTTCAACGCGTTTTCGGACATCTCAAACCTGTCTCAGGCCCTGCCGATAGCGTTGTCGGCGTTTGTTCGCGCCTGTCCGGAACTCGCCGCACTAGTCGACGTCGCTGGCGCCCGGGTCATGCGCGTTGACTCGACCTCCGGCGTACAGTGCGCCACAGTGGCCGATGTGGGCGCGATGCTCGACCGGGTTGGCCACGTGCAGATCGGCCATGTCCACGCAGCCGGAACGATGGACACCTATGCGGATGCCGAGCAGAAGATCCGCCAAAAGTGCGGTTCCACCGTGTATTTCAACGCGACCTCTGAGCACCAGCGCGGTGTTTGTTACCCCAAGGGCCCTGAGGCCCGCGAGGAGCTGAAACGCCTGGCTGTCGAGGCCCGTCGCGCTCCTGGTAACGCCGCCCTGGCAGCCCGGGTCGAGGCCCTGTCCGACCCTACATACCAGACATACTGCGAAAAACTCCTCCGTTTTGAGGCCCGCACGCTGCGCCGCGGACTGGTTGGTCAGCTCGAACGCCTGGGTATCACCGACTGGGACGGTACCGTCATCGATCTCATCCGTTGCGAACGCCAGCTCGCTGATGCCGGAAAACATCTCACACACAGCCTCTGGGCACATGTTTGGCGCCCGGTTCTATCTGCACTCTGGGGAGATCCCACTATGTCGCTCGCAAACGAGACCGAGCTCGAGGCCAAGATTTCGGCCTATTACGAGCAGAATTTCACTGGCCGCGCCCGTTCGATGGGCCTGCGCCGTGCCCTGTGCCACCTGCGGGCGATCATCGATCGCGGCTGGGTTGCGGCCAAAAGGTCGCCGCCAGCCAGTCAGGCCAGCTGGTATCGCACCGTCGCTGAACTGGTCGACGCCGGGATCTCCCGTGCAGCACTCCAGTCCTGTGAGGGGACGGCTGAGAGTCGCCTGGCTGCTGGTGTCGTGGTGTCTCTCCGGAGCGTGCTCGAGGTGCAGGCTGTCGGCAGTGCGCCAGGGTGGTTTAAACCGGCCGATTTGAGCCGCTGGATGGACGACATGGATCTCATGCAGGTACCGCACCGTCACCGCCGCGCCGTGGGTGACGGGCTGGTCCATTGCACTGGTGTAGTCGATGACGGCGTCATGGGTCCGTTCGATACGAGGCCCAATTTCGGTCACGAGATCGCCCGGTTTATGGGCCGCTCTGACGGTCACGACCATCTGGGCTCCCACGCTGGGCTGTTCCCGCCCGAGGTCGACTGGGATCTGATCGTCGTCCAGTCAGAGGTCGCCGACCTCCGTGTACCCGCCGTACCCCGCCACCCACAACTCAGACTCGTATAGGGATCAATCGTGGTTATTAGATCGATAGGTGCTCAATTTCATAAAAAAATGGCCCAGCAGCGGGTAGAGGCCGTCCATTCACTGCTCTGGGGCCTGCCCACGTACTGGGAACCGTGGCAAGACGCCCTCCATTGCGAAATTTTTTACGACTGCCCATTTTAGTAACAGTTACCAAAAAAGGATGAATTTGATGAATGACAGAACACTGCCTGTCGTAGGCGCATCAGGCCTCTACCTGGTCGGTGAAATCGCCGGTGTAAAACAGGATGCGTTCACCAATGGCGGCAACCAGATCGTTCGCCATACGGTCGGTGTCCGGGTGACCTCGGTAGACGCCTATGGAGGGGAGACATCCGAGCTCGTCGAGGTCCGCCTGCCGCAGGCCTCGGTTGATGCGGGTCTTCCGCGCCAGCTGGATGGGCTGCGTGGCCAGATTTTGTCCCTGCCAGTCTGGGTGCAGGCGTACACCGGCAGGCGCGGCGCTGGGTTCGCCCTGATGCTCGACAGCAAACAGCAGATTCTGGGGCTCTGATGAGCCCGCTGGATATCTTGCTCAGTCTCACACCTGAGCAGGGTGTAGAACTAGCGGCCTCCGCGGCCGCTCTCTGGGGAACGGCCTGGGTGGTCCGGGTCGTCACTAAGGTACTGAAATAGAGGAATTTTTATGGAAGCTACAGCAGATATCGGTCAGCAACTGGTCACCGCCGCAACCTCCGCGATGAGTGGCGGGACTGGTGCCGTCGTGGGGGTAGGGGCAGTGATTTTGGGCCTCACCGCCGCAGTAAAACTATTGCACGTCGTGAAATCGGCGCTGGGCCGCTGAGCCACAAAACAAGGCCCCTGCGGGGGCCTTTCTATTTAAGTAACTGTTACCATAAATAGAGGGACTTTCCATGGGGTTGATCGTATTGGCTGCATTTATGGGGGCGCTATGGATCATTTTCCGCTGAAAATCGGGGCAGCACTGGTCGTCCTGGCACTGACAGCACCGGCCAAAGCGGCGCTGTCAGTGCCGTTTGTCGACGGTCGCACTGGCACGATCGAGACACTAAACCGGGTTGTCGATGGCCGCGCCAGCGCCCTGGTGCGCTGGACCGATAGCCTCGGGAACGTGCGCCGATCTGCCGTCGCGCTCCGGCCCATCGCTGCCCAGGGCGGTGCACTGGCCACGCGAATTTTGGGCGGGCGGCTGGTCGCCAGCGCGTCGATTGCTCTGCTGCTCGCCGAGGCGATGCGGGGCTCGCTGACTCACCTCTGGCCCGAGGTGCTGGTGCAGGACGGCGTGGCTATCCGCCCCAGCACGATGCCCGCCTGGCAGCTGTGCGAGTCAAACCTGGTCTCTGTCGCCGACGCGGGTGGGGTGAAACACAACAGTTTTGCCTACCTCCCATGCTACTCCTGGGGTAGCGCACCGACCCGACTGGTGCTCCGCCTGCCGCCCGCATATCCCTGGAACCCGGATCCCACCTGGCTCAACCAGTACGGGGTTGGCTCAGACCAGCAGCGCGACGTTTGGTTCGTCGAGGCCAGCAATCCAGCCGTTTCTGTACGTGGGATGCGGGAGATTGTCAGGCCACAGCCTGAGAAACAGCTCGAGATGCCCGCCGTTAGCACCCCGCTGACCCCTGCCGAACTGACTCGGGGGCTGATGACGCCCGAGGTGATCGGTCAGCTGGCCATCAACGACGCGCTCCCCGCTGAACTCTGGGAACCACTGCGGGTCGAGGATCTCGAACAGGATCCCGAGACGAGCCAACCGGGGGAGGGCGAAACCGAACTCCCACCCGATGCGGATATGAGTGACGTTGACCGGAGTGTTATTGACGTACGAACGTGGTTTACCCCTGACAGCTGGGGTTGGCTGCCGCGCAGCTGCTCGCTGCCTGGACCGGTTACTCCGATCGACCGCTGGCCGGAGTGGAAGGTCGATTTCAGCCAGTACGAGCGTGATTTTTGTCCCCTGATAGGGTCCTATGTCGTGCCCGCAAGTGACCTCACCGCGATTCTAATTTTCCTCTCGATCGTACTGCGCGTGCGCACAGGAGGGGCGTGATATGTGGGCGGCTTTGACCTCTACGGTAATCGGCAGCATCCTCGCCCGCGCTCTTCTGGCGCTGGGAGTGGGGATCGTATCGATGATCGGATTCTCGGAACTGCTCCAACTGGCCATGACCCGGATTCAGGGGCTGTTCGGCGGCATCCCCGCCGATCTGCTGGCGCTGCTCGGGTTCATGCACATGGACGTGCCGATTTCGGCGTGGTTTGCCGGTCAGGCAGCGGCGTTGGCCCTGAGTGCAGCAACGCGGTTCCTGCCAAAATAAGGTAACTGTTACCAGAATGTCGGAGATAACGAATTGATCACCCTCATCACCGGCACGCCTGGCGCCGGAAAAACGCTGCGCTGTGTGGAACTCCTGGCCGAGCTGCGCAACGATGACGATCCAAAAACCCGGTCACGACTGATTTTCTCGAACGTCAACGACCTCGCACCGGAAATCGGCGCCGTGTCTGAGTTCGATCCACTACGCTGGATGGACCTGCCCGAGGGCAGCCTGATCGTCGTGGACGAATGCCAGGATTTTTGGCCCTCCAGACCGAGCGGGTCAAAACGTCCCGAGTCGGTGGCAGCCCTCAACACCCACCGCCATCGCGGCATTGATCTAATCCTCCTGACTCAGCACCCAGGGTTGATCGATCAGGACGTCCGAGCCCTGGTGGGGCGCCATCTGCATGCGTATCGCCCCCGTGCGCAGGAGCATAGCGTTTGGTATGAGTGGAGTTACTGCGAGGCGGCATGCCAACCGAAGCTCAAGCCGATCCCAGAAAAGCGGAAATTCAATAAACAGATTTTCTCACTGTATAAATCAACAGTAGAGAACACCCACAAGCCCCAGTCATGGTGGCCGATCACCAAAAAAGCGATCCTTCCGTTGGGCGCTATGGTCGGTGGCGTGGCACTGATGGTTGCCTCGTTCTCTGGGATGGCAGCCAAAAATGAACAGGACAAACCGGCGCCGGTCGTCCAGGTGGATGCGGGGCAGGGGATCGAATTGCCGCTCTACCAGGAACCCTCCGGCGCTGCGCCAACCCTGACCCCTGCGGCACCAGCTGCACCCGCGTTGCCGGTGCTGGCCTACCACGGCTGGCAGCGATACGCAGGAAAAACTGATCTGCTGCTCTGTCAGGAGGGCGCAGACGGGCGCTGTGAGGTCTCACTGACCTGGGCCGATGTGCAGCACTGGAGAGAGGAGGGGGGCCATATCGTCGTAATGGGCGGGCCCTCTGGCCCAGATTTGTGGCGAATCACCGACCGCTCGTTGTGGGTTGATGCGCTGGAGCAGGGGGTCCAGCTCGCTAGGCGCTGATGCCCACACCCCGGGCGCCGCAGGCGCCCCTGGCCGGACGGATGGCCGACGGGCGCTCGCGCACGGCGGGCAGGCGGCGGGCCTAGGAAGCACCATATTTTCGGTCACTGTGACCAAAAATAGCTGACAGGCCGATTTCCAGCACTGCGCTGAAGCCGACAACCCATTTATCCGCATAATTTGTGAGGGTTATGTGACTTTTGACCTTCAACATCTGCTTTTTGACCTTCAACATGTCTCACACCAGAGGAGAGAATAATGGGCGAAAAATCACCGTTTCGGGTCGCGACCCGCGAGGAGCTGCTGGCCAGAGGCTACGTGCTGAGTCTGGCCGAGATGAACCTGCCATCATCACCAGAACTGGACGAGATCGTCAGCGTCCTGCAAACCCATCGCGGTCCTGTGGCGCTGGCCGTGTGGTTCCAGTCGGCCAATGGCTGGCTGGGCAGTGCCAGACCGGCCGATGTGGTGCGGCGGATCAGCCCAGGGGAAATGTCCGACGTGCTGCATGCGGCACACCGCGAGGTCGCGCTAATCGATCATGCCTAACAGAGCCATCCAACCCGGTGAGCAATTTTTAGGGCTGGCCGATGGCGCCTGCGCTCACCGATAAGCCCCGGGCGTGGGCCTCCCGCAGGCAGCGCCGCCAAAAGTGGCCACCGCCAGTGGCGCTCCATTTCACCAGGTAACGATCGGACAGCCAGCAAATCGCCTCCAGCGGCAGATGGGCCAAGTCCTGTTGATGGGTATACCAGAACGCCCGAAAGTCGTGGATAACTGCCACCCGGTTGACTAACTGCCAGCGGCAGACCCACAACGGGGTGTCCTGATGAACCAGCACCAACGCACCGGCCAACGGGAACACGTCGAACCACAATAACTGGTGGCCATCGGGCACAGTGATATGCAACCGCCGAAACCGATGGCGCCGCAGCTGTGCCAACAGGTCGACACCAGCGGTCAGTTCATCCAACCGCCGCCAATCCCGAACCGGGGCGCTATTTCTCATCGGTGACATCCCAATCCCAACCGATTTCATCGGGGTCAACGTCTGCTAGCATCTCAGGTTGCGCATCATCGGATTTCCAGTCGATCGTATAAAGGTGGTCATTCAGTCCCTCAAGCAGCTCATCGAGGGTCGGTCTTTTTTCATCGTTCATCGTAAAAACCTCCAAAAGTAATGCGGGGGTAATTCAATTCTCACATGCTCGATACAGCAGCGGGGCAGGGGGGCTCTCTTACTTGATGCTTTTTTATCACCATGGGGTTGTTTTGTAGCCAACACCCCCAATATCCCTATGGAGCATATCGCTCGAAGAGGGGAGATACACATGGCCAAGAATATTCGTGGTAACAAGGATGGGCAGAATGGCGAAAACCAAACTTATACCATTCCTGGGCGGGGGACAGTTCCTCGTGAAAAGCTTGTTGAAGAGATAAAGGAAGGAAAGCATCCTGACTTTCATATTTATGAACGTAACAACGTCGAGTACGTGAGAGCCGATCCAGATAGTACTCAGCAAAACAACGTTGATAAGGACTAGGATTGATGCCGATAACCCTATTTATCGGCGTCTTGTCCCTGACGAGGGATTTATGAACATTTTTGAGCTTAGGAAGCACGCTAGCGACTTTCGTCTGGCTTTGGAACGTTTAGACTGGGGGTCTATGCCAGCGAACTTCAGACAATTTCCGGCTGGGACGTGTGGGGATATCAGCGATATTCTCGCCGAATACCTTTATAAACAAGGAATCAATGACATCGATTACGTCAGCGGCTCAGCTGATAACCAGCAATCCCATGCTTGGTTAGAGGTCAGTGGATACATTATCGATATCACTGCAGACCAGTTTCCTGATTGTAGTGATCCGGTCATCGTGACTGATGACCACTCATGGCATCAACGCTTTGAAGAATCGGCAAGAAGACCGGCTGGTTTTCTAGATGGATTTAAATCAACCGACAATATGACCCTGAATATTACTCGAGATCTGAATATCGTCTATAAAGCAGCTCTCGCTTACCTATAAACATAGTTTTTGGCATAACATGGAATGATGATGCAAAAATACCAATACTTCTATCCTGGGCAAGTCGTTACACTGTCGGGCGGTAGTTACCCCATGACCGTTAAACCTGCCGAAGATGAAGATGACAAAGGGATTGACGCTTGCTGTGTCTGGTTCAACACCGACATGGGCGGCGAACCTATAGAATGGACTTTCCCAAGCCGCATTCTGAAGTTGCAAGAAAATCAGGAGCAATATGGCTATTTGCATACTCGTTTTGAGCCTGGTGCAGCAGTAAGGCTTCGTAGTGGCGGGCCGTCGATGACAGTGCAGAATAGCCAAAGCCTTACCGGTGTGACCTTGGTGTTTTGCATCTGGCACGATAAGAAAAGCCGAGAACCTTTGATGGCTTCATTCCCATCGGAAATGCTCGTGGCGGTATAGATCATCAAGATCTGCTGTGACTTCGTATCTAGGGGCCTCCGGCCCCTTTGTTCTATCCCCAAGCCTGACCGCGCATAATGTATATTATGTTAAATATGGTATCTTGTTTCCTGTTACCACTTATTGAACTGTGTATAATGGCAACAATTGATCCTATCTCCGACCGGATGTCTTAAGTGGCTGAATTAACATCAGAACAATTAAAACCTGCTTTTGCGATTGAACAGTTTCCTGCCCTCAGCGAGCTCGAACCCATTCCGTTTGCCGCGCTGCAACCCAGGGCCATCTCCGGCATCAAGCGTCTCGCCAGTTTTGATGGCGACTGCCCGGTCATGCTGCTCAACGGTTTCCCCGGGGTCGACTATGAAGATGTCTGCCAGACGCTGATCGCCGCCTCCAATGGCAAGGATGGCGACCTGTTCGATCTCTGCTACACCGAAAACCTGAACAATCCGTTCAAACCCATCTGGCTGCGCCTGCAACCCGGTACCGGCATCGAGTTTTGTGAAATGGTCGGTGAACTGCTCAAGCTGATGAGCCACCATCTGGATGCCGAGCGTCTGGTCACCCGCATCATGCGCAAGCAGAACAACGATCCCAAGATCGATGACTTCCTCTCAGATCTGGCCGCACATGTGGCACAAGGGCTCGAATTTCAGCACCCGGTCCTCATCAACCTGCTGATCCACCATGAAGAGCAGGAAGCCCCCGTGGTGTATGGCCGCGATCTCAACTGGGACACCCTGTTCGGCTCCATCAACTACCAGACCGAGCAAGGTTCCGTCTATGCCAACCAGCACCTGCTGGAACCTGGCCTGCTGCGTCAGGCCAACGGTGGCTATCTGATCCTGCAGCTGGATGAGCTGCTGGATCAGCCCCACCTCTGGTTCAAGCTCAAGAACGCGATGCAAAAAGGCGAGCTGGACTGGAACGCCTATCAGGAAGGCAAGACCCTCACCCCCTTCTTCACACCGGAAGCCACCCCCATCAAGCTCAAGCTGATCCTGGTCGGTGACCGGCTGGATGTGGCCGAGTTCCAGATGCTGGACAGAGACATGTCGGAACGCATCTTCCTGCGCGCGGACTTGGTCTCCGAGGTGAATATCGAAGAGGATCTGCCTGACTATCTGCAATATCTGGCCTGGCTGCGCGAGCGCTGGAACCTGCTGGACTTCACGCCGGCGGCCCTCGCCGCCCTCTGCCGCCATGCCAGCCGGCTCTGTGATCATCAGGAGTGGCTCTCCCTCTCCGAGGTGCAGCTCTCAGCCATCATGCGCATGGCCGACAGCCTGGCACGTGAGCTGGAAGCGGATGTCGTCACCGACGAGCACATCCGCGGAGCGCTGGAAGAGCAGGATTACCGGCTCAACTACCTGGTCGAGCAATCCGATCAGGGGGTCATCGACGGCCAGATCCTGCTGCAGACCGATGGTGAGGAAGTGGGTCAGATCAACGGTCTCTCCGTCATTCAGGTCTCAGGGCACCCCTATGATTTCGGCGAGCCGGTGCGCCTCACCGCCACCGTGCATCTGGGGGACGGTGACGTGGCGGACATCGAGCGCAAGGCGGAGCTGGCAGGTCATATCCACGCCAAGGCGATGATGATCATTCACGGTTATCTCTCCAACAAATTTGGTGCCGAGAACCCCTCCCCTCTCTCGGCCAACCTGGTGTTCGAGCAGTCCTACCATGAGATCGATGGTGACAGCGCGTCTCTGACCGGTCTGTGTGCCCTGCTCTCCGCCCTCGCCCGCCAGCCTATCTACCAGCACTTTGCGGTTACCGGCGCGGTCGACCAGTTCGGCAACGTGCAGGCCGTCGGCGGCGTCAACGAGAAGATCGAGGGCTTCTTCCGGGTGTGCAAGATCCACGGCCTCACCGGCAAACAGGGGATCCTGCTGCCCGGTACCAACGCCCAACAGCTCAACCTCTCTGATGAAGTGATCGCGGCAGTAGAGGCCGGCCAGTTCCATATCCACCCGGTGGATCATGTGGAAGAGGCCATCGAGCTGCTGACGGGCTGTGTTGCAGGTGAGCCGGACATGCCGGATACCCTGTTCGGCCGCATCCAGCAGCGGCTGGATGAGCTCAACGGCACCGAGGCCGTCAAGGGGGGCGTGCTGCGCCGCCTGTTTGGCAGGCTGTTCGGGGTATAAACGAAGTGATCGGAGTTGTTTAGCGAACATCTGTACGCTAAATTGGCCCGGCTTTGACCCATTTTAAGGATAACCAGCGTGACCGTAGACAATTCCATCATTGATGCCCGCCTTTCCCTGTGTGAACAAGGCAAAGACTCGTTTACCCGTGAAGAGCTGCTCGCCTGCAGCCGTGGCGAGCTATTTGGTGAGGGCAACAGCCAGCTGCCCGCCCCCAACATGTTGATGATGGATCGTATCGTCAAGATCAATGACCATGGTGGTGAGCACGGCAAAGGCGAGATCCTGGCAGAACTCGACATCACACCGGATCTCTGGTTCTTCGATTGCCACTTCCCGGGTGACCCCGTCATGCCTGGCTGTCTCGGTCTGGATGCCATGTGGCAGCTGGTTGGTTTCTTCCTTGGCTGGAAAGGCGGCCCCGGCAAGGGGCGTGCGCTGGGGGTTGGCGAGGTGAAATTCACCGGTCAGATCCTGCCGACCGCCAAGAAAGTGACCTACAAGATCACCTTCAAGCGCGTCATCAATCGCAAGTTGGTGATGGGAATTGCCGATGGCGTAGTGGAAGTGGATGGTCGCCCCATCTACAGCGCCACCGACCTGAAAGTGGGCCTGTTCAAGGACACGACCGCATTCTGATGAGCTGATTGACCACCCGGTCAAACCGCACAACGTAAAGGGGCCGCCATGGCCCCTTTCCTTTTTGCAATGTGTGATGAAGTACCGACTACTTCATGAAGAGGCCTGAGCCCCGCCCTTCCATGGCATCACGCCAACCACCAAGCCAGTGCCCACGTGCATCCAGGCATTGATACGGACACGCTTCTTTCTGTTTGCCGACCACGCCAGCCTGATAACCACGAGCACGAGCTCTTTCCAGACGGTCCCGTTTTTGTCTCTTCATCATCTACGACCCTCTTCCGTGGAACAAAAAAAGCGACCAATTTTTCATCGGTCGCTTTCATCTTTACCCCAGGGGGTTGGCAGGGTCAAACAAAAAATTTCATGCTATCCGGTCATTGTGACACAAGACACTGAACCGCATTAATTTTTAGTGACACAACTTTTTAGCGCTGGAAACGGCGCAGCCAGGCGAATGGCAGGGCCAGCAGAGTCAACCAGAACAGGCTGCCACCACCGCTGCCGCCATCCTGACCGGTTTGGTTGTTGACCGGTGCGTTGGCGACCACATAACCGGCCGGATCGTTGTTCTTGTAGTCGGTCACGACCGGTGCCAGCTTGACGCTGACCACGGTAGCGTTGGTGCGGTTGTTCAGATCGCTTTCGCTGTTGTAGCGATAGGCGGTCGCGGCCACAGTCCCATTCTCGCTGATGCCGCTGGCATAGGCGATGTGGTAGTAGTAACCGTTTTGGGCACACTGTTTGGCACCCGCATCATCCAGACCGCAGATGAGATCGTTCAGGTACCAGTTGTTGCCGGTCGCCGCGTTGAGCAGGAAGCCTTCCTGCATGCGGTTGGTGCCGTTGACCACGGGTTGGGTCTGATGACGGGAGTCACGCCAGCCAACCACCATGTTGTGGTTGTTGATGGCGGCCGCTTCCGAGCCGGAGCCGCTGAGCGGCTTGTCCTGCAGGGAGACCACGGCGTTGGTGGTCGGCGTGTTCAGGTTGAACACGAACATCTCCACCGGGCGGTTCTGGCCCTTGTTGATACGATAGAGCTGGTTGCCGACCACATAACCGTTGTCGTTGACCCCCACGGCCCAGCTGTGTTGCAGCTTGGCGTCATCTTTACCGGGCTCGCCTTCTGCCAGCGGGATGATCTGGGTGGTGCCCACCTTGCTGCCATCCAGATCCAGTGTCCAGTAGGCGGCCAGGTTGCGGCCATCCAGGTAGTTGGTGCCGATCTCGCCGGTGGAGGAGTACCCTACCCCATACAGCGTGCCGTTGAATTTGCCCACGCCGAGCGCGGAAGCGGTCTGCACCACTTCGTTGCGGCCCCGGGCATACTCGTTGGCCTGCAGCAGCTTGTTGAAGGTACCGGTACTGTTGACCAGCCAGAAGCTCGCCTGGGTGTTGAGGCCCGGGCAGTAGCGGTAGTCACCGTACTGGCCGTCGTTGCCAGCAAAGCACCAGTTGTAGGTTTCGGAGTTGACGGCGATGTTCTTGCCGGTGGCAGCGGTACCGGTCACCAGATACTGGCCATTGTCCAGCTTCTTGATGCTGGTCGGCACGCTCAGGCTGTGAGTGCCGGCGCCATCCTTCAGCTCGACGGGGTTGCCCTCCTCGACCACGGCAAAGGCGGTACGCACCTTGCCATTCATCTTGTAGCCCGCCCGGGTGCCGGGTACGTCACCCAGCGCGGTCACCAGACCGTCGGTCTCGCCCAGCTGCACGTAACCTACGTTGTTGCGCTGGTCGACACCATCGAGGAAGTCACGACGCCACTGGTAGGCGAAGTTGCTGTTGTCGTTCCAGAAGGAGTTGCAGACCGAGTTGGAGAGCATGCAGCCCTGCTCGAAGCGGAAGCGGTCAACCAGGAAGTCGGCGAAGCGCACGGTCGAGAAGTGCTCGGCCATGTTGTTCTTGGTGTTGATCCCGATGAGCCCGTTGCCGTCGCCGCTGATCCCGCTGGCGTAACCCTTGTCGGACGCATCGACAATGGTGAAAAAGGGACTTTGTGCCGCCTGGGCATTCAGGCTGGCGCTGACCAGAATGGCCAGCATGGATAATTGCTTTTTCATCTACTTCCTTAGTCCTGATGTTTCAACGCTTCCAACTCCTCCCAGCGGGAGAAGGCTTGTTCCAATGCCGCCTCTGCGGCATTCAGGGCATCCAGTTTGGTCTGGGTTTGCTCCGCAGGCAGGGAGAAGAAACCGGGGTGGTTGATCTCCGTCTGCAGGGCATCCAGCTCCGCCTCCAGCTGTTCCAGCCGGGCTGGCAGATTATCCAGCTCCAGCTGCAACTTGTAAGAGAGTTTCTTCTGTTTTGCCGCGACCGGCACCTGCGTCACGACAGGCTCTGGCGCCTTGCTCTGGGGCTGCTTCGCCGCCTGCTGTGCGGCCAGCTGAGACTGCTGCTGGGCACGGGTGGCCATCATGTCGGCATAGCCCCCCACATAATCACTGATCCGCCCATCCCCTTCAAACAACCAGCAACCGGTCACGGTATTGTCGATGAAACGACGATCGTGGCTCACCAGCAGCAGGGTACCGGGATAATCCGCCAGCAGCTCTTCCAGCAGTTCCAGCGTTTCGACATCCAGGTCGTTGGTTGGTTCATCGAGGATCAGTAAATTACTGGGCTTCAAGAACAATTTGGCCAACAGTAAACGGTTTTTTTCGCCCCCTGACAAGGCTTTCACCGGGGTGCGTGCCCGTTTTGGCTCAAACAGGAAGTCCTGCAGGTAGCCGAGGATGTGACGGGAGCGGCCGCGCACCATCACCTCCTGCTTGCCCTCGCCGACGTTGTCCACCACCGTCTTCTCGGGGTCGAGCTGTTCGCGGTACTGATCGAAGTAGGCCACTTCCAGGTTGGTGCCCTGCCGCACCGAGCCGCGGGTTGCCTCGAGCTGGCCGAGCAGCAGCTTGATCAGGGTCGACTTGCCACAGCCGTTGGGGCCGACCAGCGCAATCTTGTCGCCACGCAACACCTGCAGATCCAGCCCCTGAAACAGGGTGCGATCGCCAAAGTCGAGACCCAAGCCTTCACTTTCAAATACCAGCTTGCCGGAGCGGCCCGCTTCGTCCAGTTGCAGCTTGGCCTTGCCCTGCAGCTCACGGCGCTGGGTCCGCTCCATGCGCATCGCCTTGAGGGCACGCACTCGTCCCTCGTTGCGGGTACGGCGGGCTTTGATTCCCTGGCGCACCCACACCTCTTCCTGGGCCAGCTTGCGATCGAACTCGGCATTTTTCAGCTCCTCGACCCGCAGCCACTCCTCCTTGCCCTGCAGGTACTCGTCGTAATTGCCGGGCCAGGAGGTGATCACGCCGCGGTCCAGATCGATGATCCGGGTCGCCAGCTTGTGGATGAACTCCCGGTCGTGGGAGATGAAGACGATGGCGCCGCGAAAATCCTTGAGAAACTCTTCCAGCCAGTTGATGGCATCGATGTCCAGGTGGTTGGTCGGCTCGTCCAGCAGCAGCAGATCCGGATCGCAGGCCAGCGCGCGGGCCAGGGCCACCTTGCGCAGCCAGCCACCAGAGAGACTGTCGAGGGTCACGTCGGGATCCAGACCGAGCAGGGTCAGCACCTGGTTGATGCGGGTCTCGAACTGCCAGCCGTTCTGGTAGTCGAGCTGCTCCTGCAGCTGGCTCATCTTGCGAATGTTGGCATCGGAGGCATCGTGTGCCAGCTCCATGGAGATATGGTGATACTGCTTGAGCAGCTCCCCTACCCCGGCCAGCCCTTCGGCGGCGTAGTCAAACACGGTGAGCTCGCTCGAGGCGGGGGGATCCTGCTCGAGGCGGGTCACTTTCAAGTCTTGCTGCAGCACCAGACGGCCGTCATCCAGCGGCAGTTCGCCGGCGATCACCTTCATCAGGGTGGACTTGCCCGCCCCGTTGCGCCCCACCAGACAGAGGCGCTCGCCCCGCTCGATGGTGAGCTCGGCCTGGTCGAGCAGCGGAAAATCACTGAACGACAGGGAAGCGCCGTGCAATGTCAAAAGAGCCATTCTTGTTCCTTCTTGCTAATGAAAAAACGGGCGGCAGACTGAGTCTCCCCCCGTTTCATCGTCAAATCGCCCACTACTCCCGGGCGCCGAGCCATGCTTGCAGCTCCGCCAGGGTAAAGGGCCAACCCAGTTCACGCCCGGCCTCGTCGCGCACCACCGGAATGCGCACCCGGTAGGCCTCGAGCCAGTCGGCGTCATCCAGGATGTCGCAGCGGCGGGTCCTGCCGGCAAGGCCGGCCTGCTCCACCAGCCCCCACGCCTGTTCGCACAGGTGACAACCGTCGGTGTGAAACAGGGTCAGCATCAGCCCTGGACCTCGGCATGGGTGATGATCCAGCAGTTGTGGATATGCTGGTTGCGCTCGAAATCCTTCGGCCGGGTCTTGCCGGTGATGTTCTGGGCCTTGAGACCGATGGCCTCGAGACCGGCCAGATCCATCTTGAAGTGGCGCTTGTTGTTGGAGAAGACCAGGGTGCCACCAGCAGCCAGCAGACGCTTGAGGTGCTGCATCAGCAACAGGTGATCGCGCTGCACGTCGAAGCTCTCGTCCATCCGCTTGGAGTTGGAGAAGGTGGGCGGATCGATGAAGATGAGGTCGTACTGCTCGTCCGCCTCGGAGAGCCACTTCAGGCAGTCCGCCTGCACGAACTTGTGTTCGCGGCCCACCAGCGAGTTGAGGCGCATGTTGTCCTGTGCCCAGTTCAGGTAGGTGCGCGACATGTCCACCGTGGTGGTTTCGCTGGCACCGCCCAGACCCGCGTGCACGGTGGCACTGCCGGTGTAGGCAAAGAGATTCAGGAAGCGCTTGCCACGGGCCATCTCGCCCAGCATGCGGCGAGTCTGGCGGTGGTCGAGGAACAGGCCGGTATCCAGATAGTCATAGAGATTGACCCACAGACGGGCACCGTACTCCTGCACCTCCATCCGGTGCTGCTCTTCGGAGAGCTTCTGGTACTGCTGTTTGCCTTCCTGACGCTCGCGCACCTTCAGGATCACCTTCTCGCCATCCATGCCGGTCACCTTGATGGCGGCCTGTACCATGTCGAGCAGGCGCTGACGAGTCTTCTGGGCGGGGATATCCTTGGGCGCCGCGTACTCCTGCACCACCAGGTAGTCCTGATAGCGGTCGATGGCGGCGTTGTACTCCGGCAGATCGGCGTCGTAGAGACGGTAGCAGTCGAGGTTCTCTTTCTTCGCCCACTTCTCGAGTGCCTTCAGATTCTTGCGCAGACGGTTGGCAAAGTCCTGCGCCACCTCTTTTTGGGAGGCCACGGAGTCCAGCGCGATCTGGTAGTTGCGCAGCTGACACTCGAGCGCCCCGTTGAACAGGCGATATTGCTTGTCGGCGCGCAGGCGCAGACAGCTCAAAAGCTCGGGGGAGGCAGAAAGGATCGAGACCTTCCAGCCCTGGAAGCTGCGACGCAGGGCATCGCCCAGGGCCTGGTGCACCTCCAGCAGCGCCGGGAACTCACCGAGACGCTCGCCATAGGGCGGGTTGGAAATGAGCATGCCGACCTGACGGGTCTCCCCTTCCGCCGCCATGGGCAGCGGGTTTTCCAGGGCGGTCGCGTCGGCCTGCTTGAAGGTGATGAGATGGGCCACGCCGGCGGCTTTGGCGTTGTCACGGGCTTTGAGCAGCACGCGGGAGTCGGCATCACAACCGAACAGCTTCACCTCGCAGCGCTGCATGCCGCGTTTGGCGCGCACTTGCGCCTCCATCATCAGGCTCTGCCACAGTTCGCTGTCATGTTGCAGCCAGCGATCGAAACCGAAGCGCTCGCGGCGCAGGGCCGGCGCCATATCGGCGGCGATAAAGGCCGCTTCAATCAGCAGGGTACCGGAACCGCACATGGGGTCCATCATGGGCTCGCCGGCCCAGCCGCTACGGGCAATCATGGCCGCGGCCAGGTTCTCTTTGAGCGGTGCCTCACCGGTGCCCTGACGATAGAAGCGCTGGTGCAGCGCAGGGCCTGACAAGTCCAGCGTGATATTGGCCTTGCCCTTGCCCAGATGGGCCATGATGCGAATGTCCGGGGATTTCTTGTCCACGTCCGGGCGCACGTGGCCGCGCTTGGTGAAGCGATCGACGATGGCGTCCTTGATCTTGAGCGCGCCGTACTGGGTGTTGCGAATGGAGGCGTTGGTACCGGTAAAATCCACCGCTATGGTGGCGGTGCCGGAGAAGTGCTCTTCCCAGGGAATGGTATGGGCGCCCAGATAGAGGTCCAGATCGTCGTTCATCTGGAACTCGGAGAGCACCAGCACGATGCGGGAGGCGAAACGGCTCCACAGACAGGCCTTGTAACCGATAGCCAGCTCGCCGCAGAAATGGACGCCGGCCACGGTCTCGCGGACCTGCTCTGCACCCAGATTGGTCAGCTCGACGGCCAACAGGTTTTCCAGCCCCTTGGGGCAGGTTGCAAAAAATTCTTTCATCACGCTCACGGGGAAGCCATAAAAATAGTGCCGCATTATACCTTAAGCGACGATCCGGAGCAGCAAAAGCTTGGGCATGTCGGCATAAAGAGCGCGCAGTTGACCCTGAGGCTGTGGTTGCGCCTGTGCAAGATGAAGGCCGGTAATGGTGACATTGATGACAAGCGAGTGACTCCGTAACGACATCACACGCAACGCCAATGCGAGTGATGGCACCAAAAGCAGCATCGGCTATTTTGCGAGCAAGTCTTGATCCGTTATCCGGATATATATTATTCCTCTCGCCCTATTCTAAATTGCCACATTTGACAGGAGTCAAACAAAACTCAAATCGCTATTATTCTTCACGACAGAGCAAGTCCTTTCTGTAAACCCCGTGCTTTGCCCTCCCGTTATCGTCCGTAAACGGGAGGGCTATTTTTTTACATCCCCTACCCACTTATGCCGACATTGCCCTGCCTGTCATATCTATCAGGTTTCAAGAGAAACTACAGGTTTTAGAATAGTCCCGTGTTGTTGATACAACAGCTTATTCCTCCTGTAGTGTGTGTTTGTCGCCCTCGCCTCAAATTGACGTGAGGGCATTTTTTCATACGAGCAGATAACCGAAGGGAATAATGGGGCTGGTCAGCATGAGGCTGGATTAAAAAGGGAGATACGTGATAGCGAACCATGACAGGATAGAAAACCAGTGCACCTCGCCAAGTTAACGCTCAACCAACTTGGCGATATTGCGTCTGAGCCGCGGGTCTTGAGCTCATGCGATTGTTCATCACCTTGATGACGCCAAACCGGGGCAGTGTCTTGCTGGTGGTCAATATCAGATCGTCGGTCAGGTTCAAACAGACACTGGCCTGATCGCCGGCTTCAATCACCAGAAACTCCCCCTTGCCATGAGGCGTCCCCATGCACACCAGTGCACCGGTTTCCGGAGTGATAACCGGATGGGTTTCGCCAAAGAACCAGCTTTGTGGCATCAAGGGTTTGTAAAAGCGGCTGACGGCGATGGCATTGAGGACCAGCTGCACCTGATGGGGCACGCTCCACTCCAGTTCTGCCACTCTGTCCATCAGCTGATAATAGAGCGCGGCATCATCCACACAAAACGGCTGGGTGGTGAAGGAGCTGGGCACCAATTGCCGCCCTTTATATTCGGTGGCAAATATCATGCGATCGGATAAATCCAGCATCAGACGATCGTCATGAGCATCATAATGCCACTGCCAATTGTCATTGGGTTGGATACACATGGCGGTGCCCTTACTGGAAGTCGTTACTCGACTTTATTCCATGTCGAGAATTTCAGCAACTTTAAATAAAGGGCACCGATTTATTTCTTATATATGGGTCACAATCTCTTTGACCAGATCCGGGCCTTTATAAATAAAACCGCTATAAATCTGGACCAGACTGGCACCCGCCGCCAGCTTCTCGCGGGCCGCCATGGCGCTGTCGATGCCGCCGACCCCGATAATGGGCAGCGCACCATCCAGCGCCTTGGCCAGCTGGCGGATCACCTCGGTGCTCTTGTGCTGCAGAGGGCGGCCGCTGAGCCCCCCCGCTTCACCGGCATGGGGCATGTCATAAATCATGTCGCGCTCGAGGGTGGTATTGGTGGCAATCACGCCATCGATGCCATTTTTTATCAAGGATGCGGCTACCTGATTAATTTCATCCGGGGTCAAATCCGGCGCAATTTTAACGGCCAGCGGTACGTACTTCTTATATTGCGCGGCCAGCTCCTGCTGACGAACCTTGAGGGCGGCCAACAGTTCATCCAGTGCCTCGCCATATTGCAGTGAACGCAGCCCAGGGGTATTGGGGGAAGAGATATTGACGGCAATATAACCGGCGTGGTCATACACCTTGTCCATGCAGATCAGATAATCATCCTTGCCCTGCTCGATGGGGGTGTCCTTGTTCTTGCCGATATTGATGCCGATCACCCCCTGATATTTGGCCTGCTTGACCTGAGCGACCAGGTGATCGACCCCTTTGTTGTTGAAGCCCATCCGGTTGATGATCCCCTCGGCCGGAATGACCCGGAACAGACGGGGTTTGTCATTGCCGCTCTGGGGTCTGGGGGTGACAGTACCGACCTCGATAAAACCGAACCCCATGGCCCCGAAGGCATCGATACACTCACCGTCCTTGTCGAGCCCGGCCGCCAGACCCACCGGATTGGCAAAAGAAAGCCCCATGACGGTGACGGGGCGTTTTGGCAGGGAGTGGCGGAAGAAACAATCGAGCGGTGTACCGAGAAGGCGGGGCAAATATTTGATGGAAAGATCGTGCGCCTGTTCCGGATTGAGCTTGAACAGGAAATGCCTGGCGAGAGGGTACAGCATGTTTGCTCCTTAAAAAAAGCCCCGGCAACTGGCCGGGGCTTTTGGGGTTATGCCGAGGTTCGGCAATTCAACTGGAGCAGGTTCAACTCTCGCAAGGCCACCGAGAACTTGGCGAACTCGTGAGTGCTGGTGGTCTTAAAGTCGGCCAACATGTGGGTCCAACGGGACAAGAGTTGCTCATGCTCCGAAATCCAGTCGGCCAGTATGGTAGCGCATTCTCCCTGATCTTTGCACCCTTCCAGTACCACGGAAGTGAGACTGCGTTGCTGCCAGTCCAGATCTTCGCGGAAGGAGGCCCGCGCCATCGCCTGCCAGTGGTTGCCCACCGGTTGATGATTGATCTGGTCGAGGAACCAGTGCAGATCCAGCTTGGCGCCGAGGCGATAGTAGACGTTGGCGGCGCGCAGGATGTCGGTCTTGTGCTCCGCGGCAATCTGCGCCAGATCCAGGCTGGAGAAGAGGCTGCTCATGTGGGCTACCTGACGGGCGATCGCTTCCGGCACCTGCTTGGCCACCAGGGCGGCGACCGCCTGCTGGTGCTCGGCTACTTCGCTCTCGTCCATCACCTCGTAGAGGTGCTGACCCAGCATCTCGAAGGCCGGACGGAAGAAGGCGATGTTCTCGCTGATGCTCCAGCTGCGGTTGCGGGCGCGCAGGAACCAGCGGGTGGCACGGCGCACGATGCGACGGCTGTAGAACATCAGTTCGAGCTGGGTCTGGGCATCCACCAGGTTGTCACACCCTTCGATGTCGCGCCACAGCTGGTTGAGGCCAAACACCTCGCGCGCCATGGCGAAGCAGCAGGCCACTTCCGCCACCGAGGCACCGGTCTCGTCCTTCATCCGGCTGGCGAAGTTGAGCCCCATGTCGTTGACCAGCATGTTGGCCACCCGGGTCGCGATGATCTCGCCGCGCAGCGGATGCTGGGCAAGCGCCGCCCCGAACTGCTGCTGCAGCTTGGCCGGGAAGCTGGTCACCAACATGTTGGCGAGGAAGGGCTCGTCGGTCACTTCCGGGCAGTTGAGCTGCTCTTTCAGCACCATCTTGCCGTAGGCCACCAGCACCGCCAGTTCGGGTCGGGTCAGCCCCTGCCCTGCCGCCATCCGCTCGGAGAGCTCTTCGTCGGAGGGCAGGAACTCGAGGCCGCGGTCCAGCTTGCCTTCGCGCTCCAGCCCCTGGATGAAGCGCTGCTGCTCCTTGAGCTGCTCGGCGCCGCGGAAACTGGTCACCGAGATGGACTGGGACTGGCGATAGGCGTTGGTGATGACAATCTGCGCCACATCGTCGGTCATCTCGTAGAGCATCTGGTTGCGCTGCTTGAGGGTCAGGTCACCGGCCGCCACCAGCTGGTTCAGCAGGATCTTGATGTTCACCTCGTTGTCGGAGCAATCCACGCCGCCCACGTTGTCGGTAAAATCGGTGTTGATGCGACCGCCCTGGCTGGCGTACTCCACCCGGCCCAGCTGGGTGAAGCCCAGGTTGCCGCCCTCACCCACGATGCGGGCCCGCAGATCTCGACCGTTGACCCGCAGCACATCGTTGCTGCGATCGCCCACTTCGGCATCGCTCTCGCGGGCACTCTTCACATAGGTGCCGATGCCGCCGTTCCACAGCAGATCGACGTTCAGGCAGAGCAGCGCCTTGATCAGCTCGTTCGGGGCCATGCTGGCCTTGTCGGTGCCGAGCAGGGTCTGCATCTCGGGGCTCAGCTTGATGGACTTGGCCGAGCGCAGGAAGATGCCGCCCCCTGCCGAGATCAGTTCCCGGTTGTAGTCATCCCAGCTTGAGCCGGGCAGCTCGAACAGGCGCTTGCGCTCGACGAAGCTCTTGGCCGCATTGGGGGTCGGGTCGATGAAGATGTGCATGTGGTTGAAGGCGCCCACCAGCTGGGTGTGCTCGGAGAGCAGCATGCCGTTGCCGAACACGTCGCCGGCCATGTCGCCAATCCCCACGCAGGTGAAGTCGGTGGTCTGGCAGTTGACGCCGATCTCGCGAAAATGCCGCTTGACCGATTCCCAGGCGCCACGGGCGGTGATGCCCATCTTCTTGTGGTCATAGCCGACCGAGCCGCCGGAGGCGAACGCGTCGCCCAGCCAGTGGCCGTATTCCAGGCTTATTTCGTTGGCGATGTCGGAGAAGGTCGCGGTGCCCTTGTCGGCGGCCACTACCAGGTAGTAATCATCCTCGTCGTGACGCACCACGGATTTCGGCGGGATCACCTCGCCGCCGATGATGTTGTCGGTCACATCGAGCAGGCCGCGAATAAACAGGCGATAGCAGGCCTTGCCCTCTTCCTGGATCACGGCACGGGGGGCCCCCGCCGGCATCTGTTTGCAGTAGAAGCCGCCCTTGGCTCCCACCGGCACGATGACGGTGTTCTTCACCTGCTGGGCTTTCACCAGACCCAGCACTTCGGTACGGAAGTCCTCCTTGCGATCGGACCAGCGCAGACCGCCACGAGCTACCTTGCCCCAGCGCAGGTGCACCCCTTCCACCCGCGGCGAGTAGACGAAGATCTCGAACTTCGGCAGCGGCAACGGCATGTCGGTGATGCTGGAGGGGGCCAGCTTGAAGGAGACGTAGGGCTTGATGTTGCCCGCCTTGTCCAGCTGGTAGTAGTTGGTGCGCAGGGTGGCGTCGATCATCTCCACATAGCGGCGGATGATACGATCGTCGTCCAGGTTGGCAACCTGATCGAGCTTGGCGGCGAGCTGCTCGTGCAGCTTGGCCTGTACCTTGGCGTCCTGCTTGCCGGCCGGATCCAGGCGCTGTTCGAACAGGGTGAACAGCAGCTGGGCGATATCCGGGTAGCGGGTCAGGGTCTCTTCGATATAGGACTGGCTGAAGGAGACGCCAGTCTGACGCATGTATTTGGCATAGGCGCGCAGCACGGATACCTGACGACCGGTGAGGCCGGCGCCCAGCACCAGCCGGTTGAAGCCGTCATCTTCCAGCTGCTTGTTCCAGATGGCCGCAAAAGCCTGCTGGAAGCGCTGCTGACTCTGCTCCAGATCAAACGGCTGCTCCCCATGCAGCAGCATGGAAAAGTCGAGGATCCAGAAGATGTCGCCCGCCGGGGTGCGCACCTGATAAGGGGTCTCACCGATGACCCGCAGCCCCATGTTTTCCAGCATGGGCAAGACGTCGGAGAGGTGGATGGGTTCGGTGCGGTGGAACAGTTTGAGGCGGACCCGCCGATCGTTCTCTTCCTCCTGGGCGCGGTAGAACAGCATGCCGAGCGGGTTGGCTTCGCTCAGGTTGTCCAGCTCCATGATGTCGGCCACGGCGGAACCCGGCAGCACGTCTTCCTTGTAGGCACGGGGGAAGGCGGTGCTGAAACGGCGGCGCAGTTCGTTGCCGCGGGCTTCACCGTAGTGAGAGAGCAGCACGGAGTCCAGACGGTCATCCCAGCTGCGGGCCGCTTCAATCAGGTTGTTCTGTACTTCGTTCACATCCACATCCACGTTGTTGTTGTTGACCCGCACTATGTAGTGGGTCCGAGCCAGCACGCCCTCGGTGAAGTAGACGTTGAACTCCACCTCTTCGCTGCTGCCAAAATACTTCTGCAGGATCTGCTGGGTCTTGACCCGCAGCGCCGTGTTGTAGCGCTCCTTGGTGACATAGACCATGCAGGAGAAGAAGCGGCCGTAGACGTCGCGGCGCACGAACAGGCGCAGCATGTCGCGCTCCTGCATCTCCAGCACCCCGAGACCGGTGGCCAGCAGCTCCTCTTCGCGAGCCTGGATCAGCTCATCGCGTGGGTAGGTTTCCAGTACGTTCAGCAGCGCCTTGTATGCATGGGAACCCTTCTCGTGACCGGAGGCGGCCATGATGCGCTCGAGGCGGTGGCTGATGAGGGGGATCTGGGTCGCGCTGGTGTTGTAGATGGAGGAGGCATACAGACCGATGAAGCGATCTTCGCCGATCACTTTGCCGTGCTCGTCGAAGCGCTTGATGCCGATGTAGTCCACATAGGCCGGGCGATGTACCCGTGATTTGCTGTTGGACTTGGTGAGGATCAGCAAGGAGGAGCTCAGGGCTGCGTGACGGGCACTGGCCGGCATGGTGCCCAGGCGCTGCCCCTCATCCTTGATGGAGTTTTTCATCAGCCCCAGGCTCGAATCCGGTTGCGGCAGGATCTCGTGATCCCCCTCCACCGCCTTGACGTCGTAGCGGCGATAGCCCATCAGGGTGAAGTTGTGAGCGGCCACCCATTTGAGGAAGGCGACGCAGGAGTCTACCTCGGCCTTGCTGACCGGGTGTTTGCGTTTGGGCAGCTCGTCGATGATCTCGTTCAGGCGTGCCAGCATGGGCTGCCAGTCACCGACCGCCAGGGCCACTTCACCGGCGACGGAGTTGAGCTCGGCGGTCAGCCCTTCCATCTGCTCCTCGCTGGTGAGGTGATCGATTTCGATGAGGAAGGCAGTCTCGACAGAGGTCTGTTCGGCCGTGTTGTCCAGATCCAGAATGGCGCTGATCTTGCCTTCACTGCCGCGAATGAGGTGCAGCGGCTGGTGCAGCATCATGTGCGCCGTGATGCCCCGGCGCTTGAGCGCCATGCGGATGGAATCCACCAGGAAGGGGGAGTCCTGCAGGATGATTTCGACGATGGTATGGGGAGACTGCCAGCCGTGGCGGGTCAGCTCGGGATTGTAGACCCGGATATAGGGCTCTGTGCTGGTGCGCTGGTTGAGCGCATTCCACAGGCTGAGCGCGGCGCCATAGAGATCGCTGTCATTGCGATCGTGCAGATCGGTGCTCGCCATGTTGCCGTAGAACTTGGCGACGAAGCACTCGACCAGGGAGGCACTCTTCTTGGGCAACTTCTGATGGATCAGGCTGAGAACGTTTTCGAGCAGAACTGAGGTAGGGGCGTCTTTCAATGCCATTTCTATATTCCTTATCGGACGACATTAACCACCGACACAGAGACATCCACCCTGGATGCCCACCGGTACAGAGTTGCTGCGAAGTGTAATGTCTTGGATCAAGGAAGGCGAGCAAAGGTGATAATGAGTTGTTAAAAACAAGGGGCAGATCACGCCTTAAGCTGTGAAAAATTTTGCCGTTCTGGCAAAAAACAGAAAATCCCACTGGATGGTTACGGATTTACCGGATAGATAGTGACTGAAAGCAGTGAATTACGCGGAAATATGTTCAAGTTTTGTTAATTTATGCGTTCAAGGCTGATAAAGCGATAATCGTCCTGGGTTTTGAGGCGAAAGTAGCCATGTACCCCGCTGATGGCGACGAAGGGCCGGATTTTCTCAATGCCCAGTTCCAGGGTCAGCCCCTGCTCGCTGCGCACCACCAGCCGTTTGGCATGGCCCTGGTACATCAGCATGACCTCGTCATGACTCAATGAGAGGCGAAAGGTAAACTGCTTCACGATGACTCCTCTGGTCGTGGTTGAAGACTCACGGTAAAAGGGCGGGAGATGACTCCCCCGCCCGCTCGTGCTTACTGCTGCAGCGCCTTGCTCACCTTCTCGAACAGATCCCGCGCCAGCCCCTCGAGGTTGGCCAAACGGGTCAGCTCGGTGCGGATCAACGCCTTGCGCCCCTCATCGAGCCGCTTGAACTGGATGAGCGGAGTGATGAGGCGGGAGGCCACCTGCGGATTGACCTCGTTGAGCTCGATCAGCAGATCGGTCAGGAAGCGGTAGCCGCGACCATCGCGCGCATGGAACTGCACCTGGTTGTTCATGGCAAAGCTGCCCACCAGCGCCCGCAGCCGGTTCGGGTTGCGAATGCTGAAGGTGGGGTGCGCCATCGCCTGCTTCACCTCTTCCAGCACGTCTTCCGCCGGCTTGGCACCCACCAGCCGCAGCCAGTTGTCCAGCACCAGTCCGTCCTTGGCCCACTTACCTTCGAAATCGGCCAAGAGCTCGGCGCGGCACGGCAGCAGATGGCTGTTGGCCACCTGCAGCGCCGCCAGGGTGTCGGTCATGTTGTCGGCAGCCGCATATTGCTGGCGCACCAGCAGATCGGCGCTGCCGGCATCGAGGGCCGCCAGATAGCCCAGCACGACCCCCTTGAGCGCCCGCTTGGCCATGTCGGCGTGCACCACCTGATAAGCCGGCAGGCGCAAACTCTCGTAGCAGGCCACCAGACGGGCCCCGAAGGCCTGGGCCAGCGAGGTCTGGATCTCGTTGCGCACCTGATGGATGGCATCGATGTCGGCCACCTCGAACAGCTCGGCCAGGGTCGCCTCACCCGGCAGCGCCAGGATCTCCGCCTTGAGGGCGGGGTCGAGCCCCTCGTCGTCAAGGATGGTGACAAAGGCCGCCAGCAGAGTCCGGGAGACATCAACCCCCTGCCCTTGCTGAGTCCGGGCCACGCCGTCGATGACCGCCTTGTTGATCAGCATCTGCGCCGCATCCCAACGGGCAAACTCGTTGCGGGCATGGCGCATCAGGAAGGCCAATGCCTCGTCGCTGTAGTCAAAATGCAGTTTGACCGGCGCCGAGAAGTCCCGCAGCAGGGAGGGCACCGGCTTGACCGGCACCCGATCGAAGGTGAAGGTCTGCTGTGCTTCCAGCACGTCGAGGACGTTGCCGATGTCCTTGCCCTGGTACTGCAGCGGGATGACGGCCCCCTGCTCATCATAGAGTTCGATGTCGAGGGGGATATGCAGCGGCAGTTTCTGCGGCTGATCCTGGGTCGGCGGGGTGTGCTGGCTCACGTGCAGGCGATAGACGCCGCTGTCGGCATCGTACTCGTCGGTCACGGTGAGTTCGGGGGTACCGGACTGGCTGTACCAGCGGCGGAAGCGGCCGAGATCCACCCCGGAGGCATCCTCCATCGCCTGCACGAAGTCATCGCAGGTGACCGCCTGACCGTCAAAGCGCTCGAAATAGAGGCGCATGCCCGCCTGGAAGGCCTCCTCACCCAGCAGGGTGTGCAGCATGCGGATCACTTCCGAGCCCTTCTCGTAGACGGTCAGGGTGTAGAAGTTGTTCATCTCGATCACCACATCCGGGCGGATGGGGTGTGCCATGGGGCCGGCATCCTCAGCAAACTGCGGGCCGCGCACGGTGCGCACGTTGTTGATGCGATTGACCCCGCGCGAACCCAGATCGGAGGAGAACTCCTGATCCCGGAACACCGTCAACCCCTCTTTCAGGCTGAGCTGGAACCAGTCACGGCAAGTGACGCGGTTGCCGGTCCAGTTGTGGAAGTATTCGTGGCCGATCACCCGCTCGATGCCGTGGTAGTCGCTGTCGGTGGCAGTAGCCGGGTTGGCCAGCACGAACTTGGAGTTGAAGATGTTGAGCCCCTTGTTCTCCATGGCGCCCATGTTGAAGAAGTCCACCGCCACGATCATGTAGATGTCGAGGTCATACTCGAGGCCGAAGCGCTGCTCGTCCCAGCGCATGGAGTTGATGAGGCTCTCCATGGCGAAACCGGCTCTGTCCAGGTTGCCCTTGTCGACGAAGATCTCGAGGGCTACCTTGCGGCCGCTCTTGGTGGTGTAGTGGCTGCGCTCCACATCGAAGTCCCCGGCCACCAGCGCAAACAGGTAACTCGGTTTGGGGAAAGGATCCTGCCACTGCACGAAGTGGCGACCGTCACCCAGATCGCCGCTGTCGACCTTGTTGCCGTTGGAGAGCAGGAAAGGATACTTGGCCTTGTCGGCGGTGATGCGGGTGCTGTAGCGGGCCAGGATGTCGGGCCTGTCCATGTAATAGGTGATGCGTCGGAACCCTTCCGCCTCGCACTGGGTGCAGTAGGCATCGCCGGATTTGTAGAGCCCTTCCAGCGCGGTGTTGGCGGCCGGGTTGATGTCGGTGACTATGGTCAGCACGCATTCTGCCGGCAGGTTGAACAGGGTCAGGCTGCTCTCGCCCTGCTCATACTGGCTAAAGGCAACCCCGTCCACACTGATGGCGTGCAGGACCAGCCCTTCGCCATCCAGCACCAGCGGTTCATTGTGGTCGCCATTGCGCCGCAAGCGGGAGATGGCGGTGACCCGGGTCTGCGGCTCCTGCAGTTGAAAGTCGAGATCGATGCTGTCGCACCAGTAGAGCGGAGCCTGGTAATCCTGGCGATATTTGGCCGTCATGGCCTGGGAGTGATCGGTCATTATTGTTTGCTTCCACGCTTGTTATTGACGTGTCAGAGGCTGTCATAACCGGTTGGCAGGGTCAAATAGTTTGCATTCAGGCAAAGGAAAGGGCGACCTCAGTCGCCCTTGTTGATTAATTGGCTGTCCCTGTTCAGCCGCGTTTGCTGAGCTTGGCCAGATCCGCCGTGATGTTGGCAGCCTCGACCAGATACTCGTCGGGAGCCTCAAAATCGGCAGGCAGATCGTCCAGGCTCTTCACCGTCGGCTTGCCCAGGCGAGTCAGGCGTTCGTTGGCGCGCTTGAGCGCCTTCTCGTCCTGCTTGGCCTGATCCGCCAGACGCTCCGCCTCGTTCAAGGAGACCGACTTCTTGTCTTTCTCCTCCTTGTACTCGGCGATGTCCTGCATCACGTAGGCAAACTCCGGATCCTTGTTGATCCGCGCCTCGTGGGCCGCCTGCAGCTTGGGCAGCAAGCTGGCAAAGTTGCCGAGCTTGTCGTACTTGGCTGACGCTATCTTGTCCCACGGCAGGGCGTTGAACTCGCGGCTCTCGCCCGTCTCTTCCGGTGCCACCGCGGTGGGGAAGCTGATGTCCGGGGCGACGCCCTTGTTCTGGGTGCTGCCACCGTTGATCCGGTAGAACTTGGCAATGGTGTACTGCACGTGACCCAGCGGCTGCTCGTAGAAGTCATAGACCTTGGCGAGGCTGCGATGCTGTTGCACCGTGCCCTTGCCGAACGAGTTCTCGCCGAGGATCAGGGCACGGCCGTAATCCTGCATGGCGGCAGCGAAGATCTCGGAGGCCGAGGCGCTGTAGCGGTCGATCATCACCGACATGGGGCCGCCGTAGTAGACGTTGCCGTCGTCATCACCATTGACGGTGATGCGGCCCATGTGATCCCGGATCTGCACCACCGGTCCGCTCGCGAAGAACAGGCCGCTCAGGGCAGAGGCCTCGGTCAGCGCACCGCCGCCGTTGCCGCGCAGATCGACGATCAGACCCTCGATCTTCTGCTTGTTGAGGCTGGAGAGCTCCTTGATCACGTCGTCGTGCAGGTTGACGTAGAAGCTCGGGATCTCGAGCACGCCGATCTTCTTGCCCTCGGCTGTGATCACCTTGGACTTGGCGGCCCTGTCTTCCAGGCGCACCTTGTCACGCACCAGCTCGATCTGCTCGGTCTTGGCGCTGGCGCCCTTGCCGCGCTGGATCTCCAGCTTCACCTTGCTGCCCTTGGGTCCCTTGATGAGCTCGACCACGTCATCGAGACGCCAGCCGATCACGTCGACAATCTTGCCGTCGTCCTGCCCTACCCCGACGATCTTGTCGTCCGGTTTCAGGTGGTTGGACTTGGCGGCCGGGCCACCGGGCACCAGGGAGCGAATGACGGTGAAGTCATCTTCGGCCTGCAGCACGGCCCCAATCCCCTCCAGCGAGAGGTTCATCTCGGTGTTGAAACGATCGGCGCTACGCGGAGACAGATAGCTGGTGTGCGGCTCGATGGCGCGAGCGAAGGAGTTCATGAAGAGCTGGAATACATCCTCGCTCTCGGTCTGGGACATCCGCTTGATGGCGTTGTTGTAACGCTTGCCGAGCAGCTCCTTGATCTCAGGCCACTCCTTGCCGCTGAGCTTGAGGCTCAGGGCATCGAACTTGACCCGCTGGCGCCACAACTCGTTGAGTTCGGCCTCGTCTTTCGGCCAGGCCGCCCCTTCCCGATCAAACACGTAATTGTCGGGCTGGGTAAAATCGAAAGGAGTATCGAGCAGTTTGAGGGCGTATTCGAACCGCTCATAACGCCGCTGCTGACTCAGGTTGAACATCTCGTAGGCCGGCGCCAGCCGCCCTCTTTCGAGGTCGGTGTCAAAGCCGGTACGGTACTTTTCAAAACGGCTGATGTCAGAGGCCAGAAACAGGTTGCGGCTGTAATCCAGATTCTCCAGATACTTGTCAAAGATCACGGAGGAAAAGGCATCGTCCAGCTTGAACTGCTTGTAATGCGAGCGGGTAAACAGATTGGCAATTCGCTTGCTAGCCGTAGCATGTTGGCTCTCCTGAGCCAACACAGGCAAATCACTTTCCTTGAGCACCGGCTCGATGGCCTGTGCAAGCCCGGCAAGCGCCAGGCTACAGGCAACGAGGGAAAAACGAATTACGCCATGCTTCAACATTTGTCTCCTTAGAGAACCAGGTGCTCGAATTTGACCCGCAGCATCATGCCGGTCTGCAATTGAACCTGAACGTCATCCTTGGTCACTTCCTTGATGGTGGCCGGTACCGGCGACTTGCCCAGCACCACGCGCACGCCCTGCTCTACTTTCAGGGTAGCGGCATCCACCTTGACCAACGGGGCCTCGTCAGCAACCGGAACAGCCTTGGGAGCGGCTTTCGGCTTGCTGGACTTGGTGGCGGCATCGGCCTTGCGCGGAGCAGGACGACGCGGCTGCTTGGCCTTCTCTTCTTTATTGTTGGTACGACGACTGGCAAAGACGCGCTCTTTGCTCTCCTTCAGGGCTTGCTTGGCGTGCTCGATGTGCTCTTCGGTGAGCAGCTCGCCCGGGTTGCCGTCCAGATCGACACGGGCCTGGCCAGCCTTGAGGCCATGCAGGTAACGCCAGCTGGAGGTGTATTGACGCAGAGCGGAGCGCAGCATGGTCTTGGAGACTCTGGCGTCGTCAGCAAGACGCTCGGCCAAATCCTGGAAGATGCCAATCTTGAGCGGCTTGGCCTCTCCTTCAGCGATGAAGCAGGCCGGGAATTTCTCGACCAGGTAGGCAACGATCTCTTTACTGTTCTTCAGCTTCTCAGTGTTTTCCATGTATAACCTTGGCTTTCATATAAACGCGCGGGCACGCCCGAGCACAACAAAGGCCCCATTATAGAGAGCTTGGGGCCTTTTGCGAACCATCAAGCAATGACTTAGAGCATGCTTTCCAAAATTTGCACCGTTTCTTCGAGGCCAATCCGGTCCTGCTCGTCAAAGCGGTTAAAGATTGGACTATCGATATCCAGTACGCCAATGATCTCGCCACGCCGGCGCAGCGGGATCACGATTTCGGCATTGCTGGCACCGTCGCAGGCGATATGCCCCTCAAATTGATGCACGTCGTCGATGAGCTGGGTCTTGCCCTCGGCCACCGCCGTGCCGCATACCCCGCGCCCGACCGGAATGCGTACGCAGGCCGGCTTGCCCTGGAACGGGCCGAGCACCAGGGTCTCCCCCTGCAACAGGTAAAAGCCGACCCAGTTGATGTCGGTCAGCTCCTGATTGAGCAGGGCGGACAGGTTGGCCAGGTTGGCGATGAGATCCGGCTCTCCCTCCAGCAATGCCTGGGCCTGCTGGTTGAGCGTGCGATAAAATGCTTGTTTTTCAATCATGATTAAATGAACTTCACTCCCTGACAATCAGTGCAAGGTAACGCCCTGCCTGAAAAATTCAAATCAATTTTCACCTTGCCCCCTCCTTTTGCACCTCAGGAAGAGGCCCTCAGCGAGCGACGGAGAGCGCCAGTTGCTGGCGCTGGCCATTGCTCCACTCGATATTGAGCAGCCAGACCATCATCGGCGAGGTGCAGGATCCCACTAGGGTCGTCCCTTGCCAGCCCTGGGCTGTGGCCTCAAAAGTGACCGGAATGGTCCCCATGAACATGTCCCGCCCCTCCAGCCACGCCTTCACCGGCGTGACGGCCGGATCGCCGCCCTGAAGCTGTATCACGAAGTCACGTTCGGCCTGGACCGGCAGCGAGGCGATGCGAGCGGTCAGCGGCTTATTCCCCACCTGCAGGGGGCATGAGCTGTGGGACAGATCACAAATCTGATCTTTTTCCGAGCTTGCCATCGCCGTCTGCGCACCATCGAACCAGGTTCGATAGGCAACCAAACCGAGCAAAATAGTCAACACGATCGCCAAATGGATAATTTTGCGTGAAGTGAGTCTCTCTTTCATGAAAAAACAACCTTGTAAGATGTCTGAAAAATGACATTTTCGTGATCTCGCGCAAGGTAAATAATTGAACAGGCGAGACCCAACGGAGCCAAATATATCACTGTTTATACTGTTATTTTACCTGTCAGTTCAGTATCATTCCCATTGAATTTTCATTTAGCTACTTTTTGCTTTTCCTTTTATTAACAGTTGTTAACAAGAGAAAAGGCAGTAGCCAATGAAGTCGGTCCACCTCACTGGACACAAAATCAAACAACAGCAGCATCGGAAGCGGAATACAACGATGAGCCATACAACTAACCATCCTGAGTACAACTACACCGTTGTTCGCCAGTTCACCGTCATGACGATTGTCTGGGGAATTGTCGGCATGTCGGTTGGCGTACTGATTGCAGCCCAGTTGATCTGGCCTGCCCTCAACTTTGATACTCCCTGGCTGACTTACAGTCGCCTTCGCCCTCTGCACACCAACGCGGTCATCTTCGCATTTGGCTGTAGCGCCCTGATGGCGACCTCCTTCTATGTGGTGCAACGCACCTGTCAAACCCGACTGTTTGGTGGCCCGCTGGCGACCTTCGTGTTCTGGGGCTGGCAGGCCATCATCCTTTCTGCCGCAATTTCGCTGCCGCTGGGATACACCACCTCCAAGGAGTACGCAGAGCTGGAATGGCCGATTGATATCGCCATCACCATCGTCTGGGTCGCCTATGCCGTGGTCTTCTTCGGCACCCTGGTCAAGCGCACCACCTCCCACATCTATGTGGCGAACTGGTTCTTCGGTGCCTTCATCATCACGGTGGCCGTGCTGCACATCGTCAACAACATGGAAGTGCCGCTTTCGGGCATGAAGTCCTACTCCATGTACTCCGGCGCCATGGATGCCATGGTGCAGTGGTGGTATGGCCACAACGCGGTAGGCTTCCTGCTGACTGCCGGCTTCCTCGGCATGATGTACTACTTCGTACCGAAACAGGCGGGTCGTCCGGTCTACTCCTACCGTCTCTCCATCGTTCACTTCTGGGCGCTGATCTCCCTCTACATCTGGGCCGGTCCGCACCACCTGCACTATACCGCCCTGCCTGACTGGGCACAGTCCCTCGGCATGGTAATGTCCCTGATCCTGTTCGTCCCCTCTTGGGGCGGCATGATCAACGGCATCATGACCCTCTCCGGTGCCTGGCACAAACTGCGTTACGACCCCATCCTGCGCTTCCTGATCGTGTCCCTGTCGTTCTACGGCATGTCCACCTTCGAAGGCCCCATGATGGCGATCAAGACCGTCAACGCCCTCTCCCACTACACCGACTGGACAATCGGTCACGTCCACTCCGGCGCGCTGGGCTGGGTTGCCATGGTCTCCATCGGTGCCGTGTATCACCTGATCCCGAACCTGTTCGGCCAGGGCCGCATGTACAGCATCAAGCTCATCAACGTCCACTTCTGGCTGGCAACCGTGGGTACCGTGCTCTACATCGTCGCCATGTGGATTTCCGGTGTGATGCAGGGTCTGATGTGGCGTGCGGTCAACGACGACGGCACCCTGACCTACAGCTTCGTAGAAGCGCTGCAGGCCTCTTATCCCTTCTACTTCGTGCGCTTCCTGGGTGGCTGCTTCTTTGTCACCGGCATGTTGCTGATGGCCTACAACGCCTATCGCACCATCACTGCGCCCAAAGGTTCCCTGGAACCTGTCGCACAGCCAGCATGATTGAAGAGGTCAAAGCATGAGCAACAATAACCGTCACGAGATCTTTGAAAAGAGCGTTCCCATGCTGGTGGTCGGCATCATATTTGCCATCAGCCTGGGGGGCCTGGTGGAAATCACCCCGCTGTTCTTCCAGAAGCAGACCACTGAGCCGGTCGAGGGCCTCAAGCCCTACACCGCCCTGCAAATGGAAGGGCGCGACATCTTCATCCGCGAAGGCTGCACCGTCTGCCACAGCCAGATGATCCGTCCGTTCCGCGCCGAAACCGAGCGTTACGGCCACTACTCGGTCGCCGGTGAGAGCGTCTGGGAGCACCCCTTCCTGTGGGGCTCCAAGCGTACCGGTCCGGATCTGGCCCGGGTTGGCGGTCGTTATTCCGACGACTGGCACCGTGCCCACCTGATCAACCCGCGCGACGTAGTGCCCGAGTCCAACATGCCCGCCTTCCCCTGGCTCGACACCAACGTGTTGACCGGTGAGCTGACCGGCAAGAAGCTGGCCCTGTTCCGCGATCACTTCGGCGTACCCTACACGGATGCCGACATTCAGGGGGCCGGTGAGGCCGTGAAGGGCAAGACCGAGCTGGATGCGCTGGTAGCCTATCTGCAATCACTGGGTCATGCCCTGAAATAAAGGAGTCAGGATATGGATTACGGCACTTTTCGCGGCCTGTATACCCTGCTGTTGATGGCCATCATGATCGGCATCATCGTCTGGGCCTACAGCAAACGCCGCAAGACCTCCTTCGACGAGGCTGCCAATCTGGTATTTGCCGACGACGAGCAACCCAGTGCTGATAACAAGAACGCAGGAGCGAAACAATAATGAGCACTTTGTTTAGCATTTTTGTGACCGTCATCAGTCTGGGGACCATCCTCGGCTGCTTCTTGCTGCTGGTATGGTGCCTGCGCGACAAGATGGGCGTGGAAGAAGGCAAGTCCATGGGACACGCCTTCGACGGTATCGAAGAGATCAACAACCCGCTGCCGAAGTGGTGGACCTACATGTTCCTCTTCTTCATCGTCACCGGTCTGGTCTATCTGATTGCCTTCCCGGGCCTTGGCAACTTCAAGGGCGTACTGGGCTGGCAGAGCTCCAACCAGGACGTACGCTCGCTGGCCGAGTCCAAGGCTGCGGCGGCCTCCGCCAAGGCTGAAGGGCGCGCGGTGGAGTACGATCGCGAGCTCGTCAAGGCTGACGAGATCTACGGCGCCAAGTTCCGTGAGCTGGCCTATCAGGCCGATGGCAAGACCTATCGCGCCATCGAGGAGATCGCCGCCGATCCGGAAGCCCGCAAGGTGGGTCAGCGTCTGTTCCTGCAGAACTGCTCTCAGTGCCACGGCTCCGATGCCCGCGGCGGTCGCGGTTTCCCGAACCTGACCGACAGCGAATGGCAATGGGGCGGCGCGCCCGACCAGATCAAGACCACCATCATGGGCGGTCGTCAGGGCGTGATGGCTGCCTGGGGCGAGATCCTCGGCAAGGACGGGGTCCGCGAAGTGGCCTCCTACGTGCTGAGCCTCTCCGGTCGCAAGGTGGACATGGTGGAAGCCAAGAAGGGTGAAGCACGCTTCACCATCTGTGCCGCCTGCCACGGTCCGGACGCCAAGGGCGGCATCGCCTTCGGGGCACCGGATCTCACCAACAACACCTGGCTCTACGGCGGTTCCCGTCAGGTGGTCGAGCAGACCATCACCCACGGTCGTCACGGCGTGATGCCGGCCTGGAAGGATATTCTGGGTGAAGACAAGGTGCACCTGCTCGCCTCCTACGTTTACAGCTTGTCCCACAACGACCAGCAAAATAAGCAGTAACATGTGATAAACACGTGATTACTCAGCAAAAAGCCTCGACTCTTCGAGGCTTTTTGTTATCTTGTGTTGACTGAAATTCCTCTGTTTCGTTAACCACTGGTTTCACGGTAGTAGCACTATGTCCCAACCCTGGTATCGCCAGTTCTGGCCCTGGTTCATCATCGCCCTCCCGACCGCCGCCGTGATCGGCAGCATCAGCACGGCGATCATCGCCAGCAAGGATGGCGTCAACCTGGTGGCTGAAGACTATTACAAGCAAGGCAAAGAGATTAATCAGGATCTCAGCAAGTTTGATCGCGCCGACGCCCTCAACATCCACATCGCGCTGGAGGTCAACGGCAACGAGCTGACCCTCAAACCGCTGTCAGGGGATATCCCGGCCGGCCAGGCGCTCTACCTCTCCCTGTTTCACCCCACCCTAGCCGGCATGGACAGCGAGCACATGGTGACCGCCGACGGCAACGGCGTCTATCGCCTGCTGCTCGACAAGCCCCTCACCGGCAAGTGGCACGTGCGGGTGGATGCCTTCAACCACGAATGGCGGCTGCAAGAGACTGTCCAGCTCCCCACCAAGGCCCCCGTCGAACTCGATCCCAAAGGGCGCTGAGTCATGACTGGCCCGCTTCATCCTGACCTGCCGGCCCCGATCGGCGGTCACCGCTTTTCATCCGCAGACCCGGTGGTCTGCGACAATCTGCCATGACTGGCTGCTTTCACTGTGGTGAGCCGGTCCCCGCCGGCAGCCGCTATGCCCTCGAGATAAAAGGCATAGTCCAACCCATGTGCTGCCCCGGTTGTCAGGCGGTAGCGGAAACCATTCTCGAATGCGGCCTGGCCAGCTACTACGAGCACCGCACCGCCCCCGGCACCAAGGGCGAGCTGGTGCCCGAGGAGCTCGCCGCCCTCACCCACTACGATCTGGCCGAAGTGCAGCAGGATTTTGTCACCGACAGCGCCACCGGCAGCCACAAGGTGCGCGAGATCCAGCTGACGGTGGAAGGCTTGACCTGCGCCGCCTGTGCCTGGCTCATCGAACGCCATCTGGGCAACCTGACCGGGCTACACTACATCAACGTCAACACCACTACCCACCGGGCCCGCATCAAGTGGGATCCGGACCGGCTCTCGTTGAGCGACATCCTCAAGGGCTTTGCCAAGATTGGCTATCGCGCCTACCCCTTCCAGACTCACCAGCAGGAAGCGCTCTACGCCAAAGAGGTGCGCAGCTACATGTTCCGGCTGGCACTGGCGGGGCTCGGCTCCATGCAGGTGATGATGTGCGCGGTGGCGCTCTACATGGACCTCTTCATCAGTGTCGAAGAGGAGTTCATGGTCTACTTCAAGTGGATAAGTCTGCTGCTCTCCACCCCCATCATGATCTACTCGGCCCAGCCCTTCTACGTGGGCGCCTGGCGCAGCCTCAAACAGGGGCACCTCTCCATGGACGTGTCGGTGTCGCTGGCACTGGTCGGTGCCTTCGTCGCCTCCATGTGGGCCACCGTGTTCAACACCGGCGAGGTCTATTACGACTCCATCACCATGTTCGTCTTCTTCCTGCTGCTGGGGCGTTTCCTCGAGCTGCGGGCCAGACGCAAGGCCTCCGAGTCGAGCTCCAACCTGGCACGGCTGGTGCCCATCATGGCCACCCGGCTCGATGAGGATGGCGAACACGAGGTGGCCGCCAAGACGCTGCAGGTAGGCGATCGGGTGCGAGTGCTGGCGGGGGCCACCCTGCCGGCGGATGGCATCATCCTGCTTGGGCAGGCCAGCCTCAACGAATCCATGCTGACCGGCGAACAGCTGCCACTGCTCAAACAGACGGGGGATCCCGTCTATGCCGGCACCATCAACACCGACGCCCCCCTCGAGATCCGGGTCAGCCATCGCATCGAAGAGTCGCGCCTGGCCCAGATCATGCGGCTGCAGGATCACGCGCTGGACGACAAACCGGCCATCGCCCAGATGGCGGACGTGCTCTCCCGCCACTTCATTCTGGTGCTGCTGTTCATCGCCGCTGGCGTCTGGACCTTCTGGCACGTCCATCAGCCGGAGCAGGCCTTCTGGGTCACCCTGGCGGTGCTGGTGGCGACCTGCCCCTGCGCCCTGTCGCTGGCCACCCCCACCGCGCTCACCTCGGCCACCGCCCGCCTGACCCGTGTCGGCATCCTGCTGCGCCGCGGCCACGTGCTGGACGTGCTGACCCGGGCCACCCGCATCGTGATGGACAAGACAGGCACCCTGACCACGGGCAACATCAGCCTGACCAGCACGGAGGCCCTGGCCAATCTCGACGAGGCGCGCTGCCTTGCCATCGCCCGCTCCCTGGAGGCCTATTCCGAACACCCCATCGCCCGCGCCTTTCGCAGCAACGCCGCAGAGGACGCCGTGCTGCTGGCGGCCAGCAAGGTGACCCCCGTCATCGGACACGGTATCGAAGGGGTGATCGACGGTCGCCACTATCGCCTCGGCAGTGCCCGCTGGCTCGGCATCAGCGATGCCCACGAAACGCAGACGGACGGGCTGGTCATCTACCTGGCCGACGAGGATCGGACGCTCGCCCGTTTCCTGCTGACCGACACCCTGCGCCCCGATGCGAAGACGCTGATCCAGGCCTTCAAGGCGGCCGGCCTCAAGACCACCATCCTCACCGGCGACAGCTCGGCCCAGGCCGACGAGGTGGCCCGCGAGCTGGGGGTCGACGAGCTGGTCAAGGGCGTCACGCCGGATGGCAAGCTGGCCTACCTCAAGGAGCACGAGGTCCGCGGGGACATCAGCATCATGGTGGGAGATGGCATCAACGACGCCCCTGTGCTGGCCGGCGCCCACGCCTCCTTCGCCATGGCCGGCGGCACCGATCTGGCCAAGAACAGCGCCGATGCCATCTTGCTGGCCGACGATCTCTCCCGCCTGCTGGATGCCCGCGCCCTGGCGCTGCGCACCCGCAAGATCATCAAGGAGAACTTCGCCTGGTCCATCGGCTACAACCTGCTGGTGCTGCCGCTGGCGGCGAGCGGCTGGCTGCCCCCCTATGTGGCGGCGGCGGGCATGTCGCTCAGCTCCCTCATCGTGGTCACCAACTCCATGCGGCTCAACCGCTGAGCCGTGACCACAGGGACAGACAGGGTGAAGGGAGCGAGCCTTGCTCCCTTCACCATCAAATCGACGGGTCTGCGGCCACCAACGGGTGTACCATGACCCCTCTTATTGCAAGGTTTGCTGCATGAACATCATCTTCGTCCTCATCCCCATCGCCATCCTCTTCGTCATCATCGCCGGCGCCGTCTTCTTCTGGGCCATTCGCTCCGAGCAGTTTGAAGATCTCGACCGCCAGGGCTCCAACATCCTGTTCGATGAAGAGCAACCCGCCCCCAAACACACCGAGCACGAGCACAAAGATGACGGCCACCCTTGATCTGCTGGGCGCCCTGCTGGTGGGACTGGCTGGCGCCGGCCACTGCATCGGCATGTGCGGCGGCGTCTCCGCCGCCCTCTCCATGGCCATTCCTGCCGAGAAGCAGCACTTCTGGGGCCGGCTCGGTTACCTGCTCAACTACAACCTCGGTCGGATCCTGAGCTATGTGATTGCCGGCGCCCTGGTCGGGGGCTTGCTCGCCACCACCAGCGAGCTCGGCGCGGGCAAGCACGCCATCGCCGGCCTGCGGCTGGTGGCGGCCTTCCTGATGATTGCCCTCGGGCTCTATCTCGCCGGCTGGTGGCAGGGGGTGTTGCTGCTCGAGCGCATGGGCGCCAGGTTGTGGCCCCGCCTCAAGCCGCTGGCGGGCAGGTTCATCCCCTTCACCTCGGCCTGGCAGGCACTGCCGTTTGGCATGGTGTGGGGCTGGCTCCCCTGCGGGCTGGTCTACTCCATGCTGACCTGGAGCGCGGCGGCGGGATCGGCCGCTGGCGGCGCGCTGATCATGCTCTTTTTCGGCCTCGGCACCCTGCCGACCCTGTTTGCGCTGGGGGGGCTGGCGGATCGGCTGCGCTACTGGCTGACCCTGCGCAGTTTGCGCCTTGGCGGGGCCCTGCTGCTCATCGCATACGGGCTGCATACCCTCTGGATCGGGATTGCATCCTTTTGAAACCCTATCCAAAACGGATGAGTTGATGGTAAACTTGTTTGATATAAATCAATTATTCGTATGAGCCTATGATCCCGGAAAAGAAACCTGGCAGACGTATTCAGAGCGGTGGCTGTGCAATTCATTGCCAGGATTGCAGCATCAGCCAGCTCTGCATTCCCTTCACTCTGAACGACAACGAGCTCGATCAGCTGGACAGCATCATCGAGCGCAAGAAGCCAATCCAGAAGGGTGAAGAGTTGTTCAAGGCCGGCGACGAGCTCAAATCGCTCTATGCCATCCGCTCCGGGACCATCAAGTCATACACCATCACCGAACAGGGTGACGAGCAGATCACCGCCTTCCACCTGGCTGGCGATCTGGTCGGCTTTGACGCCATCCACAAACAGGCGCACCCCTCCTTCGCCCAGGCGCTGGAAACAGCCATGGTGTGCGAGATCCCGTTCGACGTGCTTGACGATCTCTCCGGCAAGATGCCGAAGCTCCGCCAGCAGATCATGCGGCTGATGAGCAACGAGATCATGGGCGACCAGGAAATGATCCTGCTGCTCTCCAAGAAGAATGCCGAAGAGCGCCTTGCCGCCTTCCTGCACAACCTGTCGGTGCGCTTCTCCGAGCGCGGTTTCTCCGCCAAGGAGTTCCGCCTCTCCATGACCCGCGGCGACATCGGCAACTACCTCGGCCTCACCGTCGAGACCATCAGCCGTCTGCTGGGCCGCTTCCAGAAGTCCGGCCTCATCAGCGTCAAGGGCAAGTACATTACCGTGCTGGATCACGTCGCCCTCGGCGTCATGGCCGGTGCAACCCGTCCCCCCTGCGGTTAAGCTTCCTCTATCCGGTGCCGGATCGGTTTACCCCGAAATTTGATCCGGCACACGTCCCCCCTTCTCCTCCTGAGCTAAGCTGTAATGGCTAAAGGTCTGCCATCATTGGTATTTTTGCCAAGGAGGAGGAGAACATGGTCAAGTACCGAAAAATCCTGGTGGTCATCAACCCGGAAGAAGAGCGGCAAATCGCCCTCGAACGTGCGGTCAAGGTCGCCGAGCTGGATGAAGGGGCGCAGCTGACCCTGTTACTCACCATTTACGACTTCTCGTATGAAATGACCGCCATGCTGTCGGTGGACGAGCGGGAAGAGATGCGCCACGGAGTCATTTCCCAGCGCCGTGAGTGGCTCGACGACATACTCAAACCCTACCGTGCCCGTGGGCTGGACTGCGAGATCAAGGTGGTCTGGCACAACCGTCCCTTCGAATGCATCATTCAGGAAGTGCTGGAACAGCGCCACGATCTGGTGGTCAAGGCGACTCACCACCACTCCTTCCTGCAAACCTTCATCTTCACCCCCACCGACTGGCATCTGCTGCGCAAATGCCCCTGCCCCGTGCTGCTGGTGAAAGAAGGTCATTGGCAACGGGGTGGCAACATCATCGCCGCCATCAATTGCTCCAGCGACGATCAGGATCAGAAACTGCTCAACGAGCGGATCACCGAAGAGGGGATCGCCATCGCCGAGCTGCTCGGCTCCAACCTCTATCTGGTCAACACCTACCCGGGCACCCCGGTCAACGTGGCCATCGAGCTGCCGGAGTTTGACCCCAACGCCTACAACGACGCCATTCGCAAACACCACGAGAGCCTGCTGCTGAGCCACGCCGACAAATACGGCATCGGCCATCTCTGGACCCGGGTGGCGGAAGGCCTGCCCGAAGAGGTGCTGCCCGATCTCGCCGGCGAGCTGCAGGCTACCCTGATGATCATGGGGTGCGTCGGTCGCACCGGGCTCTCCGCCGCCCTGCTTGGCAACACCGCCGAACACGTGGTGGATCGCCTCGCCTGCGACATGCTGATCCTCAAGCCCGCCGACTACAGCTGCCCGGTCGATAGCCGCCGTCCAGCATAAGCCTTTCTTGCCCTCCCCCGGGACATGGCTATAATAAGCCGCTTATTTTTGTCCCGGGTTTCAGGTCATGCTAGAAGAGCTTAACGCCAAAGAAAAATACAGTTTCAACAAACTGCAGAAGCGCCTGCGGCGCAACGTAGGTCAGGCCATCGCCGACTTCAACATGATTGAAGAGGGTGACAAGGTCATGGTGTGCCTGTCCGGCGGCAAGGACAGCTTCGCCATGCTCGACATTCTGATGAGCCTGAAGGCCAGCGCCCCCATCCACTTCGATCTGGTGGCGGTCAACCTGGATCAGAAGCAGCCCGGTTTCCCCGAGCACGTGCTGCCCGAATACCTGAGCACCCTTGGCATCGACTTCAAGATCGTCGAAGAAGATACCTACGCCATCGTCAAGGAGAAGGTACCGGAGGGCAAGACCACCTGTGCCCTCTGCTCCCGCCTGCGCCGCGGTATTCTCTACCGCACCGCTCAGGAGCTGGGTTGCACCAAGATTGCCCTGGGCCACCACCGCGACGACATCCTCGAGACCCTGTTCCTCAACATGTTCTACGGCGGCAAGCTCAAGTCCATGCCGCCCAAGCTGGTGAGCGACGACGGCAAGAACGTGGTGATCCGCCCGCTCGCCTACTGCAAGGAGAAGGACCTGGTGCGCTATGCCGAGGTCAAGGCCTTCCCCATCATCCCGTGCAACCTGTGCGGCTCCCAGGAGAACCTGCAGCGCCAGGCCATCAAGCAGATGATGCAGGAGTGGGATCGCCGCTTCCCGGGTCGTCTCGAGACCATGTTCACCGCCATTCAGGACGTGATCCCGAGCCACCTGCTCGATCACAAGCTGTTTGACTTCAAGAGCATCAACCGCGACTCCGGCATCATCGACGGCGGCGACAAGGCGTTTGATCCGCCCGAACTGCCCAAGGCACCGCTGCTGGACATCGACGAGATGGACATGCTGGACGTGATTGAGGTGCGCTAAGCCCTCACCATCACCAATGAAAAAAGGAGCGCTAGGCGCTCCTTTTTTATTTTTATGCCGGCCAGCTGGCAGCCCGGAATCAATCAGCCCTTGTGCAGCCAGGGGGTCAGTCGCAGGATCTCTCCCTGCAGCTGCAGCTTGCCCTCGGCAAACTCCGCCAGCTGGGCATTGCTCAACAGCAGTTGTCCCTCCTGCCAGGGCAGCGGCAGCTGGCGGGCACCATCGATGAGGTAAGCGGTGCCGTTTGGCTGCACCAAACTGACCCTCACCCCCGTCATCTCGGGCAGGAAATATTTGCCGACCACGCCGGCCAGCTTCTCCAGCAGGCTCTGCATGTCGTGCTGGCGCCCTGTCAGCTCGCTCACCTTGAGCTCCCACCGACTGTCTGCCGGCGGCGGCACGTCAGCCATCACCTGCACCGACAGATCGCAGGCTGCATGAGGCTCGGTGAGCCCCACCACCACGCTTGCCTTGTCGAGATTCAGGTCGTCGTCATAGGGCAATCGCAATTCGCTGTCGATGGTCACCTCAGCCATCACGTCCCGATCCAGGGTCGAGACCCTGGCCGAAGTGAGCTGGCAGCGCCGGCCATTTTGCGGATCGGTCAGATAAAAGCCCAGCCTGGCGTGGCCAAACTCCCCCTTGGCGAAGGTCTTCATCTGGCTGTAGAAGGTGCCGTACTGCAGTTCGAGGGAGGGCTGCGCCACTGCCAGCATGGGCGCCATCAGCAGCGCGGCCATCCCGTATCGATTGTTCATATGCCATCCTTTTGCATCACGCATCTGCACGCGCCGCTATCTGTTGCTGTTGTCTGACGCCCTGCATACCCGTCAGGCGTTGAAATGATCGGGGCCCTGGCTCACCTCGGTCACTTCGACCGCCACCCCGCACAGATCCCGGTAGAGGATCCCCTTGCAGTTGAAATAGAGCGGCGCCACCCAGATAAGCCCCAGCCCCATGGGGATCAGCGCCAGGAAGAAGAGCGCCATCATCACCCCGTGCAGCAACACTATGCTGGGCCAGCCGCGGGCAAACAGCTTGAGGGAGACCAGGATGGCCTGCGCCGGCGACAGGCCGCGCTCGAGCACCAGCGGTACGGTAAACACCAGCCCCATGCCGATCAGGGCCGACGGAATGAAGGCCAGCATCACCGGCAGCCCCACCAGCTCGAACAGCGGGCCGAACAGGCTGGTGATGAGGCTGCCGAGCAGGCTCAGGCTGCCAAGGCGCAGGAAGTGGCGAAAGAAGTCGAACACCTGGCTCGGCCGGGCACGCACCCCCACCGACTGCTGCAACCCCAGCATGTCGAGGGAAGAGGTCATCGGCGACATGATGACGGTGATGAGCAGGCTCAGCACCAGGGCCACGTCCATTCCCCCTTCCTGATTGACATAGGGGGCGAGCAGGGTGTTGCTCAACAGTATCCAGATAGCCGTTACCCCGACGATGGCCAGCAGCAGGCCGAACCCGGTGCGCCGTGTCTGTTGCCAGCTCTCCTGTAATACCCCCTTGAGGTCGAGACGATATCCCTGGCTCAGGGACTGTTCGAGGGAACCACCTATCCGCATTTTGTTACTCAATTGACTATCCAACATCCGAAAGACCGCTATTCAGGGAGCACATTATAGCGATTTGACCCGGTATGCGTAGCCGTTTTTCCCGCGCGGCTGTGCTCAAAAAGCCTTTGATTTCATCAGCCCCCATAGTCCAGGCCAGGATCCCCTCCTTGGCCGACGGCCACCAGGGGCGTAGGATGCCAGGCGACAGTGCGGATTTTTTTGCGCGCCCCGCCCCACCCGGGATCACAGGGGACACGCGCTTCACAAGGAGATGTTCATGTCTGATTTGACCCTCTATCTCGCGCCCGGCACCTGCGCCATGGCCGTGCGTATCGCCCTCACCGAAGCCGGTGCCCCTCACGTTGTCAAACGGCTGGATCTGGCGGCCGGCGAGCAGCACTCCCCCGCCTATCTGGCCATCAACCCCAAGGGCCGAGTGCCGGCTCTTGTCACCGAGCACGGTGTGCTCACCGAAACCCCGGCCTTGCTGCTCTATGTGGCGCAGCGTTTTCCCAATGCCGGGCTGGCACCGCTGGACGACCCCTTCCTGCTGGCCCGCATGCAGGAGGTGCACGGTTTTCTCGCCGCCACCGTGCACGTCGCCCACGCCCACGGCCGGCGTGGTAGCCGCTGGGCCGATGACCCGCAGGCCATCGCCGCCATGCAGGCCAAGGTGCCGCACAACATGCGTGAGGGCTTTGCCGAGATAGAGCGCCACTATCTGGCCGGCCCCTGGGTACTGGGGGAGCGGTTCAGCCTGGCCGATATCTACCTGTTCGTGGTGGCGAGCTGGCTCGAGGGCGACGGGGTGGCCATCAGCGACTTTTCCAAGGTCACGGATCACTATCGGCGCATGCTGGCACGCCCCGGCGTGCAACAAGGGCTCGCCCTCTAATTCCTCTCGTTGCGGGTGCCAGTGCTCTTCTGGCACCTTTTTTCCCCGCTTTCCCCTCGCCATTGAGATCGTTTTCACATTTCTGCCATCTCCTGGTGGATCCAGAACGCCTGAACGCCTATCTTCCACTTCATGACGCAACCGGTTGCGTAACCGGTTGCCTAGCTAACATCAGATACGCGGGCATAGCCTGCCGAGGTGCTGTATGAAACGAGGCGTACTGCTCAATGCTCCCCTGAGTGCCCTGGTGGCAAGGATGGGCCACACCGACGAGATCACCGTCTGCGATGCGGGCCTGCCCATTCCGGCGGGCCCCGAGCGCATCGATCTGGCGCTGATGGCGGGGACGCCGAGACTTGGCACCGTGCTGACCGCCCTGCTCACCGACCTGGTGGTGGAGAAGGTGATCATGGCTAGCGAGATCAAGCAGATCAGCCCCGCCGCCCATCAGGCGCTGGTGGATCAGCTGGAGGCGCACGCCGCCGCCCAGGGCAAGCCCATCACCATCGAGTACTGCCTGCACGAAGAATTCAAGGCTCGCTCCCACCAGAGCAAGGCCATCGTGCGCAGCGGCGAAGTGACCCCCTACGCCAACCTCATTCTCTGCGCCGGCGTGGCGTTTTAAGCCTTTTCAAGGAATCAGCCATGAGTACAACCCCCTCGCCCATTCTGTCGCTCACCGGGATCGTCAAGACCTTCCCCGGCGTGCGGGCGCTCGATGAGGCAGGCCTCAAGGTCTACCCGGGTCAGGTAATGGCCCTGCTCGGCGAAAACGGCGCTGGTAAATCCACCCTGATGAAGGTACTGACCGGCATCTATCAGGCCGATGCCGGCAGCATCAGCTATCGCGGTGAGCCGGTTCACTTTAAAGGGCCCCGCGACTCCCAGGATCAGGGGATCAGCATCATCCACCAGGAGCTGAACCTGCTGCCGGAGCTCTCCATTGCCGCCAACATCTTCCTCGGCCGCGAACCGCGTACCCGCTTTGGCAGCATCGACCACAAGCAGCTGCGCGAACGGGCAAGCACCCTGCTGGCACGACTTGGCGTCAAACACGGCCCGGATACCCGGCTCGGGAGTCTCTCCATCGGTGAACAGCAGATGGTGGAGATCGCCAAGGCGCTGTCGTTCGATGCCAGCGTCATCATCATGGACGAACCCACCGATGCGCTGACCGACACCGAGACCGAGCAGCTGTTCAAGGTTATCCGCGAGCTGCGTGAGCAGGGCTGCGGCATCGTCTACATCTCCCATCGCCTGAAAGAGATCTTCGAGATCTGCGATCGGGTCACTGTGCTGCGCGACGGCAAGTGGATCGGCGAGCAGGCGGTGAGCGAGCTCGACGAAGACAGGATCATCGAGATGATGGTGGGCCGCCGACTGGAAGAGCAGTACCCGCGTCTGGTGCGCGAGCTCGGCCCGGTCAGCCTGCAGGTCAAGGATCTGGCCGGCCCCGGCGTGCGCGGGGTGAGCTTCTCCCTGCGTCAGGGTGAAATTCTGGGCTTCAGCGGCCTGATGGGATCCGGCCGCACCGAGCTGATGAAGCTTATCTACGGCGCCAGCCCCATCAGCGCCGGCCAGGTGTCGGTGGATGGTCACGCGCTGGTCCCCAGAAGCCCGGCCGATGGCCTGACCGCCGGCATCGCCTACATCTCCGAGGATCGCAAGGGCGATGGCCTGGTGCTGGAGCTGTCGGTGCGCGAAAACATGAGCCTGTGCGCCCTCGGCGAGTTCATCCGCGGCGGCAAGATTGACGGCCAGGCCGAGCGCCAGGCGGTGGGCGACTATGTGCGCCTGTTCAACATCAAGACCCCGAGCCAGGACCAGCTCATCAAGCTGCTCTCCGGTGGCAACCAGCAGAAGGTGGCCATCGCCAAGGGGCTGCTGACCCGGCCCAAGGTCCTCATCCTGGACGAACCGACCCGCGGCGTGGACGTGGGGGCCAAGAAGGAGATCTACCAGCTCATCAACCAGTTCAAGAAGGAGGGGATGAGCATCATCCTGGTCTCCTCCGAGATGCCGGAAGTGCTCGGCATGAGTGACCGCATCCTGGTGATGCACGAAGGGCGCATCAGCGCAGAGTTCAATACCCGGGACGCCAATCAGGAGAAACTGATGGCGGCCGCCGTCGGTAAACAGTGGCAAGCAGAGCAAGAGGCAGCACAATGACAACCCAAACCCTTCCCCGCCGCGGCATCATGAGCAAGGCCTGGTGGATCGAGAATAAATCGCTGGTGGCCCTGCTGGTGCTGATCGGCGTGGTCTCCTTCCTGAGCCCGAACTTCTTCACCGCCGACAACCTGCTCAACATCCTGCGCCAGACCTCGGTCAACGCCATCATGGCGGTCGGCATGACCCTGGTCATCCTCACCGCCGGCATCGATCTCTCGGTCGGCTCGGTACTGGCCCTGTGCGGCGCCCTGGCCGCCACCATGGTGGCCATGGAGCTGCCCATCATGCTGGTGATCCCCCTCACCCTGGGGGCCGGCGCCCTGCTTGGCGGCATCAGCGGCCTCATCATTGCCAAGGGCAAGGTGCAGGCCTTCATCGCCACCCTGGTCACCATGACCGCCCTGCGCGGCGTCACCATGGTCTATACCGAGGGGCGCCCCATCTCCACCGGTTTCAGTGACGGCGCCGATCACTTCGCCTGGCTGGGTACCGGTTACCTGTTCGGTCTGCCGGTGCCCATCTGGTTGATGGCCATCGTCTTCCTGCTGGCCTGGTTCATGCTCAACCACACTCGCCTGGGTCGCTACATCTATGCCCTGGGCGGCAACGAATCGGCCACCCGCCTCTCCGGCATCAATGTGGACCGGGTGAAGCTCGCGGTGTATGGTCTGTGCGGCATGCTGTCGGCACTGGCCGGGCTCATCGTCACTTCCCGCCTCTCCTCCGCCCAGCCGACCGCCGGCATGGGGTACGAGCTGGATGCCATCGCCGCCGTGGTGCTGGGTGGCACCAGCCTGATGGGGGGCAAGGGCCGCATCATGGGTACCCTGATCGGGGCGCTCATCATCGGCTTCCTCAACAATGCCCTCAACCTGCTCGACGTCTCGTCCTATTACCAGATGATCGCCAAGGCCAGCGTGATTTTGCTCGCCGTGATGATCGATAACAAAAGCAAGTAAGCACACACAAGGAATGAAATGATGAAAAAGCTCAATACCCTGCTCGCTGCCGCCATCATGTCCGTGCTGGGCACCGCCCAGGCCGCCGATCACACCCTGGCCATGGTGGTCTCCACCCTCAACAACCCCTTCTTCGTCACCATGAAGGAAGGGGCCGAAGCCAAGGCCAAGGAGCTTGGCTACGAGCTGGTGGTGCTGGACTCCCAGAATGACCCGGCCAAGGAGCTCTCCAACATGGAAGATCTCACCGTGCGCAAGGTCAACGCCATCCTGATCAACCCGACCGACTCCGAAGCGGTGGGCAACGCCATTCGCCTCGCCAACAAGGCCAACATCCCGGTGCTGACCCTGGACCGCGGCGCGGCGCAGGGTGACGTCAAGGCCCACATCGCCTCCGACAACGTGGCGGGTGGCAAACTGGCCGGCGATTTCATCACCCAGAAGCTGGGTGCCGGTGCCAAGGTGATCCAGCTGGAAGGGATCGCCGGCACCTCCGCCGCCCGTGACCGCGGCGAAGGCTTTGCCCTGGCCGTGGCCGCCAACAAGCTGGAAGTGCTGGCCTCCCAGCCCGCCGACTTTGACCGCACCAAGGGTCTGAACGTCATGGAGAACCTGCTGGCCGCTCACCCGAGCGTGCAGGCGGTGTTCGCCCAGAACGACGAGATGGCGCTGGGTGCCATCCGCGCCGTGCAGGCCGCCGGCAAAGAGGTGATGATCGTCGGCTTCGACGGCACCGACGATGGCAAGGCCGCCGTGGCCAAGGGTAAACTGGCCGCCACCGTGGCCCAGCAGCCCGCCCTGATTGGCGCCATCGGCGTGGAAACCGCCGACAAGGTGCTCAAGGGCCAGCCGGTGGAAAAATCCATCCCAGTTCCGCTGCAAGTGGTCAGCAAGTAAGTTGATGGGGGGAGGTTCGCCTCCCCCTTTTCACTCAAGGTTTACGGTGCCTCCCGGCCTGGATCCGGCTTTCGTGTCCATGCCAAGATGCATCAGGAGTACTCAACATGAATCGTCTCGTCGTTCTGGGCAGTGTCAATGCAGACCACGTGCTGCGCGTTCCCCACTTTCCTCGCCCAGGTGAAACCCTGACCGGCCACAGCTATCAAGTGGTGCCCGGTGGCAAGGGCGCCAACCAGGCGGTGGCCGCCGCCCGGTTAGGTGCACAAGTCTCCTTTATCGCCCGCATCGGCGATGACGCCATTGGCCACCAGATGAAGACCGGCTTTGCTAAAGACGGCATCGACGTGAGCGCCGTCGAGCTCGACCCCAAGCTCCCCACCGGGATCGCCATCATCTATGTGAGCGATGAGGGGGAGAACAGCATCGGCATCTCAGCCGAAGCCAACGGCGCCCTCACCCCATCCGTGGTGAAAGGCCATGAAGCGATGATCGCCGATGCCCACACCCTGCTGCTGCAGCTGGAAGTCCCGCTGGAGAGTGTGCTGGAAGCCGCCCGCCTGGCCCGTGCCCACGGCACCCGGGTGGTGCTCAACCCCGCCCCCGCTCGCCCGCTCTCGAGCGAACTGCTGGCACTGGTGGATCTCATCACCCCCAACCAGACCGAAGCCGAGCTGCTGACCGGCGTCAAGGTCACCGACGAGGCGAGCGCGGCAAAGGCTGCCGCCCGTTTCCACCAGATGGGCATCGAAGAGGTGATGATCACCCTGGGATCGCAAGGGGTCTATTGCAGCAAGGGGCAGCAACAAGCGCTCATCCCGGGTTTTCGGGTGAAAGCAGTGGACACCACGGCGGCCGGCGATACCTTCAACGGCGCCCTGCTGGCGGCCGAGCTCGCCGGCGCCGACTTTAACGCGGCCGTGCGCTTTGCCCACGGCGCCGCGGCGCTCTCCGTCACCCGGTTTGGTGCCCAGAGCTCCATCCCGAGCAAGCAGGAGGTCGACGCCTTCCTGCTTGAGCAGACTGCGCAGGGGCACTGATGGCCAATATCAAGGATGTGGCGGCGCTGGCGGGGGTGTCGACCACCACTGTCTCCCACGTCATCAACGAGACCCGTTTCGTCGCCGAGGAGACCCGCGAGCGGGTCTTCGCCGCCATGCGCGATCTCAACTATGCCCCGAGCCTGGTGGCCCGCAGCCTCAAGGTGAAGGAAACCAACAGTATCGGCATGCTGGTCACCACCTCCAGCAACCCCTTCTTCGCCGAGGTGGTACGCGGGGTGGAGCGCTACTGCTTCGAGCAGGGCTACAACCTGATGCTGGGCAACACCGAGGGGCAGGCCGAGACCGCCCTCTCCTACCTCAAGATGATGCTGCGCAAGCGGGTCGACGGTCTGCTCATCATGTGCAGCGAGGGACAGCAGGAGGTGTTCAACCAGCTCGACTGGCTCAAAAGCCTGCCGGTAGTGGTGATGGACTGGGGGATGGAGAGTGCCGACGTGGACCTCATCGCCGACAACTCCCATCGCGGCGGCTATCTGGCGACCCGCCACCTGCTGGGGCTGGGTCACACCGCCATCGGCTGCATCACCGGCCCTCACAGCCGCGCCCCCGCCAACCAGCGGCAGGCGGGCTTCGAGCAGGCGATGCAGGAGGCCGGGCTCACCGTCAATCCGCACTGGGTTCAGGAGGGGGACTTTGACTGCGCCAGCGGCCATCAAGCGATGCGCCGTCTGCTGGCGCTGCCCGAGCGTCCCAGCGCGCTGTTCGTCTGCAACGACATGATGGCGATGGGGGCCATCAGCGCCGCGCATCAGGCGGGACTGGTGATCCCGCGGGATCTCTCCATCGTCGGCTATGACAACGTGGCGCTGGCCGAATTCATGTCGCCGCCGCTCACCACGGTCAACCAGCCGAAAGAGGAGCTGGGCCGCCTCGCCGTCACCCGGCTGCTGGCACGCATCAACGGTGAGGTGCTGGCGGACCACCTGATCACCGTCGACCCAGATCTGGTGATCAGAGATTCCTGCGCCCCCCGCTCCTGACATACACGTACAATAAAAAAACAAGGCGACCCTAGGGTCGCCTTGTTTCGTTTCATCTTTGCTCAGCTCAATCCTTGCTGGCTCTCAGGCCAGCTGCCTTGCCTCACCGCCCGCCAGCACCTGCAGTTGCACCAGCCCCAGTCGCCGGGCCAGCGGCTGCAACAACTCGCCATGTTCATCATCCTGCGGCAACCAGTAGCGCACAGGCCAACCGGCCGCCAGCTGCGCCGGGGTGGCGCTGCCAATGTCTCTGAGCGCCAGGGTGCAACCCTGCTGCCGCAATCCCGCCAGCAAGGCAGTATCCGGTTGCAGTGCCGGCACCAGCAGCACCAGCGGCGTGCGAGATGTGCCCGGCAGACAGGCCAGCACCTGGGCCAGCTGAGCCTGGTTGTCGAGCGGGACCAACAAGGCACGACCATCGCCACGCAGCGTCTCGTGCGCCTGCAGCAGCCGGGCCAGCACGGGGCCCAGCACGCCGCACTCCTGCAGCCAGCGCATAGGACAGGGCGTGCCCTGCTCTTGCCAGTAGAGCGCCAGTTGCCACAGGCCGTTGCCCTGTTCATCCGTCATCGCCTGCAGTGCCACCCGCAGCGGCGCCGGCTCGCGCCCGGCCAGCCAGTCGCGCAGCTGATGCAGCTGGTGCTGGGTCAACTGCAACTGCTGCAGCATGGCCGGCGCAAACCAGCTGATATCCCCCTCCTGGCTGCGCTTGGCCTGATTGAGAGCCAGGATGGCCTGATCCAGCAGCCGGCCGGCATCTTGCTGCTGCGCTCTGGCCACCCCGAGCCGGCAGGCCAGCTCGAAGCTGCACTCCCGGGTCACGAACTCGAAGTGGAGCAGGTTCATCAGCTGGTGGATGCGCGCTTCCAGCGTCCCGTCCGCCGTGGTCAGCACCACGGCGAACTCGTCACCACCGAGCCGGTAGGCGTGACTGCCGTGGGCCTGCTGCAGCTTGTCGGCCACCGTCTGCAACAGCCGATCACCGACCTGATAGCCGAGCAGATCATTGACCTGCTTGAAGCGTTTGAGATCGAGCACCACCAGGGCGCTCACCTCGCCGGCATACAGGGCGCGGGAGAGCTGCTCCTGCAGGGCCCGGCGGTTGCCAAGCCGGGTCAGGGGGTCGAGCAGGGCGAGCCGGCGATTCGCCAGGTTGGCACGAATGAGGGCGGCCACCAGGGCGCCGCCGGTCAGCAGCAGGATCAGCTGCCAGATCTGCAGCCAGAACAGGCTGCTGCGGATCTGGCTCACCGAACGTTCCCGCTCCTGACCGGAGAGGATTTGGTTGCCTATCTGCTCGATGAGCCGGGTCTGGCTGGCGATCGCCTCCTGCAGGCGGGCGAGTTGGGCCCCTTCCCGCAGCTCCCCTGCCGCCATCTGGGGCTCGAGCCGCTTGATCTGCTCGAACAGTCCGGCCAGCGCCCTGCCAAGCCCGTGCCGCTCACGCGCCTCGGCGGTTTCACTGCTGATGAGAAAGATGTCGAGCCGGTTCCACAGCAGATCGTAATCGAGGCTCAGGGTCTCCATCTCCACTTGGCCGACCCGATAGAGCCGCAGATCGGCGAGAAAACGCTGGGATTCGAGCATCACCTGGCTGATGTTCCAGTGGATGTTGCGGTAGAAGGTATCGACCAGCTGCTCCTGGCGATGCTGCAGATAGAGGCTGCTGCCCGACGAGAGCAGAAACAGCAGCGAGACCGCCACCAGCAGCAGTTTGTGGCGGGATAGCCCCATCAATCGACGATCTCGATGCGGGTCACCTGCCACACCATGCAGTTGTGGATGGCGGGCACGTCCAGTTTGGGATAGCTGGTAAACGGGATGAGCAACCAGAGCGGCCCCTTGTTGCGCCGGATCAGCGGCTTGCCGTCCTCCGCACGCACCAGGGTCAGCGGCACGCCGTCGAACAGGGCCAGATCCACCACCTGTTGATAACCGTTGAGGGCCGAGACGGCGATCTTGCGGGCATCCTGGATCCCTTGCGCCGCCAGCACGGTTGCCAGGGTCGGCCCGCGATAGTGGTGGGCGCCCTGGGTCCAGGGGGTGGTGGTGGTAAACTCGGTCTGTGGCAAGGCGGAGAGGGTCGCCTCATCGAGGGCCACTGGCTGGCCGTCTGGCAACACCAGGGTCATCAGGGAGGCCTGTGCCGATGCGCCAGCACAGGCCAGCATCAGGAGGGAAAAAGCGATCCATTGCTTGAGAGTGATCATGTAAGTTGCGCCAACTGCGTCCCATTTTTTGGCTGCCAGTGTGGCGATTTCACCGGTTCATTGCAACTGTGCTGATGCACAATAGCTAGGGGCCGCGCATCTCCATCCAGTTGTGCCCCTCGATCTGCGCCGGCTGGTGCACGCCGCAGCGTTGCAGCAGCTCATCCACATAGGCCGGCACCAGCAACGAGGCCGGACCGTAGCGTTTCTCGTCAAACTGGCTGCCCACTTCGCTCGGCTCCAGGTTGAGCTCTATGGTATGGGCTCCGTTCAATCCCGCTTCGTGCACGAAACCGGCCGCCGGATAGACGGCGCCAGAGGTGCCGATGGAGATGAAGAGATCGCACTGGGCCAGCGCGCCGTAGATGCGATCCAGCCCGAGCGGCATCTCGCCGAACCAGACCACGTGCGGGCGCAGCGGCTGGGGAAACTGGCAGCAGGTGCACAGCTCCTCCTGATGGAGATCGCCGCGCCACTCGATCACCTGGCCCGAGCCTGGGCAGCGCGCCTTGAGCAGCTCACCGTGCATATGAATGAGGTTCTTGCTGCCGGCGCTCTCGTGCAGGTTGTCGATGTTCTGGGTCACCAGGGTGACGCAGCCCGGCAGCAGGCGCTCGAGCCGGGCCAGCGCATAGTGGGCCGGATTGGGGTGAATGTGGGGTTGCTGCAGCTGATGACGGCGAGAGTTGTAAAAGCCCTGCACCAGCTCCGGATCCCGGGCATAGCCCTCCGGCGTCGCCACGTCCTCCACCCTGTGCTCCTCCCACAGACCGTCACAGGCGCGAAAGGTCTTGATGCCCGACTCGGCCGAGATCCCGGCACCGGTAAGAATGACGATGTGTTTCGCTGACTGCACCATGACTGACTCCCTCTGGCTAGCTCTCTGGCTGACCTTAGCACAGGGTGAAAAACCGGCCTATTCGCCCTTGGTCTTATGATGCGGTTACAGGGTGTCGAGCACGCTCAAATCGAGTCGCACGAACACCAGCTCCCGCCCCGTCACCAGGGTGAGCGGCAGGCCCAGCCCGCGCAGCAGCGCCAGCATGGGGCGATTCTGGGGCAGCACCTCCGCCGTCCATTCGCGGATCCCCTCGCCTCGCGCCAGCAAGGCCAGCGCCAGCAGGATGCGCCGCCCCGCCCCTCTGTGCTGGAAGTGATCGGCGACGATGCAGGAGAACTCGGCCCGATCCGGGTGCAACCGCCGCCGGATGGACTGGGCCTGGGCCAGCGGCCGCCCCTGGCCGTCGGTCAGCAGCAGGCCGATCTGGTGTTCCCTGGGGTAATCGAGGAAGAAGGCGAGCTGCTCGTCGCTCAACCTCTGTTTGGCGCGCATGAAACGCAGGTAGACGCTCTGCTCGCCGAGTTCGTCATAAGCCGTCCGGATGCGGGCGGGATCGGCCCCCGCCAGCTCCTGCAAACGGCAGGGAACGCCCCCGACCTCCATCATCAGCGGCAGGTCGGCGCGGGTACGGGGATGAAGCCAGCCGGCCAGGGAACGCCGCAGCCGGGCTTCGTCCGGCGGCCAGCAGAGGTAGCGGGCCACCCTCTACCAGCGCCCCGCCATGCCGCGATCGCGCCACAGACTGTGGTCGAGCAGATTGAAGGGATCGTCCAGATAGAGGGCGATGCCAAGCTCTCTGGCTCGGTTGATGAAACGCCCCAGCAGGGAGTCCGGGGTCATGGCCTCCAGGCTCGGCAGCAGGCTCTGCCCCAACAGCAGGTGCTGCAGCGGCATCCGCTCCAGCAAGTCGAACGGAATGTGCTGATCGTTGTCCAGCAGCAGGGCGAGCCGTGCCCCCGCCAGACTGGCCTGCAGCACCAGGGCAAAACGCTCCGCCTGGCTCAGCAGGTGGTCGCGCCGGTGGATCAGCAGGGTGAGCTCGCCAGGCTCCCTGCCCCGCTGGACGAGCCATTCGCGCACCAGCTCCCAGCGCGGCGGCAAACCGGTCACCGCCAGCCAGATGGGCAAGGGAGACGGGGGATCGGACAAGAGTCCGAGCAACCCCTTCTCCTCCCCCTGCCAGGTGCGGATGGTACGGCGCAGTCCGCTCAGGCGGCGCTGACGCTGCGGCCACAGATAAAGCCCCTTGAGCAGGCTCAGCAGATCGTCGGCCAGCAGCGGCTTGGCCAGGGCCGCCAGCACGTTGAACCCGGCATCGTGCAGCAGGCGGCGGGCGCCGTCGATCAGGGTCTGGTCGTGGGCGGAGAGCAGCACGATGGGCAGGCCGCTGTGCTGGTATTGGGGCTGGCTCATCAGCAGGCTGATGGCATCCTGATCCACCAGGCTGAGATCGCTCACCAGTAGCTTGATCTCGCCACCGGCCAGCGCCTTGATGCAGGCATTGCCATCCTGCACCCACTGACAGGGCAATCCCAGTCCCCTGATCTCCTGCTGAATGTGGGCCCCCTGAAACGGGTGATCCTCCAGCAACAACACCTGGGTCTGGGCCAGCCACTCCTGCCACGCCAGATAGCGGCCATTGACCCCCGCCAGCCAGTCATCAGTGAGGCGATAGATCCCCTCCGCCTGCGCTGTCAATTGCGGCAGGTAGTCGGCACCAGCGTGGGAGTCGGGATCGAACAGGGCGATGGCACCGGCGGCAAACAGCCCTTCCCACTGCCAGCAGGCATCGGGCCGGGTGCGGCGCAGGGTGGCAAATTCCGGCAGTTCGACGGCTTTTGCCGCCCGATAGGCAACCCCGTCCAGGGCATAGATGGTCACGGGGTGGAACAGGCGCTCATCCGTCTCTTCCGAGTTCAGCAAGGCCAGTAACTCTTCATCTGTGATGATCATGTCAGAGCCTCTCACGTAGTCGCCGGCACACCTCGTCCAGAGCTTGCCGCAGCGGGGGTAGCAGGGGTTGCCGTGGATCCCGTTTCCACTGTTCAATCACCTGGACGAGCGGGGTCGCGCCCACCATTTTGGCGGCCCCCTTCATCTTGTGTAAAGCGGCTTCCAGTGCCATCTCGTCTGCTTGTGTGACACAGCGCTCAATGTCGGCCAGATCCTGGCCGGTCGCCTCCAGATAGAGGGAGATGAGCTCGGGGGTGAGCAGCGGCATCTGGGCTTCTGACCAAGAAGCAGGCGCTGCCGCCTTCTGCTCCGGGTTCGGCTCGGGTGCGGGGTCCCCCAGGGTGCGCAGCAGATTGGCGAGATCCTTGAGCAGCAGCGGCTTGTCCAGATGACCACGACAACCGCAGCTGGCCAGCTGCGCCGCCGCCGGCTCGCTGAGATCGGCGGTGATCACGTAGGTGGGCAGATGTTGCCAGCGCGGGGTGTCTCGCAGTCGGCGGCAGAGCTCGGCTCCGTCCATCACCGGCATCTGCAGATCGGTCAGCACCAGATCGACCGTCTCGTGCTGCAGCATGTCGAGCGCCAGCTGGCCGTTGGCCGCGCTGATCACCTGGGCCCCCAGCTGGGTCAGCTGCATGCTGATCAATACCCGGTTCACCTCGTGATCTTCAACCAGCAGCACCCGCATCCCCTGCCCCGGCTGCGTGATCACGCCCTGGGCGGAGGGCACCAGCCGCGGCTGCATCAAGCTGACCACCGAGCCCGGCACCCAGGGTTCGCCCTGCCAGTCCCAGTAGCGCAGCCCCTGTTCATCCTGGCGGGCGCTCAGCACCGGGCCGGCCGGATCGTCCGGCAGATCGAGCTCGCCGAGCCAGGGCAGCAGATAGTCCCGCTCCGCCCCGTCGAGTGCCACATGGACGCTGCTCACCCGCGGGCGCCAGCGCGGCATCTCCTGCAGCAACACCAGCGGCAATGCACAGGTGAAGCGGCTGCCGCCAGTTGTGCGCGGCTCGACCCGGATCTCTCCCCCCATCTGCTCCATCAGCTGGCGACAGATGGCAAGCCCGAGCCCGGTCCCCTGGGCCCGCGGCTGCCCCTCCTCCCCACCCTGTTCAAAGGGCAGGAACAGGCGCGGCAGCAGCTCGGCACTGATGCCGGGCCCCTCGTCATCCACCCCGCACAACAGCTGGGTGCCGTCCCGGTGGGCCCACAGCACCACCTCGCCACGGCTGCTGAACTTGATGGCATTGGCCAGCAGGTTGTGCAGTACCTGCTGCACCCGATGGGGATCCAGCTCCACCTGAGCGGGCAGTCGGTGATCCAGATCCAGCCGCAGTTGCAGCCGCTTGGAGCGGGCCTTGGACCAGTGCACGGCAGCCACATGCTCGCACAAGTCCACCAGATCGGTGGGCTGGGGCGAGAGCGCCAGCTGCCGGTTCTCGTTGCGGCTGAAATCGAGCACGTCGTTGAGCAGGCCCAGCAGCTCGTCCCCCGCCTGCCTGACATGGGAGAGCGCAGAGTGCTGTTCGGCATTGAGGGGGGTGTGGCTGATCCACTCCAGCAGCCCCAGGATGGCGTTCATGGGGGTGCGAATTTCGTGGCTCACCGCCGCGAGGAAACGCCCCTTGGCCAGCACGGCCTGCTCGGCCCGCTCATGAGAGGCCTGCAGCGCCTGCTCCTGCTCGACCCGCGCCGTCACATCCTGCACCACCCCGTATACCCGCCACCCCTGCTCGGGCAGGCTGCGCCCCCGGCCGTAGAACTGCAGCCAGCGGGTACCCTTGAGCGGATGCTGGTAGCGCAGGGCATAGGAGAAGGGCTGGCCGGCCTGCAGCATCTCGCGCATGGGCTGCTGCATCTCGACCTTGTCCTGCGGTGCCAGCCGTCCCAGCGCCTCGCCCGGATTGCGGCGGATCTGCTGGCTGGCCAGCCCCAGCAGCTCATAGCTGCCGCGGCTGATGAACTCCACCTGACGGATCCCCTCCTCGTGCAGCAGGAACTGGATCACCACGCCGGGCACCGTGTTGGTCAGCGCCCGCAGGCGCCGCTCGGCCTGGCGCAACAAGCGGGTGCGCTCGCGCAGGGCACTGATGTTGGAGAGCGCGATGAGATCCCCCGCCGGCGACTGCTTGCCGAGCTGGAGCGGGATCTGGGCGTAGGAGTAGACCTGATCACCCAGCGCCATCTCCCCCTCGCTCTCTTGCAACTGGGCCTGCGGCAAGTGCAACTCCGCCAGGTAGCGGGCCTCCAGCCGCTTGGCCTGCTTGTTGCGCTTGATGATCTCGCCCTGATTGTCCCGCAGGAACACGGGCACCGGCAGCGCCTGGAACAGGGACTCCCGGAACTGGCTCTCCAGTGCCAGAGTCTGCTCCATCTCCTGGCGCTGACTCACCTCCCGTGCCAGCTGCTGGCGCGAGCGCCAGATCAGCCAGATGACACCGGCACTGATCAGCAGCGCCAGCAACACCGAACCCAGCCAGATCCCGTAGCTGACCCCGGCCTGCTGGGTCAGTACCAGCCGGTGCCAGCGCAGTTTGAGATCGTCATTCTGCTTGCCGGTGAGGGTCATCAGACTCTGCTCCATCACCCCGGCAAGCCTGGGGCTGTGCCGACTGATGGCAAACCCCAACCCGAAACGCTGCGGCAGCTCCCGCACCTCCAACCCATCCAGCTGGTTGTTGCGAAGCGGGTATTGCAGCTGATAGAGCTCGGCAAGCATGGCGTCGGCCGCTCCGCTCTGTACCGCCGCAATCCCCGCTGCCAGGGTGTCGCTCTTGCGCCAACGATGTTCGCCCTCCAGGCGGGTCAGCATCTCTTCGTCATAGAGGGTGGCGGGCACCACTATCCTGCCCTTCACCGCCGCCAGCGTCTCGAACGGCTGGGTCTTGCGGCTCACCAGGGCATAACGGCTGACCGCCATGATCCGGGTGAAGTCGAAGGCATCGGTCAGGGCCGGCGTCTCCAGCAGGCCGACCATCATGTCCGCCTCGCCGCTTTGCAGCTTGGCCAGCGCCTCTTCCCGGCTGGCGGTGGGGATCACGTGGAAGTTGAGCCCGGTCTGCTGGCTCACCAGTTTCAGCACGTCCGCGCTCCACCCCTTGAGATCGCCCTGCTCGTCGAGGCCGCTGTAGGGCATCAGATCCGGGTTGACCACCAGCTTGATGGCGCTGGAGGTGCCGACCAGCCAGGCCTGCTCCTTGTCGGTGAAGTGGAGCGGGTTGATGTCCTGCTCCCCCTGCGCCAGGTAGCGGTCGAGATCCTGATAGAGGGAGCCCGGCGGCAGGTAGCGGATGGCGGTGTCGATCAGTTCGCGCAGTGCCGGTTTGTCCCGCATCATCAGCCGGTAGCTCACCACCAGCTCGTCGCTGCGCAGGCGCCTCAGCCGCAGCCCGGTGTCCGGGTATTCGCGCATCAGGTAACGCAGCTGCAGGTAGTCGCCGAGGTAGGCCGTCCCCTTGCCCGCCGCCAGCGCCGCGTACCAGTTGTCCGCCTCGGTCAGGGGCTGCTGGGTTGAATGGGGATAGAGGGCCCGCAGCACCTCGTTCGCCTGCCAGATGGGCGAGACCAGAAACCTGGCCTGCCCCAGCTCGCCGCGATAGAGGATGGCGGACTCGGCCTCCAGCATGGCACGACTGAGCGCCATCCCGGGCAGGGCCTCCAGGGAGGGGCCCACGTTGGGAATGAGATCGCAGCGCCCCTCCAGCAATCCGCTGCGCACGGCAGACCAGTTGGGCAGCTTCTGATAGATGAGCGGAAAGGGGAGCTGTTCGGCCAGTCGCTCCATCTGATCGACCAGCAGCCCTCCCGACTCATCGAGATAAGGCGGCCTGATGAGCGCCGGATAACAGATGGTCAGCGACTGGGTGGCATCGGCAAATGCCTTGGCGGTCGTGGAGAGAGGCAGATCCATCGCCTGCAGTGGCGCGGCCAGCAGCAGACCTAGCAAAAGACTGGTTTTTATCATGAAAAAGTAAAAGCCAGGCGGTTGCCTGGCTTTTTGTCACTCGTTGGGTTCAACATTTTCGACCCTGGCCTTGAGTTTCTGACCAGGGCGGAAGGTGACCACCCGCCGGGCGCTGATGGGAATATCTTCGCCGGTTTTCGGGTTACGTCCTGGACGCTGGTTCTTCTCACGAAGATCAAAGTTACCGAAGCCTGAAATCTTGACTTGTTCACCACGCTCAAGCGCTTGTCTGATCTCTTCAAAGAAGGCTTCCACCATATCTTTGGCTTCACGCTTGCTCATCCCGAGCTGGGTGAACAGGTGCTCTGCAATGTCGGCTTTGGTAAGCGCCATAGATCAATCCCTCAAGGATGCATTCAACTCTTCACCAAGGGCCCGCACGACATTGTCTACGGTCTCGGCAATCTCTTTCTCCTCCAGAGTGCGCTGGGTGTCTTGCAGAACAAGACTAATGGCCAGGCTCTTCTTGTCCTCGGCCATACCAGCACCCTGGTATACGTCAAACAAGTTTATTCCAACTACCTGATTTCCGCCAACTTTTTTAATTACTGCCAGCACATCGCCGGCCAGAACCGCAACATCAACCACCACGGCGATGTCGCGACGGTTGGCCGGGAAGCGGGAAACTTCGGCTGCAACCGGCACCTTGGCCGGGGTCAGCTTGTCCAGCTCCAGCTCGAACATCACGGCGCGGCTCTTGAGGCCCAGCTTCTTCTCGAGGCTCGGGTGGATCACGCCGATGTGGCCGATGACCTCGCCATTGCGCAGGATCGACGCGCTCTGGCCCGGGTGCAGGGCACTGTGCTCGGCACGCTCGAAGGTGAAGGTAGCCCCTTCGGCGGTCAAATCCAGCACAGCTTCCAGATCCCCTTTCAGATCAAAGAAGTCGGCAGCGCGGCTCTTGATGTCCCAGTGTTCGTCGCTCTGGTTGCCGGTGATGATGCCGGCCAGCATGGGCTCCTGACGGATGCCGTTCTCGGCATTTTCGTCCTTGATGAAGCGCAGGCCCTGCTCGAACAGGCGCACCCGCGGCTGCTGACGGTTCTGGTTGTAGACCACCGCCTGCACCAGACCCGGGAACAGAGAGACGCGCATGGCGGACATCTCGACCGAGATCGGGTTCGGCAGCACGATGGCATCGCTCTGCGGGAACAGGGTCTGCTGAGCCTTGGGATCGACGAAGCTGTAGGTGATCGCTTCCTGGAAGCCGCGATCGACCAGCAGGTCGCGCACCCGCTTCAGGGTCACCTGCCCTTCTGCCTGCTCCACCATCGCCAGAGATGCGGCGGGTTTCAGATTCGGGATGTTGTTGTAGCCGTAGATGCGGGCCACTTCCTCGATGAGATCTTCCTCGATGGCGATATCGAAACGCCAGGAGGGAGCCAGCGCGGTCCAGCCGTCGGCATCCACGGTCACCTGCATGCCCAGGCGAGTCAGGATCTCGACCACCTGCGCATCCGCCACGCTGATGCCGATCACCTTGTCGAGCTTGGCACGGCGCAGCTTGATGGGGGCAGCCTTGGGCAGATGATCATCGGATTTGACCTCGATGACCGGACCCGCTTCACCACCGCAGATATCCAGCAGCAGACGGGTGGCACGATCCATCACCTTGGCCTGCAGCTCAGGGTCGACGCCGCGCTCGAAGCGGTGGGAGGAGTCGGTGTGCAGACCGTAGGCACGGGCACGGCCGGTGATGGAGAGCGGCGCGAAGAAGGCGCACTCCAGCAGGATGTCGGTGGTGTTCTCGGAGACACCGGTGCGATCGCCGCCGAAGATGCCGGCCATGCAGGCAGGGCCCTGGGCGTCTGCGATAACAAGCGTGGTCTCTTTGAGCTTCACCTCGTTGCCATCGAGCAGAGTCATCGGCTCGTCGGCCTTGGCGCGGCGCACCACCAGTTCCCCTTCAAGCGTCGCCAGGTCGAAGGCGTGCATCGGCTGACCGTATTCCAGCAGCAGATAGTTGGTGATGTCGACGATGGCGTCGATGGAGCGGATGCCGCCACGGCGCAGCTTCTCCTGCATCCAGAGTGGGCTCTGGGCGTGCAGGTTCAGCCCCTTGATGACGCGGCCGAGATAACGGGGGCAATCTGCCGGCGCTTCAACCCGGATCGGGAAGGTAGCGTCGATGGTGGCAGCAGCAGGGGTCCAGGTCGGCTCGACCACGTCCACACTGTTGAGCACGCCGATTTCACGGGCCAGACCCGCGATGCCGAGGCAGTCGGCACGGTTCGGGGTCAGATCCACGTCGATGCTGACGTCGTTGAGCGCGAGGTAGTCGCGGATATCGGTGCCGATGGGGGCGTCAAGCGGCAGCTCGATGATGCCATCGGCCTCGACGTCGATACCCAGCTCGCTGAAGGAGCAGAGCATGCCGTGAGACGGCTGGCCGCGCAGCTTGGCTTTCTTGATGGTGAAATCACCCGGCAGGGTCGCCCCGACCTTGGCCACGCACACTTTGAGGCCCTGGCGGCAGTTTGGCGCTCCGCAGACGATGTCCAGCAGCTCTTCTTCGCCCACGTTGACCTTGGTCACCCGCAGCTTGTCGGCGTCCGGATGCTGGGCGCACTCGACCACTTCACCCACCACCACGTTGTTGAACTGGCCAGCCACCGCTTCCACGGCGTCCACTTCCAGACCGGCCATGGTGATCTGCTCGGCCAGTGCGTTGTCACTCAACTCGGTGCGGACCCACTCCATCACCCAGGATTTACTGAATTTCATGTTCTCTCGCCCTTACTTGAACTGCTTGAGGAAGCGCAGGTCGTTTTCAAAGAAGGCACGCAGGTCGTTGACCCCGTAACGCAGCATGGTCAGGCGCTCAACGCCCATGCCGAAGGCAAAGCCGGAGTATTTTTCCGGATCGATGCCGACCGAACGCAGCACGTTCGGGTGCACCATGCCGCAACCCAGCACTTCCAGCCACTTGCCGTTCTTGCCCATCACGTCCACTTCGGCGCTCGGCTCGGTGAACGGGAAATAGGAAGGACGGAAGCGAATGGTCAAGTCTTCCTCGAAGTAGTTGCGCAGGAAGTCGTGCAGGATGCCCTTGAGCTCGGTGAAGCTGGCATGCTCGTCAACCAGCAGGCCTTCGACCTGGTGGAACATCGGGGTGTGGGTCATGTCGTAGTCGTTACGATAGACGCGGCCCGGCGCTATGATGCGGATCGGCGGCTGCTGATGCTCCATGGTGCGGATCTGCACGCCCGAGGTGTGGGTACGCAGCATCAGATCAGGATTGAAGTAGAAGGTATCGTGATCGGTACGCGCCGGGTGGTGCGCCGGGATATTCAGCGCATCGAAGTTGTGGAAGCCATCTTCAATCTCGGGACCACGGGCAACCTTGAAGCCCATCTCGCCAAACAGGCGCTCGATGCGCTCGATGGTGCGGGTCACCGGGTGCAGACCGCCATTCTCGATGCGGCGGCCCGGCAGGCTGACGTCGATAGTCTCGGCGGCCAGCTTCTGGTTCAACACGGCAACTTCGAGGGCTTCACGACGCCCGTTCAGGGCATCCTGCACTTGCTGTTTGGCCTGGTTGATCACGGCGCCCGCGGCGGGACGCTCTTCAGCGGACAGGGCGCCCAGGCCCTTCATCTGCTCGGTAAAAAAGCCCTTTTTACCCAGATATTTGACCCGGATTTCGTCAAGGGCGGCGATGTCGCTTACGCCCTCAATTTCGGCCCTGGCTTGGCCGACTACTTCTTCAAGCTGTTGCATGTCTTCCTCGTCACCACTCCCGGTACAGGAGCCTTTAGGCTAAATAAGGTCAAGAGGGGAATAATACAAAAAAAGCCCCTTCACTGACCATAGTTAAGGTGCCCTTTTCTCCCTACAAATCATTTTGTTATCAAGGATGATTTCAACCAGAGCCCGTTACTTGCTCGATTGGTGATCAATATCTCTTGTTTGTTGGCATATGAAATGCTTGAAATATCGCCACCCCCGCGACATTCATTCGTTTGTCCATCGAGGCCGGACAGCACAGATTGAGCGCGGATGCCGCTTACATCGCGTGCAAAGGAAAGGCGTTGACAAACCATCGATTCTGCCCGGCTCGATACCGGCAAGCGCCGAGACAACCCGAGCTGGAACCTGGCCCCACCCCTTGATTGGCTTGTGAAATGCGCCCTTCTTGCTTACTCAAAGCAGATAAGTACCCTCCCCCTCTCGGATCTGAGAGCGCCACCACGACGGCACCCCGCACTGGCACCTGCTGCTGTTTATGTGCCCGCAATATTGGGCCTGGGTGATCGGCATTCTGTAACGCTATGCCCTGACCGATGACCACGACGAGCGGGTACGGAATATCAAGGGCGCCCCACCCTTTACCGACTTCACACCCCGCTTTGACTGGAAAGAGATAGCCCCGGCCAAGGGGGATGCCGCGGGCTATATCGCCAAATACATTGCCAAGAACATCGACGGCGCCTACCTGGACGATGACGAAGAAGCCGGCACCGCTGCTGATGAAGGCGCCCTGCATGCCGTGGCCTGGGCCAGTTGGTGGGGCATTCGCACCTTCCAGCAGATCGGAGGCGCCCCGGTCGGTGTATGGCGCGAGCTGCGCCGCATCAGCAACGCCAAGAAGAATGCCGTTCTGGTGGCCCCCCCAAGCCAGTGCTGCAAGACCCGCGTTTTGAGGCAGCTCGCTTTGCCGCAGATAACGGCATCTTTCGCTGCTACCTGCACACCATGGGCGGTGCACTGGCCACCCGTGCCGAGCATCCCATCAAGCTGGCCCGCCTCATCGAGGAGCAGGCCAACAGCTATGGCGAAGACATTAAGCGCCTGATGGGCATTACCTCCGCTCGCCTGGGCATCAAGACCCGCCTGCAAGGGTGGGAAATTGTGCCCGCCGGCATCCATGAAGCCAGGAAAGCAGCGAGGGGGGTTGGGGTTAAGACGGGCGGACGACTACAGCGAGGAGTGGGTATCAACATGAACAGCAAACAGACCGTCAACCGGGAAGAGTACTATTGGTAGCCGCCATATCGTGGACGGGCTTACCCCTGTGGCCATCGACCAGAGCGGCACCATCCGGTGCGCCGTCACTGGCCGCACCCTCTGGATTGCCCCAGGCAGCATAACTGATCGCGCCAACCCAGGCGCCGCCGAACAGCTCAATCCTACATACCGGCCAGCACTGCACGGTAGTGGCTGACCACCTTCAAGTCCGCGCAGAAGTTTAATAAGAAGCCATAGCCACCGTGGAAGCACGAAGGCACAGACCTGAGTTCCCGAGGATGGACCTCTTGTTTGCTTCCAAGTATCGAAGGTTTAGACCATAACTTGTATGGAGATGGTATTCACCTGACAGTTGCCCACAAAAGGGAGTGGTCATACGGCTTCAAACCGGATAACAAAACGGTACCCCTACCGTGTTAT